>CAZGHZ010000065.1:0-27996 GCA_964525655.1 uncultured Occallatibacter sp.
GGAGCTTTTCGCGGCCCTCTTGCGTGGGCTTGTAGTAGCTGCGGCCTTTGAGCGAATCTGGCAGGCAGTCCATGTCGGCTACGCGGCCCTCTTCGTCGTGGGCATAGCGGTATCCCTTGCCGTAGTCGAGTTCCTTCATTAGCCTTGTCGGCGCGTTGCGCAGGTGCAGCGGGACCGGTTCCTGGCGGGTTTGCTCGATCTCCTGCTGTACCGCGCCGTACGCGGTGTAGACGGAATTCGACTTGGGCACCAGGCAGAGATAGACGACAGCCTCGGCCAGCGCCAGATCTCCCTCGGGCGAGCCGAGGAAGTCGATCGCCTCTTTGGCCGAGAGGCAGAGGTTTAGGGCCTCGGGCGCGGCGAGGCCGATGTCTTCGACGGCCATGCGGACGACCCGGCGGGCGAGATAGAGCGGGTCTTCGCCGGCGGCAAACATGCGAGCTAGCCAGTAAAGGGCGGCGTCGGGGTCGGAGTTGCGCACGCTCTTGTGCAGGGCAGAGATGAGGTTGTAGTGCTCTTCGCCGGATTTGTCGTACATCAGCACGCGCTGCTGGACGGCTTCGCCGGCGACTTTTTTGTCGATGTGCTTTGAGCTTTCCTGGGTTAGTTGGGTGGCTACTTCTAGTGTGTTGTAGGCCGAGCGGCAGTCGCCACTGGAGTAGCTGGCGATCAGTTCCAGCGCATCGTCGTCCGCGGTGATTTCCAGTGCGCCGAGGCCGCGTTCGCGGTCTTCGAGGGCGCGGTGGAGCAGGGCTGCGATCTGCTGCTCCGTGAGGGGTTGCAGCACGTAGACGCGGCAACGGGAGAGGAGCGCGGAAATAATCTCAAACGAGGGATTCTCGGTGGTTGCGCCGATCAGGCGAATTGCGCCGCGTTCGACGTAGGGCAGGAAGGCGTCCTGCTGGGCCTTGTTGAAGCGGTGAATTTCATCGATGAAGAGGATGGTGCGGGAGTGCATCTGGGAGGCCTGCGAGGCGGCGGCCATCACCTGCTTGATCTCCTTGATGCCGCTGAGGACGGCTGAGAACTCGATGAAGCTGGCCCTGGTGGTCTCGGCAATGATCTTAGCGAGTGTGGTCTTGCCGACGCCCGGCGGACCCCAGAGGATCATTGACCCCGAGTCGTCGCGGTCGATTTGAACGCGGAGCGGCTTGCCGGGGCCGACCAGGTGCTCCTGGCCGCTGAGCTCTTCGAGGCTGCGGGGGCGCATGCGCTCGGCGAGAGGCGCGGTGCGGAGCGGGCCGCTTGGACCTTCGGGTTCGCCGTCAAAGAGGCTCATTGGTGATCCCTGCGAGGTGCTGGTTGAGGTTCGAGGTCTCCCACCCTTTCGCAGAAAAACGCGAAAGGATGGGGCACCCAGGAGATTACGCTATCGATGCAAGATCCCCACTCGCTGGCGGCTGGCTTCGTAGAGCAGGATGCTGGCGGCGATGGCTGCGTTCAGGCTTTCGACGGGGCCGGGGCAGGGAATCGTAAGAGATCCATCGGCCTGCGCGGCCAACTCAGCCGGAACGCCGTTGCCTTCATTGCCGATGATAAGCACTGCTGGGCCAACGAGGTTGATGCTATCGGCCGGCTTGGCTCCGCGAACTGCGGTCGTCCAGATCTTGATGCTGGCCTCACGCAGGCGGGTAAAGCAATCTTCTGCGGTAACGGAGAGCAGCGGCAGGCGGAAGAGGCTTCCGGCAGAGGCGCGCACGGCTTTGGGATTCCAGGCGCTGGCGGTTCCCGGCAGGCTCAGGATGCCCGTTGCCCCGAAGGCCTCGGCAGAGCGGATCATCGTCCCCAGGTTGCCGGGATCTTGCAGGCCGGCCAAGATGAGAAGCAGTGGCGCGGCGTTTGGCTGAAATTCTAGGATGTCGGCCCAAGTCCACTCTGGCGGCTCAACCAGGGCCGCAACCGGCTGAGGGGTTTCGGTGGGGAGAGCCGAGTTCAGCAGTTCTCTGGGCACGAGCAGCACCTCGGTTTGCGCGGACAGCGCCAGCCCTTCCAGGAGGGACTCTGAATCCTGGGCGACAAAGACAGCCGGCACACGGAGGCCGGCGCGGAGGGCCTCTTCAAGCAGGTTTGGCCCCTCGATGCCTGCCAGCGCTCCAGTCTCCCGGCCAGGGTGGTTGAGCGCCAGGCGGAGTTCTTTCAAGCGAGGATTCTGTTTACTCTGTACAATGCGGGAAGGCATCTCGTGCGAACCATTCACTCTCTAGCGCGATTCTAGACCGTTTGGGGCGGTTGTGAGCAGGCCGGCGTGGAGCCTGGCTTACATCGCGGTTTGCGGCGGGGCCGATGCCGGAAGAGTACGCCCTTTTGCGGCAAATTCAACACGAGAACCGAGGTAGATTTTCTTGTCAGCGGAGATCTTGCGCGTTCATCCCGATGAACCGGAGCCAGACCGCATCGATTATATCGTCACCTGTCTGAGGAAAGGCGACGTCGTTGCCCTGCCTACCGATACCTTTTATGGCTTAGCCGTCGATCCGGTAAATCTTCATGCGGTGGAGCAGATCTATCAGATCAAGACCCGCCAGAAGCACAAGCCTCTGTCGCTGCTGATCGCCTCGGTTGCTCAGGCGTATGAACTGGTGCGCGAGACCGAGCCCTTGATCGACAAGCTGGCCGAGCGCTTCTGGCCGGGCCCGTTGACTATCATCGTTCGAGCCGGCTCCAAGCTGCCGCTCCGGTCGACTGCCAATACCGGCAACGTGGCGCTACGCGTGCCGGATGCAGCCATTCCCCGGGCAGTGGTGGAGCGTTTAGGGCTCCCGATCACCGCGACCTCGGCCAATCTGCATGGAGCCTCGGAGTGCACCCACGCAGCGTGCGTCCGCGACCAGATCGGCGACCGGATTCCGCTGATTATCGACGGCGGGCCGACCGGCCGCACGCAGCCGACGACGATTGTCGATCTTTCGCTGGGGCCGGGGCGCTGGGAGATTCTGCGTGAGGGCGCCATCCCGACGCATGAGATTGTGATGGTTTTGCAAAGATAACAGGGGTCAGGGATCAGGGGTCAGCAAGCGAAGTTCGGGAAGCGTCAGCCTCAAGTTGTGGGTCTTGAGGTTGATCGAAACAGATAGTCATAACGAACAAGTTGATCTCTGACCCCTGATCTCTGAACCGAAGGTTCCCATGAGTCGCCGGAGTAGACCAAAACGACACAATTGGGCACTGCGCGCCGCGCTCCTGCTGGTGCTTGCGCTGGCCGCGGGGACGCTGGGGTGGTCCTATTGGGTCTATGCGCAGATTGAGCGTTATGCCGGCCAGGATGGGGCCGAACAGATTGGCGCGATCCGGCCGGACGCTATCGGCGTTTTCGGCGCGGCGGAGTACGACGGACGGCCCTCGCCGGTCTACCGCGCCCGCTTGGATCACGCGCTCGATCTTTATCAACACGGCGTAGCGCCGCTGATCATCACCTTGGGCGGAAACGGCGGCGACCAGTACAACGAAGGGGCGGTGGGCCGCGAGTACCTGATGGCCATGGGCGTGCCTGAGAGCGCCATCATCGCCGAAACCCAGAGCCGCAACACCGAGGAGTCGGCGCGGCGCATCGCCGTGATTGCGCGAGTCAACGGGTTGCGGAGGCTGGTGATCGTCAGCGATGGAACGCATTTGTTCAGGATTCACGAGATCTGCGCCGCCGACGGGCTGGATGTGCTGACCTCACCCCGTCCGAGAGCTGCCATCGATGGTGCGACGAACAACACCGTTGGGGAGTTCGATCGCATCGCACACGAGATCTTGAGTTACACGGCGTGGCGGATGCATCTGCACTGAAATTCAATGAATGAGAAGCGCGGCGAAGTCTTTGGCGGGGACCGGTCGGCTGAAATAGTAGCCTTGCGCCTCGTCACATGAGTGCGCCTTTAAAAAGGTCAGGTCTTCCAGCGTTTCCACGCCCTCGGCAATCACCCGCATGTGAAGATTCTGCCCCATGGCGATGATGGCGCTTACGATGGTCGTATCCCCAGGGCTGCTTGCAATCCTGCGAATGAACGACTGGTCGATCTTGAGTGCATCGATCGGGAATAACTGAAGATAGCTCAGGCTGGAGTAGCCGGTGCCGAAGTCGTCCACCGACACCTGGACGCCCTCTTGCCTCAGGGCATCGAGGATGGGCGCCGTCGACTCCGGATGCTCCATCAGAACGCTTTCGGTGACCTCCAGCTCGAGGGATCGGGGATCCATGCCGGTTTCGCTAAGAGTTGCAAACAAGTCTTTGAGAAAGTTTTCATTCCGAAACTGGACAGCGGATACGTTAACGGCGATGGTTGCAAACGGCAGACCCGCATCCGTCCAGGCTCGGGCCTGCGTGCATGCTTCGCGCAGAACCCAGGCGCCGATGGGCAGGATCATGCCGGAGTCTTCGGCAATGGGAATGAACTGCAGCGGGGGGATCGATCCCCGCGTGGGATGAGCCCAGCGCAGCAGGGCTTCCGCCCCGGTGATCGCTCCAGTCTTCAGATCGATTTTGGGCTGGTAATGCAGCGTGAATTCGTTCCGTCTCAGGGCACAGCGCAGGTCCTCCTCGATGGACTGCCTGTCCACGGCGCGGCGGTTCATCTCCGGCTCGAAGAACTTGTAGCCTTGCCGCCCGCTTTCCTTGGCCTGGTACATCGCGGTGTCGGCGTTCTTGATCAGCGTCTCCGCATCCAGGCCGTCGTCAGGGTAGATGCTCACGCCGATGCTTGCAGTCACGTGAAGTTCGTGTCCGTCGATCAAATGCGTTTCCGCCACAGCCCGCAGTATTCTTCTGGCCGCATTGGCGGCATCCTCAGGTTGAAATAACTCCTCAAGCAACGCGATGAATTCATCGCCACCCTGGCGGCTGACTGTGTCCGGGCTGCGGATACATTCCGACATCCGTTTTGCGATAGAGCAAAGGAGCTTGTCGCCGGCCGGATGTCCCAGGGAATCGTTGATGTGTTTGAAACCATCCAGATCCAAAAACAGCACTGCCACAAGACCCCCATGACGTCGCGCCATGGCGATCGCTTGCCCGAGCCGGTCGCTCAGAAGAAATCGATTGGGCAAGCCGGTAAGAAAGTCGTGCTCGGCTGCGTGGACGACCTTCTCCGCCAGCGCACGCACCTCTGTCACGTCGCGGAAGACGATGACAGAGCCGGTTACCTTCCCTTCGTGGTCATGAATGGGGGCTACGGTATCTTCGATGAAGAATTCGCTTCCGTCTCGCGAGGTGAGGATACAGTTCACCGGCAGATGCCCGGTCCGGTTTTGCGAAACCGCCGCTTCCATCGGATTGGGGATTGCCCTCCGAGTCGAAGGGTCCACAATCTGGAAGACTTCGGCCATGGGCTTGCCCTGCGCTTCCGACTGCGCCCAGCCGGTCAGTCTCTCCGCGACTAGATTGAGAAAGGTGAGGTTTCCTGCAATGTCCGTGCAGATGACGGCATCGCCGATGGAGTCGAGCGTGACCTGGGCGCGTTCCTTTTCCTCGAAGATGATCTCGCTGAAGATCTTGCGCTCAACGGCATTGCGCAGGGCTCGCAAGAGTTCGCGTGGTTCGATCTGGCCCTTGATCAGATAGTCCTGGGCGCCCTCGTGCATGGCCTGAACGGCCAGCGGTTCGCCGGCCACGCCGGAAAGTACGACAATCGGTATGCTCAGGGCGGCCTGATGCGCCTGCCGCAAAGCATCCAGTCCGTGTGCTCCAGCCAACTCCAAGTCAATCACAATCACGTCAATCGCATTTTTCGCAAGAAGTCTAACGGCCTCGCTCATGCAATCGACGTGAAGCAACTCAATTGTGTGAGAAGACTGACTGCCGAGCATCTCCTGAACCAGACGCGCATCCCTTGGATTCTCCTCGATAAGAAGAACCGTCTTGCCCGGTAGTTTGCTCATCTTGGCTGCCTCTGGGGGAGATCATCCAAAGATCTTGGAGGCCGTTCGTCCCGCCCCAACAGATACACTCCACTCCAGAGTTGCAAATGCTCAGGCTTTGGGCTGGTCTGTACTGCACATCATCGGAAAGTCTTGTCTGGAGCCACCCTTTTCGACTGCGCTGGTAACTCAACACAAAGGTTGATAAGCGACAAAGCTGCCTCACCCGAAATGAGCCAGTAACGCGAGCAGAGATAGCGCGAAGGCCGCGGCACTGGCGGTTGAGAGGAAGTTGACCGCGTCGTTATTAAGCAAGCCGCGGCGCTCGATAGTTGCGCCGAGCAGGCTATCGAAGAACAAGCCGAAAACGCCGCCAGTGCCGGCGACCCAGAACATCTCTCGTCCTCCGCTGAGTGCCATGGCTCCCGCGCTGGCGACGATTGCCGCTGCCCCCACGCCGGCAAGAGTTCCGATGAGGCTGATGGCGCCGTCTGTGCCGGTCTCGGCCTGGCGCAAGGTTGTGATCATGCGCGGCTGGCCGCCGAGCACCTGGCCTACCTCGGAGGAGACGGTGTCTGCGGCTGCTTCGGCCAGCGATGCCAATCCAGCGGCGAACAGGAAGGCAGGTGTTGAGATTGCACGCGCGAACCAGCCAGTGCCTTCGAGCCACGACTGCACCAGTTCACTGGAAACGAGGGTTGCAAAGCCCAAATTGGCGGCTACCTGCGCGGAAGTTCGGCCTTGTCGTCTCTCGGCAGTGCCTAGCTTTTCTTTCTGCTCGCGGCCCAGGCGAGTCGCAAGGAAGGAGAGCAGGAAGAGCGCGAGCACGGGGACCAGGCCCGTTCGCCAGGGCTGAAAGGGGAGGCTGGCAGTGGAAAACATCAGGCTGGCAGTGATTGTCGCGCCTGCGAAGGCCGCTGCCGGGGTGGCGGCGCGTAACTGGTAGACGATCAGCCCGAAGATCAGGCTCAGACCCAGCGCCCAGATAGCGACTGGTGCGACGTTGACTGCCCACCAATGGCCTTCGAGCACCACGTCCGCGGCCGCAAAGGGCAAGATGAGGAGGAGTACGAGTTTCGATTGCCAAGGAAGCTTGGTCTGGGCCACGCTTCATCGTAACGTGTGTCGCGGGTGGGGCACGGCGCTCCTGCCGTGTTGGGAAACTCAAGGCCCGCCGTTTACACTCAACTGCGCGGCAGTTTTTCGGGCGTTTTCGACGCCGAGGAGTTTTCAGTGAAAAGGTTTACAGCTTTCCTTGCGTTTTTTTCCGGAATCTTGCTTACAGCGGCCAGTGTTGCGGCCCAGTCTCCCAGCCAGCGGCTTGAGATCGTCCGCAGGGGCGAGACGATCGTGCTGGAGCCCTACGCGCCGAATATTCTGCGCGTTACGCTGAGCTTGAACCGCGAGCCGGCCCTTGCCGCGCCCGGCTTTGGATTTGTGGCTGTGCCGGATGCCGCAGGCTGGAGCTCCAGCCAGGCCGAGTGGTCCGACGTATATCGCTCGGCGCGGATCGTGGCTACTGTGGAACGCGACCGGCCCAGCAACAAGCCACCAGATCCGAATCAGGCGGCACTTGGCAAATACTTCAGCGGTTCGGTTCCCGGAGCGCACATCATCTTTACCACGCCGGAGGGGAAAAAACTGCTGGAGATGACTGGCTGGGAACAGGCCATTCTCAATCAGAAGGACGGCACGGCCGAGCCGCTGCATGACAGGCGCGCGACGGACCCGGAGTTTTTCACGGTGGGCGCGAGCTTCGCTTCGCCGGAGGACGAGCACTACTACGGATTGGGCCAGAATCAGGAGGGCTTCCTCGACCATCGCGGCCACGTCGTGCGCTGCTGGCACGACTACCTGGCCTCGGCGGGGCAGAGCGTCTGCGTGCCCTTCATGGTGACAAACAAGGGCTACGGAGTGGTGTGGGACAATCCGTCGAAGACGACAATCGAACCGGGTTTCAACGAGCAGACTAAGTGGACCTCGCAGGTGGGCGACCGGGTCAGCTTTTTTGTGATCGCCGGGGCTACAGCGGACGAGATTTATGCGGGCTACCGGCTGCTGACGGGGCCGACGCCGATGCTGCCCAAGGCGGCTTACGGATACATCCAGTGCAAGCAGCGCTACGCGAGCCAGAAAGAGGTGTTGGACGTTGCGCAGGGCTATCGCGACCGGCATCTGCCGGCGGACGTGCTGGTGGTGGACTGGTTCTACTTTACGAAGATGGGGCAGTTCGACTTCGATCCCCAGCACTGGCCCGACCCTGCGGCGATGAACAAGAAGCTGCACGAGATGGGCTTCGAGACAATGATCAGCGTTTGGCCGCGCTTTGTGCCCGAAGACCGCTATTACAACCAACTGCTCAAGAAGGGCTGGCTTTTCGCGACAGCCGACGGCAAGCCGGTCGATGGATTACCGTATGACCGCGCCGGTTCGGATATCGACACCACCAATCCCGAGGCCGCGCAGTGGTTCTGGAAGACGATTCACGAGAACATCATCAGCCAGGGCTTCGATTCGCTATGGGCCGACGAGACCGAGCCGGATCTGCCTCCCAACGGCGCCTACTTCCACGTTGGGCCGGGGACGCAATACTTCAACGTTTATCCGCTCTTCCATACGGCTGCACTCTATGACGGTCTCCGCAAGGACGAACCGGGACGGAGAGCGCTGATCCTCTCGCGCGATGCTTACCTCGGTGCGCAGCGGAACGGGACAATCTTCTGGTCGTCGGATATCTCGCCGACCTGGGACACATTCAAGCGGCAGATACCGACGGGGCTGGATTTCGCGGCATCGGGGCTTACTTACTGGTCGAACGACACAGGCGGATGGCAATATCTGCCGGGCGAACATCACCCGGCGCACAAGCCGCTGCTTGACCCTTCGGATGCTCGAGGGACAGTGGGCGGATACGAGGACTATCCGGAACTTTACACGCGCTGGTTCCAGTACGCGGCGTTCTTGCCGATCTTTCGCACGCACGGCAGCCGTCCGGCCAACGAGGTGTGGTCCTATGGCAAAGAGGCCGAACCGATCCTGGAGAAGTACCTGCGCCTTCGCTACCAGCTGATGCCGTACATCTACTCGCTCGGCTACCAGACTTGGAAGACCGGAGCGCCGTTTATGCGGGCTCTGCCGCTGGACTTCCCGGATGACCCCAAAGTCGCGGATCTGCGGGACGAGTACATGTTTGGGCCGGCGTTTCTGGTGGCTCCAGTGACGGAGCAGGGCGCGACCAGCAGACAGGTATATCTTCCGGCCGGGGCGGACTGGTACAACTTCTGGACCAACGAGCGGATCAAAGGCGGCCAGAGCGTGACCGTGGCCGCACCCATCGATACAATTCCGCTCTTCGTGCGGGCCGGGTCGATCGTTCCGATGGGAGCACCGGTTGCGAGCACGCATGAGACGCAGGCCATCTCGAAGGTGCGCGTCTATCCGGGCGCAGACGGCGACTTTACGCTCTTCTCGGACGATGGAACGACCTACGCCTACGAGAAGGACGCGGGCAAGGTGACCCGCTTGCATTGGGACGATGCGCGGCAGAGACTGACCAGCCAGGGCGACCCGGCGTGGAGCGGGCCGGAGAGCGCGATTATTGAAGTTGCCGGGCACTGATTTTTGACGGTGCCGTGTAGTCCTCAGCCGCGTCCAAGATGTGGCCAATGCGCTAAGTGTGCACCGGCTCCCTGATTTACAATCAAGAGGTAAGCAGGAACGAACTGAATGAGGCTTTTTCGGATGAATTCAGGCCAGGCGCGTGTGCGGTTGGTTCAAGTGGGAGCGGCGCTCGCGGCTGCAGCCCTGGTTGCCGGCTGCGGCAACAATTACCGGCCGGTGATAACGCCCATCAACCCCACTGGACCCGCCCCGCAGCCTTCATCGTATGCGGTGGTAGTTTCAGCCCCTTCACCCACAACGCCCGGTATCGCCACGATCATTGACTACTCGGGCGATTCGGTGATGGCCCAGGCTCCTGTCGGTCCCGGACCCACGACATTCACCGTGGACACGTCGGGCAGTTCCGGTTATACCGTCAACAGCGACCACACCATGACCAATTTTCCCGTTTCCAGCAATTTGCAGGAAAAGAATGTCGACTATACCACGCTGCCGACCACGGCGAATCTGGTGAACGTGTTGTCGTTAACCGGTGGCCTGTGGGTAGCCGACCTCGACGGTAACATTGCCGATCTCTTCGCGGGGTCTCCGGAGACTTTCGTGCGCTCTATACCGCTGGCGCCGACGCCGGTGATGATCGTTGGTACTCCTGCCAACCAGCAGCGCAACTTCGGCATCAGCCAGGGGAATAGCCAGGGGGGCGTCGTCTCGAGCGATGTGGCCTGCAATCTCTCCCCCACAACAGCTCCCGCCGGTGAGGCGGACGGGATCGAGGTTTCCAACGACACGATATCCAGCCGCATCCCCTTGGGTCAGTGCCCGGTCTACGCGGTCGAGAGCAACGATGGCAGGCGGCTGTTTGTGCTCAACCGGGGGGGCGACTCCACGAATCCGGGCGGGTCGATCACGGTGATCAACGTGCAGAACAATACACCGGACAGTTGCATACCGTTTCAGAATCAGGCTGGCCACTGGGTAACCTGCCATCCCTCGATCGCGCTTCCAGCGGGCCCGGTTTATGCCGAATTCAACGCCACCACGCAGCAGCTCGTCGTTGCCAATTACGACAGCAATACGATCAGCATCATCGACGTGAGCCTGGACGAGTATGGCAACGATTACAACAGCTACGCCAATGACAACTGCATGGTCAGCGGTGAATCAGCTTATGCCAACTGCGGCGCGATTACTGGCGGCTTCGGCACCACCTTCACGGTTCCAGTGGGCAACAATCCAGCCAGCGTTACCGTTTTGAACGATGGGAGCCGCGCCTACACGGCCAACCAGGCGGATAGCACAGTGACAGTGGTGAACCTGAGCAGCCACACGGCGGTGAAAACGCTGGCCGTCACCGGCTATCCGCGCACCGTGGTCTCGACGCAGAATTCGACTCAGGGCAAGGTCTACGTCGCTTCGCCGAACAGCCCCTACCTGACCATCATTCGCACGGATCTGGACATCGTGGACACCACGGTGCTGGTGGAAGGTGACATCGTGGATGTGCGGGTGAGCACGCAAAACGCCGTCAGCGGGAACAGCAACAGCGTGAGCCGGATTCCCGGGCACGGCCAGCCCTGCGACCTGCCTCCGGCGGCGATGGCCGCGAAGTACACTGCAAATTACACACTGTTGGAGTGCCAGGCGCAGCCATAGATGGTTCTCCATTCGACTGATTGGGCAAGCAGCGAGAGGGTCATTTCCAAGCATGGGGGTGACCCTCTCGTCATTTTCGGGTGAGGTTCGCGATCACCATGCCGGCAGGACCCAAGATGCGCATTGATCTGCTGCTGGTAGAGCGGGGACTGGTTCCCAGCCGTGAGCGGGCGCGCGCGCTCATCCTGGCCGGGCGGGTTTTGGTGGGCGAACAGAAGGTTGAGAAGCCGGGTGCGGCTGTTCCTCAAGATGCGGCCATTCGCCTGCTCGGCGAGGAGCAGCCCTACGTGAGCCGTGGAGGGGTAAAGCTGGCGGCGGCGCTCGAACATTGGCGGATTTCGGTGAAGGGGCGCGCCTGCCTTGACGTAGGCGCATCGACCGGAGGGTTTACCGATTGCCTGCTCCAGCACGGCGCAGCGCAGGTCACCGCCGTCGACACGGGTTTCGGCCAGATCGCCATGAAGCTGCGCATCGATCCCAGGGTCCGGCTGGTGGAGCGCACGAATGCAAGGCTTCTTGCTCCGGGTTTTTTTGAGTCAGGCGCATCCAAAGAAGGGCGAGAGCGAACTCAACTCACTCTGCTGGTAATGGATGTCGCGTTTATCTCGGCCACGCTGCTGCTTGGGCCGGTGCTGGCCGCTGCTCCAGGGCTCACGGAGGCCGTTGTGCTGGTCAAGCCGCAGTTTGAAGCAGGACGAGAGCATGTCGGCAAGGGAGGCATCGTACGCGACCCGGTGGCGCACCAACTGGCCGTCGCCAAGGTAGCCGATTGCGTCCGGTCGCTGGGCTGGCAGGTGGTGGAGACGATTCCGTCGCCGATCACCGGTGCAGAAGGGAACCGGGAATTCCTACTGTATGCGCGGCGAACCGACACTATTTGCACCGCTGGCCCCACCCCAGGCAGTCCGTTACACTGAGACCGTATGGTTCGTGTCGCGATCGTCAGCAAACCACGGAAAGAAGAACTGGCCCGCCTCTTGCCGGAACTGATTGCCTGGCTGCGCGAGCACGGATATGAACCACTGCTCGACTTGGAGGGCGGTTGCTACACTTCGGCGGCGCCGTCCGTCGATCGGGCTGCGATGCCCGAGAAGTCGCCGGGGCTGGTGATCGTTCTGGGGGGCGACGGGACCTTGCTTGCAGTGGCCCGGATCTTTGCCCCGACCGGTACGCCCGTCCTTGGTGTGAATCTGGGAGATCTCGGCTTTCTGACCGAGATTCGCCTGGGCGACCTTTATTCGACGTTGGAGTGCTGGCATAGAGGCTGCTATGACCTCGATCCTCGGGCGATGCTGCACGCTGAGCTATGGCGCGAGGGCACGGCGCGCTCGACCTACAGGGCGCTTAACGAAGTGGTGGTTTCGAAAGCGGATATTGCTCGCATGGGAGACTTTGCCGTCGAACTGGACGGCAGCGGGGTGGCCCGCTTCCGCGCCGACGGAGTCATTGTCTCGACTCCGACCGGCTCTACCGCCTATACGCTGGCAGCCAACGGTCCGATCCTGACGCCGGATGTGGACGCAATGGTGGTCACTCCGATCTGCCCCCATCTACTGACACTGAGGCCGATTGTGGTGCGCGGCGCCGCGTCGCTCACCGTCAGGGTCGAGGGCATCCAGAATCAGGCGTTGCTGACCGTCGACGGCCAGAAGGCCGTCGAGCTGCTGCTGGGCGATGAGGTGCGCTGCCGAAGATCGAGCCATGCCGTCAACCTGGTCAGAATTAGCGAGGGCGGGTTCTTTGAGGCGCTGCGCAGCAAACTGAGCTGGGGAGAACGGTAAAGCGAAGGGATCAGGGACTTAGAACCTACCTGTAAATTGGGCGACGAATGTGGCGCTGGTCTCCAAATTGCTGTACTGGCGGCGTCCGCGCCGCCAGCCTACGCCTGTGGGTCCGGAGACCCACAGAACAGCCGACCTGGAGGTCGACGCCATTAATCTGCGGATAGCACTATGAATTGCCGGCAAGCTCGCCCAGCAGCACCTTGGCCTTGGCTGCCAGGGTGGCCGCTCCGTCGACGTCGCCGGTGTTGAGCGCCACCTTGGCTTTCTTGAGGAACTCCCGGATGTGGTCGGCGGTCTTCTTCTCCGGATCGCTTAGGGTTCGGGTGATTGCGTTCAGTCCGCGTTCCGTGGCCGCGATGGAGTTCAGCGTCTGCTGCCGCAGGTCTGGGGCGTTGCCGGATGAAAGCTGGCCGATGGCGCTCACTTCCGGAGTTCCAAGCGAGGCCTGCTGCGTGGTGTTTGCGGCAGGCGGCGCGGGAGCAGGAACGGGCTTCTTGTGTTTGACTGGCGGCTTGGGCCTCTCCACCGGCTGCGGCGGGGGTGCGGGCTCCGGGGTCAGAGCGGGGACCGTCACGACCGGAGGGGGCAGATCGGCGGGCGACGGCGCGGGCTTTGGTGGAGGCGTGTCCTCGATGGGGGGGGCGAGAGGCTGCACCTGGCTCTTATCCGTTTTATGAAAGAGGAAGCAGCCCGTCAGCAACAGCAAGGGCAGCAACCAAACAATGCTCTTAACAGGCGACTTCATCATGCGATCCTTGGCAACAATCAGGCAAAGGCGCCATTCATTCCGGTGGCGTCTTGCCTAAGAAGCACGGTTCTCAACAGTGAATTCTTCTTTAACGGGAAGCTCCAGAGTTCCGCCACGGGCATCGAGAAAGGCGGCTTCTCGATATACACGCCAGATCCATAAAGCGCCCTCACATCCGGTCCATGCGGCTTGTCGCGATTCATCGACTTTGGGCGTACCGGAACGCCTTCGGAAATGAGCACGCTGGAAAAGCTCCCCAGATTGGCAAGAGCTCTGGCAATCTCCTGGTTGCTGAGATGCTGCAGCACCTGGCGAATCAGGCACAGGTCGGCAGACGGCAACGGGTCGCTGGTGATGTCAGCCAAAAGAAAGCTGGCGAGAGGATTGCGCACTGAGCTTCTGTGATGCTCAATCAATTCCGGAACCACGTCGATGCCGGTGTAGCGCACTCCGGACGCTTCGACGATCCGCCTTCCGACGGAGAAGTCGCCACAGCCCAGATCGACGACACTCCGTACCCGATGCTCACGGATGAACTCGATCACGGAGGCGCAGTAGCGCTCGGCGACCGGGCCGCGCGAACCGGATCCGGAGTAGAACTGTTGGCCGTCATCGCCCCAGGTCTTGGTGCTGTAAATTCTGCGAAAGGTATCGGGCAGCGAAAGATCGTTATAGATCCGATGCTTCTTTCGCAAGCTCCGGAGGCGCAGATAGGTCGATCTAATTGGGTTGCCAATCATTCAGGACCGCGCTCCCTCTTCGTCGATGCTGGCCGGCCGCAGATGCCGGCGTCCCCATTCCGTGGCGGCAAGAGGAACTCGCAAAAGGAACTCCGTGCCGCGCTCTACCTTTGATTTTACTTGCACGTTGCCATGATGCAACTGGAGAATCCGGTAGGTCATTGCCAGGCCGATTCCGCTGCCTCCGCTCTTGGTGGTGAAATAGAGGTCGAAGATCTTCTCCCGAATCTCTTCGGGAATGCCCGGACCCTCGTCGCGGATGCGCAGGACGGCAACTTTCACGTCTTCCTCCAGAATCACCTCGAGCGTGCCGCCCTGCTGCATCGCCTGAGCGCCGTTCTGAATGACATTCAGCACTGCCTGCTTGAACAGATCCGCGTCGAGATTGGCGAACATCGGCCTGTCCGGTAAACGGCTGACCAGGGTCACGTTATTGCGGAAAAGTTCCTCGGCGGCCAGTTGGAGCACGTCGGTGACGATCTGGCGAAGGTCCTGTTCGCGAAGTTGCAACTCGACGGGCCGCGAGAAATCAACCAGCGTCTGAACAACGCGGTCCAGGCGATGGATCTCGGCTTCGATGATCTCGAGGTGGCGCATGGCCGGAGCGTTGCCATCGCCCAGTTTCGTCTTGAGCAGTTCCAGATGCACAACGATGGCGTTGATTGGATTCTTGACCTCGTGGCCGACGCCGGAGGTGAGTCGGCCGATGGCCGCCATGCGCCGCGAGAGTTCCAGCTCCGACTCGATTTCCTCAACCGACTCCAGATCGTGCAGGGTGACCAGCGCCCCCAGACTCTGGCTGGTTCGATCGTCGTGAATAAAGTCCAGCGATGCCTCGATGCGGCGCCAGGTCTCGGTTTGAACCTCTTCCTTGACCAAGGTGCGGCCGGCCTCAAAGGCATCGAGCAGGGTCTTGCCCAGCACCGTCAAGGGGTCGAAGATCTCTCGCGCGTGCAGGCCGAGCAGGCTGCCCCGTTCCACGTTCAGAAAGCGCCGGGCAGCCTCGGAGACCAGCACCGCGCGGCCATCCCCGGTAAAGAGCAGGATTCCGTCCTGCAGCTTCAATAACACCTGGTCGAGGTTTTCCTTCAACGCTGAGAAGACCTCTTCCACATTGCGCATGCGCTGGCCGATTTGTTCGATCTTGTTGGAGACCTGCACCGCAGTGTCCTGCCGGGGGGGACGCTTTTCCTTGCTGCGCGCCTCACTCACCGCGCCGGCGGAACTAGTCCAATAATCGAGTTGCCGGCTGATCTCCTCCAGGGGCCGGAGAGCCAGGTTGCTCAGCAGGAAGGCCGCGAAGAGAGCCGTGCCCAGCACAATCTCCATGAGCGTGAGCGCCGCGGAGAGCCAGGGCGCATAGACGGCGCGCAGCAGAGTAGTCCGCACACCCACGTGAACGGTGGCAAAGGGTTCGCCGTTGCGCTCCAGCGGGACCACAACGTCGAAGACCCTGGGCGGGCCGAAGACCTCCTTCATGAACTGGATGGGATTGGCGTGGAGAAGCTGCTCATAGTTGGGACGGACCGGGAGCGGCTTGTCTTCGTTCTCAGGATTGGTGCTGAGCAGCGTGGCCGACTGCTTGTCGCCGATGTTGATGTCGTAGACGGTAAGCGAATAGCGGTTGACCGAGTCGACGACCGCCTGGAGCGGCGCGTTGTTGCGCACCGCCTCGGCCTCAAGGTTGCGCAACTGGGCCGGATTGTTGGGATCGACCTGTATATCTTTGAGCCCGGCTTCGAGGGCATTCTGCAGGGCAAACCGCACCTGGTTGGCCACCATCTTGTTTGTGTCGTAAGACTGCTGAACGGCCGCATGAGCCAGTTCGCTCACGTAGACCAGCGAGAGCAGCCCACCAATCAGAAAGACCAGCAGAGTGATAGCCAGCACGAGTTTGGTTTTGAGTCGCATGGCTCAGGGCTCGAGATCGGTGCGGGCCTGGCTGTACTCCTTGAGCTTATTGTGCATGGTTTTGAGGCTGACTCCCAGGATCTCGGCGGCGCGGGTCTTGTTCTGCCCGGTGGATTCGAGGGTGCGGAGAATCAGCAGCCTCTCCATCTCATCCACCGTGGAACCGACGCGCACCTGGACCACCGAGGAATCGAGGGGCTGCACGGCCGGAGCCTGCGCCTTGCCGAAGGTCGAGGGTAGGTGTCCGGCATCGAGCGGCGCTCCATCAGTGCAGAGAACCACTGCTCTCTCGATCATATTCCGCAATTCACGCGCATTGCCCGGCCAGTCGTAGGCCATCAGTCGGTCCAGCATAGACGCCGCAACGCCTGAGACGCGCCTGCCATGCTTCTGATTCATCTGCACGAGCATCGCCTCGGCCATCGCCGGCAGATCTTCCTTGTGATCGCGCAAGGGCGGCATGTGGATATTGAAGACGTTCAGACGATAGTAGAGATCGGGGCGGAGATGGCCCTCGGCTACCGCTTCGCCGGGATCGCGATTGGTAGCCGCAAGAACACGCACGTCCACATCCTGCTCGGTGCGCGCGCCAAGGCGGCGAAGCTTGCGTTCCTCGAGAACCCGCAGCAGCTTGGCCTGCGTGCCGGAGGGCATCTCGCCGATCTCATCGAGCAGCAGTGTTCCCCCGGCCGCCAGCTCAAAGCAGCCCGCACGCCGCTCGGCTGCGCCGGTGAAGGCGCCCTTCTCATGGCCGAAGATCTCGCTCTCAATCAACGTCTCGGGAATGGCCGCGCAGTTGACCGCGACGAAGGGGCGCGACTTGCGCGGGCTGAGCTCATGGAGGGTGCGCGAAACCAGTTCCTTGCCGGTGCCGCTCTCGCCGGTGATGAGCACCGAGACGTTGGAGGGCGCGATCTGCTCGATCAGTCCGAAGATTTCGCGCATCGGCTTCGAGTTACCAACCATCGAGCCAAGCACGCCGGTCTCGCGCAAGCGGCGGCGAGCGACCTCAAGCTCGATAGCAGTCTCGCGCTGGCGCGTGGCGTTGGCCAGAATGGTCCTCAGGCGCGTTGCATCCACAGGTTTTTGCAGGAAATCGTATGCGCCTAGCTTCATGGCGTCCACAGCCAACTGGATGGAGCCCATGGCGGTGAGCACAATGACGGCCAGATTGTTGCTGAGTCCGGAGCTCTCTTCGGTGAGCCTTTGCAGCAGGCCGATGCCGTCGAGACGGGGCATCTTCAGGTCGGTGACCACGATCGCCGGTTCCCAGGCCTGCGCCTTCTCCCAGCCCTCGATGCCGTCGCCCGCCGTTTCGGTGCGGTAACCCCACCCGGAGATCAGCTCGGCAAGCCCCATCAGCGCGTGGGGCTCATCTTCGACAATCAGGACTTTGACCGAATTCTCCATGCAGTTTTGAATGAAGTAATCCCTCAATCTACCTTTCTACCATGCAAAGCCTATTTGTGCCGGTCCGTCAGGGATGGAAAGGATCACTCATCCTCATAGTTTTCGTCGATTATTGCAGCGTATTCCAAGGGATTGGATGACAATTCAAAACACACTGATGCGTGCCGTCCTGCAAAATCAATGATAGGTCGATCGTCTCGCAAGATTTCCAACGTTGCCACGATGAAGGAGCGCGGTTGGGCGTTGGTAGCGATCTTGATCCACATCGAGCAGACCGGAGACAGGGTCGAGGCGCTAAGACCGTTATCTCCTCACGCCGCGACGATACCTTGTGGGCACGAGGAAGCTTTTCAGGTTTTCTGGTGCGACAATCTCGCTGAGTCATCAGCCTCAGAGTCTGATCGACAGCCAATGCGAGGATACCGAAAATCAGATTGCACGTCGCCTTGATATCGCCGCGTACGCGCATCATGCGCCCGCCGAACTCGTCTTTCAGACTCGTCCTCACCCGTTCCTCGACGATCTCCGCAGCCATGGACAGCTGCATGAGGCGTAGTTTTCTACTGTCTGGAGAGCTATGTATTTTTGCTGCCTTGGCGTCTTCCTGGGCATGGATGGCCTTCAGCGTCGCAGCCACTTCCTTCACCTTGCCGGTAGGCTTGGCGGTCCACACATTGCGATAGAAATACGCCACGCAACACTGCCACAGGGCGTCGGGATAGAAGTCCGCCAGGTTCTTCACCAAGACAAGGCCCTTGCCGGAGACAAAGAGCTCAACACTTTTCAGGCCACGCTCCTTCAACCCACGCAGGAACGCCGTCCCAAGGGCTGCGTCTTCCTTGGGCCCTTCGCTCAACGCCAGAATCTCCCGGTTGCCGCTCGGCGAAACGCCAATGGCCACCGGCACGGAAACGTTCTTCACCGCGCCGCCCCAGCTGCGCTTGAGCCATACCTTCTGTCCAGTTCTTGTTCATTGGCCCGTAGCTTCGATCTTCACTTTCTCCCCACACTCGGTTGCCCTCGTACAGTTGCGCTTCACTTCACTCACCGTGACCAGCTTGTGACGGTGCGTGCACCGGTTAGAGTGCGCCCATGCTGGGCGCACAAAAAAACTCCCGCGCCTGAGAGAGATCCTCAGGCGCGGGTATCAGTCTGATAAATGATTTAGAAGCTGATGCGGCCACCGAACTGCAGTGAGCGCGTGTTGCCGAAGCTGCTGATCAATCCGAAGGTGCCGTAGTTGCCGGCGGCGACATTGGCCGCACTGGGAACGGTCGAATTCACGCCGGTGAGCTGCGGGTGATTGAGAACGTTGAAGGCCTCGACGCGAATTTGGAACTCGCTTTCGCGGTACATGTGAATGGAACGGAAAACGCTCGCATTGAATACCGAAGTTCCAGGACCTGTGAATTCATTTCTTCCCGTATTCGGCAATACCAGTGCGGGGATCTGGGATGGAGTCATGGTCGCAGTGTAGGTTGGTTCTGTCACGGAAGCGAAGCGGGATGGATCAAACCAGGGCCTGCCTCCCGAAACATTGGTGTCGCCGAATTTGCGGATATGCCCGCTCAACTGCCGATAGGGCGCGACTAATTGAGCATAGGTAGCGCCAAAGTTCGGTGAGAAACCACCAAGAACGTTGCTGTTCGAGCTGACTGAGAAGGGAGCGCCGCTGACGTGGCTGTATTGGCCGTTCAGCACGAAGCCGCCCACAATCTCAGAAATCACCCCTTGATTGGCAAACTTCTGGCCGTGTCCAAAGGGCAATTTGTACATGCCATAGATCTGCACATTCCTCCTGCGATCAAAGCTGGACGAAGCCTTGTTCAGGAAGTAATAGGCAGGGTAGTTGAAGGTTGTGCCTCCGCCGCCCGTTCCAGCGCCGTTATCCGCGTAGTCGATAGCGTGAGACCACGTGAAGAGACCGCCAATCATGCCATTTTCGCCCAGGTTTTGCGTCGCCTGAGTCTGAAGGCCACTATACATGGAACTGAAGATCGGGCCGTCGATGGTCATGCCGCCCGAGTTATAGCAGTTGCTGAGGCCTTTGCACCACGTCTGGCTGAAGATGGTATTGACCTGGTAGCTGCAAGCGCCGGTCAAACCAGTAGAGGGATTATACTGTCCATTGGCCATGCAAGATGTCGAACCACTTGGCAGAGGAGCCGAGTTATACGGGCTCACGCCAGCTTGCTGACGAACCATGTGGTTGCCCACATAACCGGCGTTGACCACAAGCTGATGTCCCAAATCTCGCTGGACGAAGAGATTCCAGGACTCCAGGTAGCCGCGGCGGAAGTTCTTCGGAGCGGTTGCGGTTGATCCGGTGAGCGGCAGAGAGGCAAAACCGGTTGAGAAGTTGGGTACGACCGGAGCAGGAATGCCATACGTGAGCGTCATCGGCTCACCCGTAGCATAGTTGGTTGTGTTGGCTGGATCGACCGCAATGGTGCCTGCGCCGCTTCCACTGGTGTAGCTCGGAGCAAGGTCGATCGGGAAAGTGTCACGCAGGTACCGCTCGCTGTCGGGATCGACGGTGAGGCCTGCGCCCGAACGAATCACGGTCTTTTCATTCAGACGATAGTCTATGCCAAGGCGCGGCGCATAAAAACCATGTCCCATATTGACGCCGGCGCTTTCCGGGTTTCCGCCCACTCCGCCAACTTCAACATTGGCCGACTGAGGCAGCGTTGGATCGGCAATATACGCGCCCGTGTGGTCGCGATAGGCGGCAGGATACATCTCATAGCGGACGCCATAATTGACCGTCAGCTTCGGTGTTACCAGCCACTGGTCCTGCGCATACGCGCCATACTCCCACCAGCGCAGGGAGTTGGGATTGATGATTGAGGTGGCCTTGGCGACAGCTTGGCCATTGATGTTATTCGGCAAGCCGAGCAGGAAGTCGGCCAATGCGTTGTAGGCCGTCACACCGCAGGAAGTTCCCGCTCCCGAGCAAGTCATATTGCCCTGGAAGTTGAAGCCGCCCCGCACGTTGGTGACGCCGCCTCCGCTTGTGGGCTGGAAGTGGTTCAGCAGGAAGTGATAGGCGGTAAAGCCATACTTGGTGCTGTGCTTGCCCTTGATCCAGCTCAGGTTCACGTCTCCGGTGAACTGGTTGTCGCGGAACAGGAAGGGGTTGGCCAATCCAGTATTGCCAAGTGCGGAGAGGCCGTTGATAAAGAAGGGAGGCTGGCCGGCATAGAGAGAGCCCTTCGCGGGACCAGCTTCGTTCGTGCCTGGGATCTTCAAGACATCCGATCCGTAGTCGCCGTAGCCTATGTCCGTGGCATCTTGAACTCCGCTGTATTGACGAGTGTAGCCAAGATCGGCATCCAGAACCAGCCTGGGAGTGAAGACATGGCTGCCGCCGATACCGACATTCTGAATTCGGCCGGCTGCGGCGCCAGGCTGGCCGCCGTCAGCCGTCCCGCCGCCAGCCGGTTGCAGAACCTGCGGGTCCACGACGGAGAAGGGTTCAATACTGTACTTTCCGAAGACCTGCGTATTCTCATTCGGAACGTAGGTGATCTTTGCATCGTTGGTGGTTCGGTTGTAGGCCAGTGTGGCAACGCCTACATAATCGTTCGCCATATTGCTCGCCAGCAGGGCCGCACTTGGCGTACCGATGATTGCAGTGTATTTTGCCAGGTTGGCAATCATTGTCGAAGAAGCAAAAGCAATGCGCGAGGCGGGAATCGTATTCACGTTGTTTCCCGTTTCGCCATACTCACTCGTAAAGCTCGGTCTGCATTTGTAGTTGAGGAATCCGTTGGTGTAGACAAGGGCGGGGCATGCAGTGGTCGGAACAAAGGCAGCCACCCAAGCCGCTGTCGGCTGCGGATCGTAGAGCGTGGTATACGGGGCAGCCTCGGAGAAGTTGCCGGCAGCCATGTTTGCATCCGGCAACGACAACGGCGTCGTGGTCGTGATCAACTGGCGCCGAGTGGTGCGCTCAAAGTTGTCAAAGAAGAAGAGCTTCTGCTTGCCGGTAAGAATATGCGGGATATACACCGGCCCGCCAATATTGGCGCCGAACTCATGGAAGACGTTCTTGGGGATAGAGCCGGTTGGATTGGCGGGAGAGGTCAATGCGGCCTTTGTGCTGGTGTAGCCGCGGGCGTTGAGGCCGGCGTCCTGATAATACTCCCACCCACCGCCATGGAAGTTGCGAGTGCCGCTCTTTGTGGTGATCTTGATTGACGCGCCGCCCGCCTGACCCTGCTCGGCATCGAAGGAGTTCGTTGTGATGCTGACGTTCTCGATGGAGTCCGCCGGAGGAACGTAGGCGATCAGATAGGGCAGCCAGCCATAGTAATTTACTGCGCCGTCAATACGTGTGGTATTGCTCTCGTGGTCAGCTCCGTTGATGTTGACCGACATGGCTCGGGAGGGATTGGAGGCAGTCGAGTTCTGCTCAGTTACCGCCGTGCCGCCGGGGATCAGGTTATACAGAGCCTGGAAGCTGCGCCCCCCACCGGAGGTTAGCGGCAGTTGATTGAGTTCGTTCTGACTGATTTCGCTGTTCACTTCTCCGGATTCTGTTTGGAGCGTTGGAGGCGCCGAGGTGATCGTTACCACCGTCGAAACGCTCGCCACTTCGAGAACGATGTCGACGCGCACCTGGCGGTTGACCTCAACTTTAATGTCTTTTTCGGAATACCCGGCGAAGGATGCGCTCTTGGGAACCGTCACGGTGAAGGCGCCCGGAAGAATGTTGAGTATCGAATAATCACCACTTTCATTGGTCACGGCAGTGCGGACCGCACCCGTGCCCTGGTCGGTGATCGTCACGGTGGTCTTTGGAACGACCGCGCCGGCCTTATCCGTGACTGTTCCCGTGATCGAGCCGTAGAGAACCTGCGCACTGGCGGTTCCGCTCCCGATCAACAACGCTATTACAGCGACCGTCATCAGCAGGGCTTTCATCGCACCTGTCTTCACTCGACGGTTGAATCCTGGCCTTCCTACCATAATTTCCTCCGGAAAGTTGTTGTTTACCGCGTTTCTTTCACGCTCCGCGGGTGTGCTCGCGGGCTCCGCCCCGAATTCGCCAACTTCTCTCAAATCCAAGGCCGACAATTGCACGCCGGATTCGGATTTGAAAACACACGTGGACGCTTATTAATTCGCGTCACGAACTATAAAGACTATTCGGGGCTCATGTCAAGCTGAAAGATGAGAAACATCCTTTTGCTGAGATTTGCCTACCTTCTTATGCCCCCGGCCGCGGAGGTGGGCGAAGGCCCTGAAGTCCCTTGTCTTATCACATTTCTCTAATGTTTTGTGCTACTTCCAATCATGATTAATTTTCTTGCTACGCAAGAGTTCGAGTACCGAACGAATAGTATCACCAGTTCGTAATATCGAAAAGAAAGGGTTTTCCTGGTGCGCCTCGGAACTACCGAAGTTCCCGTTCGTATTCGAAGAGTCTCGAACTTCGATCGGCGTCCGCTCGGCGCTCGCGTCCAGACCGCCTCTGGAAGACCAGGGCAGCCGCACCCCGGAGCCGGGCGATCTCTCCCTCGTGCGTGGGTAGAATCTGCGGCAGGGTACCTCCCAGCAAATTCTCGGCCGCTTCCTTCTCGATCACCGGACCCAATCGATGCCATGCAGGCATGATATCGCCGGCAATCAGGATAAGGCTGGGAGACAAGGCTGTAATAATCAACTGCAATCCACGCCCAATGTAGAGAGCCTGTTTGGCCAGCGCCTGTGCGGCTTGCTGGTCGCCTTCCTCTGCCAGAACAAGCAACTCTTGAAAGCTAGTCGCCTTGCTCTGAGGCTGGAGTTCCTTGAAATACCTGAGCGCCGCCTGGCAGGAAGCGAATGTCTCCCAGCAGCCCCTCCGGCCGCATGAGCAGAGGGGGCCTGCGGGATCGAGCGCAACATGACCGAACTCTCCAGCCATTCCTCGATGACCTGAGATCAAGCTCCCGTTCGCGAAGATTCCAGTTCCCACGCCCTCCGACACGGCAACCATTACGATGTCGCGAATCCCATCGATCCGCCTGAAAGTGAGTTCTGCAAGCAGGGAGGCGGTGGCCGCGTTTTCCATCTTCACCGGCAGGCCCATCGTCTCTTCGATCACGCTTTTCAAATCGAAGTCGGGCCAATGAAGGTTCGGCGCAAAGATCAGATGCTGCGTCACCGGATCGATCCGTCCGGGAAGGCTCATGCCGATCCCTTCGATCGATTTGCGCGGCAGCGACAGCCGCATGCGCTGCATACAGTCAATCAACAGCCGTGTGGAGGCGGACGGGTCAGAGCTCAATGCCACCAATGACCGCGAAAGCAAACGTCCCTTCAAATCGACCGTTGCAACGGTCGCCTGCCTGGGATGGATGTCGACGGCAATCGCCACCAAGTCGTCGTTGAGCTCGAGCAGGGTTGGGCGGCGCCCGCGCGGCGGGGAGGCCACGCCGCCTTCGCACACCCACTTCTCACGGATTAGCTGCTCCACAATCTGCGAGACGGTGCTTCTCTGCAGGCCCGACTGGCGCGACAGATCCGCACGGGAGATCGGCTGGTTGGCCCGGATCAACTCCAGAACAATATCTCGGTTAATGCGTCGGGCTGTCTCGCTTGAAGCAAGCTGAACGTCCGTCAGATCAATATGCCTCATGCCCCTAGCGCGCGCCTGCGACTGCACCGAGATTCCCCCTGGACGATAAGCTCACTCCGGCCATCTCGTACCGGAACGACATCTTCATTCACCGATGGCCCGTAGCATAGCATGACACACTCGATCCGAGTTGAGCGATCAATACAGTCCGGGCATGCTGCATGTGAGAGCGGTCTTGGCATTTGATCATGCTGCCACCGATTTCGCCTTTCCTGAATCAAAGAGAAATGGCCAATCCAAATCACTCTTCTAATTCGCGCTCGCGGACTTCGCCTGACAGCCTCGGTCTTCCACGCATATTGTTTGCATTGCGAAATTATGATATTACCACTTCTGCCAACCGCGATCGATTCGGCTTTCATCTCTGGTGCCTGATAGGGTGTGGAAGACCCGATTCTATTAGGGCTTGGAATATCTGCGCGATTGGCTTGATTGGCGGGGTTAAGGCGTGTAGCCTGGTTTCCATTACTCACCATTTGGGCGACTTCTCAGAATTGGTTCGCGAAGAGGCGAACTTCGAGTCCCTACCGTTCTAAACCAGGATTCTCAGGGTTTCCAAATGGCCTTTTGCATAATTCAGCTGATAACGAAAGAAGCCTGTTGTTGGGGCGACACCACCGTCGCAAAGGCGAACCCCGTGAAGTTGAAGGATCGAGAAGGAACCGTCATCTGTAACCTAGTCTCTGCCTCCCGGAGCAGGCAGCCATCCATGATCGAGAGCCTCGTAGGCAACCAGCCAGTGGTCTTCATAGAAATCTGAGGCTTGCATATGAGAGGCCCATTTAGCGAAACATCGAGCGTCAAATAACCCGCGCTCGTTTAGAGAATACTCGAATGCTTGCTCGAAGACGGCTAGCAAATCAAACCGCTGATGTGGGGGTACCTCTCTAATCGACCGGGAACGAAGTTCACTCTTCCTTTGCGGTTCGAGTGAGTCGGACAACACCATGATTTCGGTTTTGGAGTCGTTGATGTCCAGCTCAGATTCTCGACCGATCTCATGGCATGGCAATTGGTATCTCGTTTCCTCCCACCGTGCTGGGGTGCGGAGTCACTTCCAGAGCTTACGGCGTTAGCCTGTATCTATCCCCTTCCGCCAGTTGTCGTATGTGGTGTCTTGCTACTCCGGCGTGACTTCACTACGCGCTTCGGCTAGCTCTCGGCGGCCAGCTTGATCCGCGTGTTCGGCAACTTTGAGCAACTTTTGGAAGTATATCTTTGCCGTTTGACGATCGCCTGCCATTTTCGCTGCCTCAGCTGCCCCGTAAAGCGACCAAAAACGGTTTGGCTCCTTGGTCAGCGTAGACTCGAATTCCTTGAGAGCTTCGGAGGGCCGCTTCTGTTCCAACAGCAGATCTCCGAGCAGTTCGCTCGCCGGCGCGAGTGGTCCCGGCGTGACGGCGCTCTTTTCGGTCTTGTCTTCTTGTTCGGCAGCCGCCCGCATTCCGGCGAGCGCGTCCTTTGGCCTTCCTTCGGCGGATGTCAACCAAGCGACTACTTCCTGGCGTTGAATCTCTACCTGGTCGGCCCAATAGACCTCTTTCATTCCGATCAGCTTGTCGCGGATTTGTTCGAGAGAGTTGATTGCCGAGATTGCCGCGGCATGATCCTTCATATGCGCCGCGCCGAGACCGCGGGCAAAGTAAGTAATCGCATCCGCATGCGGATACGGGCTCGAAGTCGGCTCCAGTTTTGCGGCATCGGCCCAAGCTCGTCGTTCTAAGGCGTATCGAGCAGGGATTGCCGCGTGTGCAAAATACGCCGCCAATTGGCCGCCGGCTCCGCCGATGAAAACTGCTGGATCAAAGCGTGAGAATATCTCAACGACCGATTCAGCCACACGATGCGCCGCGGCGTCTTGTGCCGTCTGCAAATAGGCATAAATAAGGTAGTCACAGGCATGCAATT
This sequence comes from uncultured Occallatibacter sp., assembly GCA_964525655.1. GTDB lineage: Bacteria > Acidobacteriota > Terriglobia > Terriglobales > Acidobacteriaceae > Telmatobacter. Next base: position 26,242 of record CAZGHZ010000065.1, read on the forward strand.
CATCGGCCGGCTGACCTGCATTTCGCGCCGAGGCGGCAGAGGCGATGTTTGCGTCAATCGACGCTTGCCATTCTCCAAGTCGCGTGAATGTATGCGATGGCATGTGGAGTGCGTGCGGAGTCGATGGAGCAATCTCGCTATAGTGCTGCGCGGCCGAGGCTGCGCGGGCAGCGAGCGGCGGAACGTCGTAGGTATGAATGATGTAGTGTGCGAGTCCTGGATGATCCGGGTATCGGGCGTACAGAGCCTCAAGAATGGCCCCGGCCTTGAGCTGCCTGGCGTAGGTCTTGTCGGCAGGGTCGGCGGCGCAGGCAATAGCCAGCGCATAGAAGATGGTGGCTTCGGTGTCTTCAGGATACGCAGCACTTACTGCAGCCATTGCGCTTTCGTATGCCAAGACACGAGTCCGCTGATCGATATTGGCTGTATCGGTAAAGAGATGCGCTACAGCCTCAATATAGGCGTGCTCACGCTCGGTCTTCGGATTCGCGGCCCTTGCCTGAGTAACTGCCTTGAGGCCCTGATCGAGTAGCGCCTGGGCCTTAAGACCGGCGGCGAAGGGGTTGCCCCAACTGCTCAATGCCATTCCCCAATAGGCCATCGAACACGATGGATCAATCACGAGAATTGCCTGGAACGCTTCAATCGCGCGAGCAAACTGAAACGAATGCATCAGTGCCACGGCGCGATTGAAGGAAGGTTGGGCTGCGGGACTGCACGAGGTGGTAAAGTTCACGGTACCCAGCTTCTCCGGGGAAGTGGAGTGGTCAGCCTGTGCGAAACTCGGTGACGACGCCAGGATCGCTAGGACTACAACCAAGAATAGAAAGGGAACTCTCATGGTGGTTCCTTTGGGCGCGAGGTATCCATATAACAATCTGGCTGATTATAACTCTGTCACAGAGACGGCAATTAGCCGTCCGGGAGCGGTCATGCTTAACTTTGGATTTCGGCTGCGTAGCGATAAATCCTTGCCCCAAAGCCTTTCGGCGATCTCTTCGCGGGAAACAAGCGATTCGCGACGGGAGACGAGCAACAGCAAAAGCTCCATCGCCAGCTTCTCGATTTTGATGAGATGGGTACCTTTTCCGTAACGCTCACGACCCAGGCTTTTGAGCAGCTCCGCTTACCGTGGTTTGCAACCTGCTCCGGCAAGCCGATTGCGAGGGACCTTCCCTCATCTCCTACGCCGCTTCCTGCGGAACACTAATGTCTAAGGCCCAGATCTGGTTGGGCCGGGTGATGGCCGGTCCGCGCAGCAGATAAGAGTAAGCCCTGTGTTCTGGCGCGGGTTTTGAAGTGTTGAGCCGGCGATAGATGCCTCGATGCCCATCCGCCTCATCAGCGTGTGCAGTCGACCATCTCCGTCGGGCAGCGATTGCCGCAAGGTGAAGCTCAAGAAGGGGCAACGGTTCGGCTTTCACAACTTTCGCCGCGGGCTGGCAAGCCGGCTGGTCAACCAGGGGACGGATGTCAAGACGGTTCAGGGGCTTCTCCGCCACTCGAATGTCAAGACAACGCTTGGCCTTTACACCCACCAAGTGAATTCTTCGATGTTGGCTGCACAAGACTCGATGTTGCGAGCGTTGCAGCCCGGATCATAAACCGTTCAGTAGGGGATAGGAAACGCGGTAAAGCGGAGGCAGGTTACGTTCTGCAGGTGAGAAACCGGGCGGTCTTCCGCGTAAGCTATTGATTTGATTGGTGGACCTGATCGGGATCGAACCGATGACCTCTTCCATGCCATGGAGCAGA
>CAZGHZ010000066.1:0-27886 GCA_964525655.1 uncultured Occallatibacter sp.
CCTTTGAGCTGGCGCTTCGGGATGCGGGGATTGCCTCGCAGAATCTGGTGCGCGTTTCATCAATCTTCCCACCGCAATGCAAGATGATCACGCGTAAGCAGGGCCTCAATTGTGTCAGTCCCGGCGAAGTGGTCTTTGCGGTGATTGCGGAGAACTCGACTCGCGAGGCTCATCGGCTGCTGGTTTCGAGCATTGGCGTGGCCATTCCCGCCGACAAAGATACCTACGGCTACCTAAGCGAGCATCACAGCTTTGGCGAGACCGAGGAGCAGGCCGGTGAGTACGCGGAAGAGCTGGCGGCAGAGATGCTCGCCACTACTCTCGACGTGGAGTTCGATCCGGACAAAAGCTGGGACGAGAAGAAAGAGATTTACCGGATCTCCAACAAAATTGTCCGCACCAGCAATGTGACACAGTCCGCTGTGGGCGACAGGCGTGGATTATGGACCACAACAATCGCCGCCGCTGTGCTGATTCTGGAAGAGTAGCCAGCCCACGTAGCATAGTTTCCAGGCCAATTCCGCGCAATCGGGATTGGCCTTGCTGTATCGCGTAGGAGTGTTCGAAGACCGATGACAAGCACGCACAAGTTCAACGTGGGCCTGGTGCAGATGCGCATGGGCGCGGAGCCGGACGCCAACTTCGAGGCCGCGGTGCGACATATCCGAGAGGCGGCGCGGCTGGGCGCGAACGTCGTCTGCCTGCCGGAGCTTTTCCGCACGCAATACTTCTGCCAGCGCGAAGATCTGCGCCTTTTCGACCTGGCCGAGGCGATCCCGGGGTCATCGACGGCGCGGCTCTCCGAGCTGGCGCGCGAGTTGCAGATCGCGATCGTCGCATCGCTCTTTGAGCGGCGCGCGCCGGGGCTCTATCACAATACGGCGGTCACTCTGAATGCCGATGGAGCCATCGCCGGCGTCTATCGGAAGATGCATATTCCGGACGATCCGCTTTACTACGAGAAATACTATTTCGCACCCGGCGACCTGGGTTTTCAGGCTGTGGATACTGCATTTGGCCGCGTTGGCACGCTGGTCTGCTGGGATCAATGGTATCCCGAGGCCGCACGGCTCACCGCTCTAAAGGGCGCCGAGGCGCTCTTCTATCCGACCGCGATCGGCTGGCATCCTGCGGAGAAAGCGGAGTTCGGCGCGGCTCAGGTTGCTGCCTGGCATACCATCCAGCGCGGGCACGCCATCGCCAACGGAGTGTACGTGGCTGGCGTAAACCGCGTAGGCCTCGAGCATGGCGATGTCTTGGGCAATCGCGCCGATGGGCCGGGCATCGAGTTTTTTGGCGGCAGCTTTTTGTCCGATCCCTTTGGCCGAATCGTCGCTCAAGCTTCGCAGGATGCAGAAGAGATTTTGATCGGCGAGATCGATCTTGGTCTGATTGAGGAGACGCGCCGCAACTGGCCCTTTCTGCGCGACCGCCGCATCGATGCCTACTCGCCGATCACGAAGCGCTTTCTCGATCCAGTGAACTCGTGGCCGGCGGACGGAGATTGCCTGTAGAGATGACCGATAACCATCCGACCGGAAAGACGCCGCGCGAACTGGGCTATCGCATGCCTGCAGAGTGGGAGCTTCATGAGGCAACCTGGCTCGCCTGGCCGCACAATGCCGACGACTGGCCGGGAAAGTTTCAGACGATCCCGTGGCTCTATGCGGAGATCGTGCGGCTGCTGGCCGCGCGGGAGCGGGTCGATCTGTTGGTTGAGGATGCCAAGGCCGAGGGGCGTGCGAGCGGAATTCTGGAGCGCGCCGGGGCGAACCTCGACAGGGTTAGCCTTCATCAGTGGCCGACGAACCGCAGTTGGACGCGGGACTCGGGGCCGATCTTTGTACGAAATGCAGACGGCAATGTTGCTATCACGAACTGGCAATTCAATGGCTGGGCGAAATACTCCAATTGGCCGCTGGATAATCAGGTACCGGGGCGCGTGGCGGAGCTGCTGGGCTTGCCTTCCTGGCGGCCAAGCATCGAGAACGAGAACGGTACGGAGCACTTGGTGCTGGAAGGCGGGTCGATCGATGCAAACGGACTTGGCATTCTGCTCACCACTGAAGAGTGCCTGCTGAGCGAGGTGCAGCAGAGGAACCCCGGTGTCAATCGCGCGCAATTGGAGCAGGTTTTCTCTGACTATCTCGGCATCGATCGGATGATTTGGCTCGGATGCGGCATCGCTGGTGACGATACACATGGGCACATCGACGACATCGCGCGGTTTGTTGGACCAGCGACGATTGTGGCTTGCGTGGAACCGAATGCAAGTGATCCGAATCATGCACCGCTAGTTGAGAATTTGGATCGACTGAAGGCGGCTCGAACGCCGGACGGCAAGCAATTTGACTTAGTCGAGTTGCCGATGCCGAGGCCGGTTATCTTCAGCGGCCAGCGGCTGCCGGCCAGTTATGCCAATTTTTATATTGCAAACGAACTGGTGCTGGTGCCAATCTTTCACGATCCTAATGACCGCATGGCACTGAATACTCTGGCTGAGGTTTTTCCGGGACGCGAGGTGATTGGCATTCACGCGGTCGATCTGGTCTGGGGGCTTGGGACGTTGCATTGCATGACCCAGCAGCAGCCTGCCGCGGTCTCCACAGACGACCTGTCTGCGGGGGCCCCGGCCACTATAACATCAAATCAATGATCGACGATCTGGAAGCGATGCAGGCCGCGCTCGATGAGGCCCGGCTGGCCGGCGAGGCCGGCGAGGTGCCGATTGGCGCGGTGGTGGTCTGTGAGGGCGAGATCGTTGCGCGCGGGCAGAATCGAATGCTGCGCGATCTGGACCCTACGGCGCACGCGGAGATTGTGGCCATGCGCGCGGCGGCTGCCGCGGTCGGTAACTACCGGCTGCTTGACTGCACGCTCTATGTCACGCTGGAGCCTTGCGCGATGTGTGCTGGAGCGATGATTCATGCGCGGCTGGACCGGCTGGTCTTTGCGGCAGCCGACCCCAAGGCTGGCGCGGCGGGATCGGTGCTCACGGTGCTGAATCATCCGCAGCTCAATCATCAAATGTTGGTGGAGCGAGGGATTCTGGCTGAGGAGTCGGCAGAGTTATTGCGGAGTTTCTTTCGCGAGCGGCGGTAGAGCGAATACGAACTATAAGCTTCTCGGGACGAAGAACGTTGCCGGCTTATTCTCTTTCTTGTATCGTAAAGCGTGATGGGTATAGACCGATGGCACGATTTCTTCGTTATGGTAGGAGGCGGAGCGGCAGCTCTCGCGGGCTTGGTTTTTATAGCCATGTCGATCAATCTTTCGATCATCACTCGGGATGCAACCCATAAGAATCGCGCCATTGCAACATTGACGGGCTTCACCTCCGTCTTCATGATCTGTGCATTCGCCGTCATTGGAAATCAAAACTATCAATGGGTCGGCATTGAGTGGTTGGTCATTTCGATCGTCCCGACGATTACTTACATACGAGTCTACGTCCAGGCCACAAAAATAGGCAGAAGCTCCGTGGGCCTCAGCATCGGTCGCTTCATCATCGGCACATCTTGTTATGTAGCTCAGATAGTAGGTTCTGCCTTACTTATATCAGGATATGTTGCTGGACTTTACGTGGCTTCCGTGGCTATGGTGCTCTCCTTTGCTTTTTTCATTTCGGCCGCATGGCTCCTCATCACCGGCATTCGCGAGAATCAGGATTAATCAACTGTCAATGACCTCAGAAATATCAATAATTGGTCCTTCAACTTCTTGCCAATGTCCTGATCCACTCGGCTTCCTGCGGCCACCTTTCTGCTAACTCGGCATAACTTGCGCTGCGATAATCGGCGAAGTCGAAGCCGGGGGTTACTGTGCAGCCGAGCAGAGCAACTTTGCCATCGCCAATGAGGCGGGTGCCTTGCCAGACTCCGGCGGGGACGACGAGTTGGACGTGCTGGCCTGCCGCAAGATCCGATCCGAGCGTGAAGACGGCGGAGCCGCCATCTGGGAAGAGCTGGAGCATCTCCACCGGGTCGCCTAGATAGAAGTGGAAGATCTCGTCGGAGGCCAGGACGTGCATCTCGGAGACTGTTCCCGGTTCGAGCAGATAGTAGATGGCCGTGCTCATCGGGCGATCGCCGCGCGGCATTCCAACGCCATGGGATGAGGCGTAGGTCCGGCGGTAGTAGCCGCCCTCGATCGGGTGCGGCTCGAGCTTGAGCAGGGATTTAATCTCGTCGGCGGTCATTGTTCCTGATGGTACATCTTATGAGAGCCGGCGCGGGCAGGGATGCTCGCGCGACAGCCGACCAGGAGGCCAGCGCTACGACGGACTCTCTGCTGGCAGCGGGAGGCCGGGTACAATGACCGCATGAAGGTGCTGATGTATGGGGTTACGTGGTGCGGGGACTGCCGGGCGGCGAGGAAGTTCCTCGACTCGCACGGCATCGAGTACACCGAGATTGATGTGGACCGCGACCGGGAGGCTTCGGCTGAACTGGTCCGCCGCGTCGGCAAGCGGGCTGTGCCGCAACTGGTGATCGACGGCGAGTGGTTTCAACCCTACAAGCCAGGGCGCGGGCTGCTGGTGGATGAGCTGTGCGACCGGCTGGGGATTGCTCGGAACTGAACCGGTTTGGTTTCGTGGATTCCCACCCAATTCGCAAAGCGCGAAATGGATGGGGCAGTCACTCTTCCTCGCGTTTGGGGGCCTCTGCCCGTACAATCGATGGTTGGAGAAGGGCTGCCTGCGCGGCTCATGTAAGGAGTCTCCCATGATCGAACGCTATACCCGCCCTGGAATGGGCCGCATCTGGACCGACGAAAACAAATACCGCTGCTGGCTTGAGGTGGAGTCGGCGGCGAGCACCGTGCTGGCTCAGGAGGGCGTGATTCCTGAAGCGGCCGCCCAGGCGATCGCCGAGAAGGCCGGCTTCACGGTGGCCCGCATTCAGGAGATCGAGGCGGAGGTGAAACACGACGTAATCGCCTTCACCACCGCGGTAGCCGAGACTCTGAACGCGCAGCAACTGGGCGACGAGTCCCGCTGGCTGCACTATGGGTTAACCTCAAACGACATCGTGGACACGGCGCAGGCGCTGCAGGTGAAGGCGGCTTCGGCAATCATTCGCTATGGCATCGTCGAGTTTCTCGATGTGCTCAGGCGGCGGGCCGTAGAGTTCAAGCACACGCCGACGATTGGGCGCACGCATGGGATTCACGCCGAACCGACGACCTTTGGCCTCAAGCTGCTCAATTGGTACGCCGAGATGGAGCGCAATCTGGCGCGCTTCGATGCGGCGGCCGAGGATATGCGCGTGGGCAAGCTCTCGGGCGCTGTCGGGACCTTTGGCCACCTGAAGCCGGACCATGAGGAGAAGATCTGCGCGCGGCTGGGGCTGAAGCCTGCGCCGGTGGCGACACAGGTGATCCAGCGCGACCGTCATGCGGCGTACATCTCGACACTCGCGATTATTGCGAGCACGATGGACAAGATTGCTGTCGAGGTCAGGCATCTGCAACGGACCGAGGTGCGCGAGGCGCAGGAATTCTTCAGCGAGAAGCAGAAGGGATCGTCGGCGATGCCGCACAAGAAGAATCCCATTACTTCGGAACAGATCAGCGGCCTGGCGCGCGTCTTGCGCGGCAACGCGCAGGCGGCCTTCGAAAATATTGCTCTATGGCATGAGCGGGACATTTCTCATTCTTCAGTCGAACGGGTGATCTTTCCCGACTCGACGATTCTGGTGGATTATCTGCTGGCCAAGTCGACCGATCTGATTTCGCGACTGCTGGTCTATCCTGAGCGGATGAAGAAGAACCTCGAGAGCACCGGCGGGCTGATCTTCAGCGGGCAACTGCTGCTGGACCTGGCCGAGGCCGGAATGCAGCGCGAGGACGCCTACCGGCTGGTGCAGGCGCATGCCATGAAAGCGTGGAAGGAGGATCTGATCTTCCGCGACGAGGTGGCGAAGAATGAGGCGATTGTGAAACTACTCACTCCGGAAAAGCTGGCGCAGGCCTTCGACTACACAAGGCAGTTGGGCAATGTGGATGCGATCTTCAAGAGGGTACTGGGCGAGTAGCGAAGATGAACAAGCTGGAAGAGGAGGATCTCGCGCGAGTGATGGAAGTGATCCGCCATGCGGTCGAGGCGGACGAGCAGAACGACAACGTCTTTGCGCTGCAGATCATGACGGCCGTTGTCGCGGAGTTTCCCGAGCTTTCGATCGGCCACGGTTACCTTGGCTGGATTTTGTCACGAAGTGCGCGGTATCGCGAGGCTATCGCACATTGCCGGGTCGGCATACAACTTTCGCCCGATTCGGAGCGGGTTTCGCTGCTGCTGTTTCGGGTGCTCCTGGCTGCGGGCGAACGCGATCTGGCATTCGAGGAGATGAAGCGCTTTCTGGCTAGCGGGAAGTCGGAGGAGTACTCGAAGATGCTGGAGGAGTGGAAGGAGATCAGCGACGAGGTGCAGTAGGGGCTGCTCGAATCGTAAATGCAGGACCGGAAGCACTCTCGTCTGTCTGACATCCGAGGATAAGAAAATGCTTGTTTATGCCGATCAGAACTTCCTTATCCGATGTGCGGACACCTCCGACGGTCGAGATTGGGTAATTCCTGCCCACAAATCCGGAATGGCTACGCTGGTTCTTTCCCCAATGCATTTCTATGAGATTGGCACTGTTCGCAAGGATTATTTCGAAAGGACAATTCAATTCGTCGAAGACGCCGAACCATCTTGGATCTTGAATAGAGGTGATCTTTTGCTTCAAGAGTTCCTATGTGAATGGGATCGGTTCTGGAAATGCGGAGATCCTAGCTTTGAGGCAGCAGGCGATCTGGCTCATGTCGCGTCTGCGATGTACAGGAAGCCTCGCGAGAGGTTTTCGGGTTTAACTCCGCGGGATTTCGTTGAGCCTTTTTGTGATCCGGCATCAAACCAGGAGTTGCTGGATGTATTTGCAATGAACTTAACCGCGCATGATGAGAACCGCTCAAGGTATAAGGCGGGAGAGATGACGCCAACGATATTGCGTCAGGTCGAAAGAAGATATGTCGCAACTCAGCTAGCTCGGGTGAATGAGAGGGGTCCATATCTTCAAGAGCTTCATGATAGAGCCAATGATCTGCTCGTCTCAGAACCTAGTTTCTCCAAAATCTCAATTTTCGTTGAGAACGGGGCTATGAAGCGGCTAAAGGCGTATAACGTAGAGACCTCATTGACCGCCGCCAGATGGCAGGGCGAGGCGAAATTGAAAGAGAACAGACAGGTCGACCGCGACCATGCCGTGGTGGCACTCTCATATTGTGACATTTTTGTTACGGGTGATTCGGAACTAAGGAAGTATTGTGAGCAGGCAAGGGAAGAGAGTACATTTCCGCTTGCAAAAGTTGTTAATTGTGATGAATGGATTGAACACCTACGCACTATCCGCAACGCCGATATTGTAACGGCAGATGTTCTCAAGAATTGATTCGATGCTTTGAGATGCTTCTCCGGAGTCCGCACGATGGCACCAATGAATCTCACCGTAGCAATTACCGGAGCGTCAGGCGCGGTCTTTGGCCGCGAGATGCTGCTTGCGCTGGAGGCTGACGAGCGCGTCGGGCGCGTCCACTTTGTGGCTTCGGAGAATTCGCTGCGGGTGATGGCCGAAGAATTGGGAATTAGTGGGCGGAATGACCTGGTGGAAAAACTGCTCGGCGCGACGCCGGTGAAGACGGTGCAGCATTCGGACGCGGACATCGGCGCGGCGATTGCGAGTGGGAGTTATCCGTCCTCTGGGATGATTGTTTTGCCTTGTTCGATGGGCACGCTGGCGGCGATTGCGCACGGGCTGGCTAACTCGCTTGTCGCGCGCGCAGCCGATGTCACTCTCAAGGAGCGGCGGCCGCTGGTTCTCTGCGTGCGAGAAACGCCCTTCAACCGGATTCATCTGCGGAATATGACGCTGGCGGCAGAGGCTGGCGCGGTGATCTTTCCCTGCATTCCGGTGTTTTATAACCGGCCGGTGGACTCGACGGAGATGGCGCGGCAGTTTGTCTATCGAGTGCTGGCGCACGTCGGGCTGCCGCAGGTGGGGGCGTTTGTTTGGAAGGACAGGGACTAAGGGAACGGGGAATAGGGATCCACTCGCAGCGGGGATTCTCTCAAGTCGATTTGGGTATTTGGCGCTTGGATCGAGATGGCGGGTTGGCCTCCGCTGCGCGGAAATAGCAGGTTTGCGAGTTAGCGGGTTGATTCGCAAGTTGGCGAATTGATTTGACATCGGCGGCGCATTCCGTTAATACTGCAATCTATGCAGAGCTTGAGGGAATACGGAAATGCGGTCATGGCCATGTGTATGTGCATGGCGTGCGGACCGGACCGTGTGGCTCTCGAGCGGCAAATGCGCTAAGCGCAACCAAGCTTGAAGTCAGGCGGCCCGGGTCCTAAAGGATTCGGGCCGTTTTGATTTTTGGTGCATGATTCCCACCCATCGCCAAGAACGCGATGGATGGGGCACCTAAACATTTGGATTTGACAAAGCAGCCAAAAACCCAAGGAGTCGACCATGTCCGAAGCGAAGCAGCAGCACTTAGCCACCCTTGCCGTTCACGCAGGCCAATCGCCCGACCCAGCAACCGGTTCGCGGGCCGTTCCGATCTACCAGACCACGTCTTATCTGTTTCAAGATGCCGACCACGCCGGACGGCTCTTTGCGCTGAAGGAGTTTGGAAACATCTACACACGCATCATGAACCCGACGACCGACGTGCTAGAAAAACGTGTCGCGGCTCTGGAGGGCGGCGCTGCTGGTCTGGCGACGGCCTCGGGCCAAGCGGCGGAGACGCTGGTGGCGACGACGCTGGCCGGGGCGGGAGACGAGATCGTCTCCACCACATCGTTGTATGGCGGCACCTACAACCTCTTCCACTACACGCTGCCGCGGCTGGGCATTACGGTGAAGTTCGTCGACGCGGACGATTTTGACGGTCTGGAGGCGGCGATCAACGAGAAGACCCGCGCCGTTTACACCGAGACGCTGGGCAATCCCAAGCTCGACGTGGTGGACATCGAGAAGATCGCCACGATCGCTCACGAGCACAAGTTGCCGTTGGTGATTGACAACACCTCGGCCTCGGCGGCGCTGGTGCGGCCCATCGAGTGGGGCGCGGATATTGTGGTCAACTCGGCAACGAAGTTTCTCGGCGGCCACGGCACCTCGATTGGCGGCGTGATTGTGGATGCGGGCAAGTTCGATTGGGCGGCCTCAGGGCGTTTCAAAGACTTTTCCGACCCGGACCCGTCTTATCACGGACTTTCGTATACCGAGGCCTTCGGGCCGCTGGCTTTCATCCTCAAGGCGCGTGTGCAGGGGCTTCGGGATACGGGCGCGGCTCTCTCGCCTTTCAATGCCTTCCTGATTTTGCAGGGGATCGAGACGCTGCATTTGCGGCTGGAGCGCCACTCGCAGAATGCACTGGCCGTGGCCAAGCATCTGGAGCAGCATCCAGGCGTCGCGTGGGTCAACTATCCGGGCCTTGAGTCCAACCAGTATTACGAGCGGGCGAAGAAGTACCTTCCGAATGGCCAGGGCGCCCTACTCACCTTTGGCGTGAAGGCAGGCGCAGAGGGCAGCTATGAGGCAGGGAAGAAGCTGATCGATACGCTGGAGCTCTTCTCGCTGGTGGCCAACATCGGCGACGCCAAATCGCTGGTGATCCACCCGGCCTCGACGACTCATGCGCAGCTATCGCCGGCTGAGCAGGCGGACACAGGCGTGACTCCCGAGCTGGTGCGGCTGAGCGTGGGCATCGAGGATATTCGCGATATTCTTGCCGATCTTGACCAGGCGATTGAAGCGGCAAACGGCCACAAATTCGCATGTAAAGCCGAAAGCGCGGGTCTTGTTGCACAATGAAGGTTATGACCGAATCGAGCACCGGGGCCGACGCCTGGCCAGTTCCACGAGGGACCGGGGGAGCAACTCTCAATCCCACGTATGAGGGCGATTTCGTGCTCGACGAGCACCTGCTGCTGGAGTGCGGACGCGCGCTGGCCGGCGTTACGCTGCATTATGCGGTGTATGGCCGGCTGAACGCGGCTCGGGACAACGCCGTGCTGGTCTGCCACGCGCTCTCCGGCTCGGCCCTGGTGGGTTCGTGGTGGCCTGAGATCTTTGCCCCCGGCGCGGTGCTCTCGCTGGACCACGATTTCGTGATCTGTATCAACATGATTGGCTCCTGCTATGGCTCGACGGGACCCGGCTCGGTGGATCCGGAGACCGGTAAGAGTTACGGACCGGATTTTCCACTGGTCTCTATTCGCGACAACGTGCGGGCGCAAGCCAAGCTGCTTGATTCTCTCGGAGTCCGGCGGCTGCGGTTGGTCTTGGGTGGGTCGATCGGCGGGATGCAGGCTCTCGAGTGGGCGATCCACGACCCCCAGCGCGTGCAGCGGGCGCTGATTATCGGGGTGGCGCCGCTTTCGGCGATGGGGCTGGCTCTTAATCACCTACAGCGGCAGGCTATCCTGCACGACCCGGATTGGATGGGCGGCCACTATCTGCCGCAAAGGCCTCCGCGGCGGGGGCTGTCGCTGGCCAGGCAAGTGGGCATGATGAGTTACAAGTCGTCGGAACTCTTCGACGAGCGCTATGGACGCAAGCCCAACCGCAACGGCGAAGATCCCTGGGGGCTGGACAACCTGGGCGGGGGGCTGGTGGGCGGACGTTTTGACATTGCCGGCTACCTCGACTACCAAGGGGAGCGCTTCGTCGAGCGCTTTGACGCCAATTCGTACCTGGCGATTATGCGCATGATGGACACCTGGGACCCGCTCCGCGGGTTCAGTTCGCCCGAGGAGGCTTTTGGCGGGATTCGCGCCCGACTGAGCTTTATCGGGATTAGCTCTGACTGGCTCTTTCCGCCCCAGAACGTGCGCGACTTTGCCTACACGATACGCGCGGCCGGGGTCGCGGCCGACTACCGGGAGATGACCAGCGCCCACGGCCACGACGCTTTCCTGGCCGAACAGGCAGAGCTGGTGCGGCTGCTTCAGTAGGGCCGGGAACCATTTTTGAGATTCAGGTGTCTAAGCCGTTATGCGCTCTAGGAAGCGGCAAGCCGGCGTAGCGGGCAGAGGAAGCAGCTTGAAGCGGTGTTTTGCCGGGGTTGTACTCCATTTCGGCATTTCAACCTGCCAATCCGGTTTCCAAAGCCGTGCCGAAGAGGGCCGGAGCATGACTTGCCACGGGAAATCTTTCCATTCCTGCACGACTTTGCTTGTCACGAGAGGCAGGGCTTTCTATAATCCTTCCAACACCGCATTGGAAGCCGTGGTATTGTTTCTGCATCACCCCGGCGTGCAACCGCACAAAAAGGGTTGCGCATTTCGCGAGCGAGTGCTTAACATTGACCTCCATTTTGGCATTTCCCAGGAGCACTGAATGAAGAAGTTAGTTTTCGCGTCTGTCTTGGCATTGGCGAGCATCGGCTATGTTGCCTCGCCCATGCTGCGAGCCCAGGATTCGATCACCATCAAGGATCCTCAAGAGTTCAACGCCTATCAATTGGCCAACACACAAAGCGATCCCAAGACCAAAGCGGGCCAGCTGGAAGACTTCCTGACGAAGTATCCGCAGACGGTCATCAAGAATGCGGTTCTCGACACATTGATCGACACCTACCAGAGCCTGAGCGATGCTGACCACACGCTCAGCGCGGCCGGCCGGCTGCTGCAAGTCGATCCCAGCAATATGAAGGCCATCTTCATCTCGGTCTTCATCAAGAAGGGCCAGTGCGCCAAGACGAGCGATGCGCAGACCTGCGACGACGCCGCGGCGCTTGCAGAGAAAGGGCTCACCGCCCCCAAGCCTGCCGCCACCAAAGACGACGAATGGAAGAAGCTGACCGGTGCAACCTACCCGGCCTTCCACTCGGCAATCGCATTGGACGACATCCTCTCCAAAAAGGACCTGAAGGCCGGGATCTCGGAGTATCGCACGGAGCTGATGCTCTATCCAGCCGATCAAACCACGAAGATGCCAGGGTTGTGGGATACGCTACAATTGGCCGAAACCTATGTCAAACAGGAGCCTGCCGATGCCAAAGCGGCGCTTCAAGCAGCAGCCGCGGTTAGAGCGGCAACCGATCCCGATGCCAAGGCTGCGGCTGTGAAAGCCGCCAAGGCAGCCAAAGATGCGGATGGAAACGACCTGGTGCAGGCAGTCTGGTTCTACGCTCGCGCCTGGAACTTTGCCCCGCCCCAGTTGAAAACTCCCATCGAAACCAAGATGAAGTTCTACTACACGAAGTATCACGGCAATGCTGACGGTCTGGATGCGGTAAAGAGCTCGGCAGCCGCTACAGTCTTTCCGCCGGGGGACTTTAGCCCTGCCCCTGCCGCAACGCCGGGTGAAATCGTGCATAAGCTGATGGTGGAGACCACCGATCTTGGTAGCCTAGCACTCAGCGACAAGGAGTTCATTCTGGCGAACGGCGAACAGGAAGATGCCGACAAGCTCTGGGGGAACATGAAGGGCAAGGCGACGCCGGTTCCGGGAGAGGTGATCTCGGCCACAGCTTCTGTGATTCAGCTCGCGGTATCTCCAGATGCCAAGGAAGGCAATCCGAAGTATGCCGACTTCATCGTCAATCTGAAGACACCCTTGGCCGACAAGGATATTCCGGCAGCAGGCACGGTCTACGGGGTTCAGCCCGCGGCTGAGTTGGACGGCACCTATGACTCTTATACACAGGTTCCGGCCACAGACACGAGAGTGCAAACTGCGCAGATCGTGCTCAGCGGTGGCGTCATTGTGCCGGAGAAGAAGAAGGCCCCGGTGCACCATCCTGCCGCCAAGCCGTCGGCGGCGCACCACCCGGCCGGAAACTAACCGGCTAAGTATTGTTTGATTGACCGCGCCGAATGGGAGAGCCTCCGGCGCACCGCATCCTCCTCCTGGGTCATCAAGGGCAGCCCCTGTCGGGCTGCCCTTTTTTCGCACCTCGACTCCTCGACGAGAGACTTTCTGCGCAGTGGTGTTAGGCTAAGGGGGAGAATGGAACGATCGAGAGTCTTTCCTGCCGTACTGGCTATCGCCGCCCTGGCCGTTGCCTGGGCACCCCTTGAAGCTCAGACGGAGCAGAATTTGTCAGCGCCTGAGCCTAGCCACGTGCGCAAGGCCTCACCGCGGACCATGCCGTTTCCTCCGGGCAGCGGTAGCTCCGGACCTGCCGCCCTCAAACCCCACCCTCTTGAGTTTCGTCCCTTTGATCGGATGAGCCCGCAAGATCGCGATCTGGCGGCGGACGCCGAGTCCTCGATCGACGAAAGAGCCGGGTTTGCAGGACTGGAGTTCAATCAGGGCAAGTGGAGCTACCAGCAGATTGTCTGCCCGACGCTGCCCAATCACCTGCTCTTGCATTTCACGCGCAACAATGGCGCAGGCGACGTCAGCGTCTTTTCGGCTTCGATTCCGCGTGGCGGCGACGGTCGGGTGCGCATCATCCCCATTATTCGGCGCGGCTACTCGTTGTTTTCGCCCGCACCGATCAACGCGCTGACGATTTCGGCCTTCAACCACATCCGGGCTGAGGAACACTCGGAGGAGGCTCCCGCCTGGCTTGAAACCGGTCTCTGCTACGCCGCTCTGGCGGGCGCGCACCCGCTGGCCGCGCCGCCGGAGGAGACGGATGCCAAGAAGCTGCCCTCGGCTCCGCCGGGCAGGCTGGTGATTCCCATGCACGGTGGCGCCGTCATTTCATTTACCGATGTCTCCACGATTCCCCGGCCGACGCAGTGGACGATGACCTTCAACGGCAAGGGAAGGCTGCTGAAGGCCACCCATTCGGCGGCGCCGGGATCGAAGGAAAAGGCCGTCGCGCGGACACCGACCGAGGTTCAAGGAAAGCCTGTGAAGGCAGCCGATTCAGAGGCGAAGGCGATTCTGATCAAGTGAGAGAAGCAAGGGACAGAGATCAGAGGTCAGAGGTCAGTTTTGGCCTTCAGGAATCGTGCAGAATCGTCTTCCAATAAAGCACCGGCGTATCTCGAAGATGCTTGACAGACACGGAAATCTGCGATGATTCCGGTTGATCCCTGATCCCTGATCCCTAATCCCTGATCCCTGTCCTCTGATCTCTGACCCCTGTCACTCTCCGAGCATGATGCGCTGAATTCGCGTTGCGCGGCCCGTCTGGGGATCGCAGGCCAATAGCGCGGCGCACATCTTCGGGTTTCCCTTGGCGGCTTCAAACTTGCCGGGCATTCCAGTGAGAAATCTCTTCAACACCAGATCCTTCTCGACGCCGATCACGCTGTCGTAGGGGCCGCTCATGCCTACGTCGGTCTGGTATGCGGTGCCGCCGGGCAGCACGCGCTCGTCTGCGGTGGGAACGTGGGTGTGTGTGCCCAGCACGGCGGTGACGCGGCCATCGAGGTGCCATCCCATGGCGACCTTTTCGCTGGTGGCCTCGGCGTGAAAGTCCACGACAATGACTTTGGCTTCGATGCCGGCCAGCAGGCCGTTAACGGTGTGGAAGGGGTCGTTGGTCGTGTTCATGAAGACGCAGCCCTGCAAATCGATGACCGCGTAGTCCACACCGCTTTCGGTCGTTCCCTCGAAGATGCCGTATCCGGGCAGGCCGGGCTGAAGATTGGCAGGCCGGAGGACGCGGCGCGGGCGCTCCTGGCTGCCGGCAGCGACCGAGTTCATGTAATCCATCAGTTCGCGCTTGTCCCAGACGTGGTTGCCGGTGGTGAGCACGTCGGCGCCCATGTCGAAGAGGTCGTCGGCGATCTGCGGCGTCAGGCCGAAGCCGCCGGCGGCGTTTTCCGCATTGATAATGACCAGTTCGACATCGTGCGCCTGGCGGATGTGGCCGATGTGTTCGCGCACAATGCTGCGGCCCGCGCTGCCGAAGATGTCGCCGATGAAAAGAATGTTCATGATGCTCCAGAGATCAGGGATCAGGGGTCAGGGAAAAACCCGTCCAGCCCAGTGTCTTGCCTGACCCACAAATGAACTGCAACTGTTAAGGTTTCTCCGATTCAAGGGGACTGCGAACGCCCAAGATACAACACTCGTCATTCGCGCCAAGGACTGAGAAATTCTTTCTGGCTTGGGTTAGACTCAGGCCACCGTTTGGCCCTCCGCGGACTTCATCTGCATCGTGGTCGTCTTGCCCATCGTCCTCCCAATAGCAAACGGGGCACATTTCGAACGCCCCACGCTCCTCCAATGTGAGAAATCGGCAACAAGGGCAGGCGTGCTTCGTGTCTCCCGCCGGCTTGGTAACATTCGTGAAGGTCACCGAAATATTCCCTCAGAGAGATAGTCATTCCGGGGTTTCTGACCCCTGATCTCTGATCTCTGATCTCTGATCCCTGTTTCTCATTAGCGGGAAGAGGATCACATCGCGAATCGATTTCGAGCCGGTCAGCAGCATCACCAGCCGATCGATGCCAATGCCCTCCCCGCCGGTGGGAGGCAGCCCGTAAGCCAGAGCGCGCACATAGTCCTCGTCCATCTGGTGGGCTTCGTCGTCGCCCCGGTCGCGCTCGGCAAGCTGTTGGGCAAAGCGCTTGTGCTGCTCGACCGGATCGTTCAGCTCGCTGAAGGCGTTGCCCAACTCGAAGCCGCCGCAGAAGAACTCGAAACGCTCGACGTGGTCAGGATCATCCGGCTTCTGTTTCGACAGCGGCGAAACCTCGACCGGGTAATCGTAGATGATGGTCGGCTGGATGAGGAAGGGCTCGACGACCGCTTCAAAGAGGTTGTAGACGGATTTGCCCACCGGCGCGCTCTTGAGCGAATCGTAGTAGACGGCGGTGATGGCGCTGTGGATCGTCTTCAACTCGGCGATCCGCTCGGGGCTCAGGCGCGTCGTCTCGCCAACAGCCTTCTCCAGCGAACTCATGGCCGCGTGAAGCCGGGCTTGCAGCACCGGGGCCGACTCGAAGGCTGCGATGGCCGGCTTGGCGCCTGCCTCCTCCGGCCAGTACGCGCGAATCGACTCGTGCATCGTCAGCCGTTGCCATCTTGCCAGATCGATGGTGTGGCCATTGAACTCGGTCACCGTGGTCCCGTTCACCTCGCGCGCGACGAATGCGAAGATCTCCTCGGTCATCTGCATCAGGTCGTGATAGTTGGCGTAGGCCTGGTAGAACTCGAGCATGGTGAACTCAGGGTTGTGGTGCGTGCTCACGCCCTCGTTGCGGAAGTTGCGGTTAATCTCGTAGATGCGGTCGAAGCCACCCACCACTAGCCGCTTCAGATAAAGCTCCGGCGCGATGCGCAGATATAGGTCCTGATCGAGCGCGTTGTGATGGGTTTTAAAAGGCCGCGCTGCCCCGCCGCCGGCGATCTGCTGCATCATCGGCGTTTCTACTTCGAGGTAGCCGCGCTCGTCGAAGAAGCGGCGGACTGCCTGAAGAGTCTTGGCTCGCTTGACAAAGACTTCGCGGCTGTCAAGGTTGGTAAAGAGGTCGACGTAACGCTGGCGGTAGCGTAGCTCGACATCGGCCAGACCGTGAAACTTCTCCGGCAGGGCAAGCATGGCCTTGGCCAGAAAGGTCAGCCCCTCGACGTGGATGGTTAATTCTCCAGTCCGCGTGCGGAAGAGATAGCCCGAGACGCCGATGTGGTCGCCGAGGTCGAGGAGCTTGTAGAGCGCAAAGCCCTCTTCGCCGACAGCGTCGAGGCGCACATAGATCTGGAGCCGCTGGCCGCCCTGCTGGAGGGTTGCGAAGCCGGCCTTGCCCTGCGCTCGGATGGCCATGATGCGTCCGGCGACGGCCACGGTGGTGCGGGGGGCTTCGAGAGCCTCGGCTTGCGCCTCTCCCCACTTTTCGCGTACCTCGGGGATGGTGTGCGAAGCAGGGAACTGGTTGGGATAGGCCGCCTGGCCCAGCTTGACGATCTCCTCGAGTTTTGCCTTGCGCAGGTCGAAGAGGCTGCGCTCAAATTCCGAATCGAACACTCTGAATCCTTCCATTTGTCCGGCTTAGGTCCAAAGGGAAGTATACCCGCTCGCTCGTTGGCCCTGTATGCTGAAAGGGAGCCTCCATGCCCTTCAACCGCCCCATTCCGGAGTCGAAGCTGCCCAGGAAGGCCTCCAGCGGGCTTGGCGCGTACGTCGAGGCCGAAAAGCTGATGCAGATCGCCATTGTACTGCCATCAGCGGTCTTTATTGGCTGGCTTGCTGGCGCTTGGCTGGATAACCGCTTGCATCATTCGTGGATTACGCTGGTGGGAATCATCCTCGGAAGCATCGCCGGGTTGACTGCAGCGGTGCGGATGGCGTTGGCTGCTGTGGCCGATCCCAAGACGGAAAAGAAGAATGAAGGCGGGATCGGAGCGGGAAGTCCCGGAAAACATTCATGAGACAAGATGTCCATCCGATTACCAGCCTCAGCGATGAGGCCGTGAGTAGTCTGCTCCGAAGGTCCCTGCGTAACACGTTGATTCTGGGTGTTGTTTCCGCGCTGGTGCTATGGATGGCTTCAGGCTGGCGCAATGGGGCTATGCTGGCGACCGGCACCCTGATCTCGGCGGCAAGTATTTGGGAATGGCAGCGCCTCGTCTGTCTGGTGAACGCCAAAATGGACCAGCAAAAGACGCCTATGAACGCTTCTGTTGTGGTTCTCTTCTTTGTGTTCAGGCTCACCGTCTTCGTAGGGGTGATTTATGTTAGCCTGAAATGTTTCCAGGGCTCGCCGGTGGCGATGCTCTGCGGCCTTGGTCTTGCGATGTTGACTTTGGGCTGGGAGGCTCTCCGCCTGCTCCGCGACTGAAGATTTCAGGGAAGCGGTGAATCTAGCCTGGAAACGGAAAGAAATACGTCCTCATGCCTGGATTAGTTGCGCTTACGCACATTTTGAATACTTATCTCCTAGGTCCCGAACTTTGGGCGTATCAGTCGATTGCGGGACTACAGGCCGCGGAGGCGGCGGAGAACGCAGTCAAGGTCAACAGCGCACTGGCTGGAGAACTGCTCGTAGCCTGTGGCTTGATCATCTTCTTTCTATTTGTGCGGCTGACTCTCAAGGTTGAGATGCCCAACCCCGCGCAGCAGATTTCGGAGATGATTCACGAGTTTTCCGGCAGCATGGCCGATCAGGTAATCGGTCATGGATATGAGCGCTTCCAGGCCTTTGTCACCTGCGTTCTTCTTTTCGTCCTGCTCAACAACCTACTGGGGTTGATTCCAGGCGTCGATACCCCAACTGCCTTCCCGCCGGTGCCTCTGGGCGTTGCACTGCTTACCTTTCTCTACTACAACTTTCACGGCGTCCGCGTGCACGGACCGCTCGGCTATCTGAAGCAATTCGTCGGCCCCATCTGGTGGATTGCTCCGCTGCTGTTTCTGATTGAAATCATCTCGCACTTGGCGCGCATCATGTCGCTCACCATTCGTCTTTACGCCAATATGTTGGCCAGCGATCTGTTGACCCTGGTTGGCTTTTCCATGGTTCCTGTTGTGCTGCCGGCCGCCGCCCTGGGATTGCACTTCGTTGTTTCGCTGATCCAGGCCTTTGTCTTTATGCTGCTTGCGATGATTTATCTTTCGATGGCAGTTTCGCACGAGCACTAAAAGCAGCTTTTAGCTGCTAGCCATTAGCTTCTAGCTTGTTCGCCAGCTAGTTCATGCAAGAGCCGGAATGTTGGTTTGAAGGGGTAGGTAATGGCTAATTGCTAGAAGCCAGGGACTGTTTTCATATTTCGCCGGAGAGCGCTTCCGCTCCGGGCAAACGAAGGGCCGAAAGCGTGAGGGGGCCAGCACGGTGAGCCTCAACCACCCACTGGCGGCCAATCTTAGGGAAGCGGGAGGAATATGCGGATACTTCAATCTGTGTTTTTGGCCTTAGCGGTTCTATGCTTTGCCGTTCCGGCCTTTGCGGATGGTGGCACGGTTGCCGCCAGTTTGGTTCCGATCGGTGCCGGCGTCGGCATGGCGCTGGCCGCCGGCTTGTGCGGACTCGGTCAGGGCAAGGTCGCAGGCTCTGCTTGCGAAGCTCTTGCTCGCAACCCTGGCGCTCGCGGTGGCCTGATGATCTTTATGGTGATCGGTCTGGCCTTCATCGAGTCGCTCTCGCTGTTCACCTTCGTCATCATTTTCATGAAGGTGAAGTAAGCCAGCCTCAAAACAAAACGGCCTCGCCCGCGAGGGTGAGGCTGTTTTGTTTCTGGGCGATTGCTCCTCAGCGGCCAGCCTTGGCTGAGGCGGTCGGAGTGGCGCGCAGCATCTGGATGGCCTGCCGGTAATTCAGATTGGCGGGAACAGGCGCGTACTGCGTCATCTCCTGGGTTGTGTCGAAGCTCTTGTTTTTGAAGAGAATCCGCAGGCTCATCTTCATCTGGAAGCGTGCGATGCGCCACTGTCCCGCGCCAACGCTGGCCTGCTCGATGACAATCCACCCTCCCTTGTCCAACTTGCCGAGAATGCCCCAGCCATAGTCCGTATCCTGCTGGAGATGGCCCTCCAGGCGCGCCACGCGCTCCCCGGCTGAGTCGATCCAGATTTCACCGATCATAGCGGTCAGGGCCTCCGTCTCGATGTCGGGCGGGCTGAAGCGGGGGTTGGGATGGAAGCGGAACTTCTCCACCATTCCTGACGGAGTCTGGCCTGGTCCCGAATATTCGTAGAGGAAGGCCTGGGGCAACATGCGCAGGAGCTTGAGGACGATGCCTGTGTCCTGGTCTTCGCTCTGCTTGCGGTGGCTCTGGCGGCTCGGGTCGCTCAGCAGGGCGTTGAGCCGTGCCTGTTCTCTTTGCTCATCGGCCTGGCTGAGCGGCTGATCGTTGATCGCGACCAGGCGGGCCACGAAGCCCTCGCGGGTTTCAACGATCTCTTTGGTCGAGGTGAGGCGCGGACTGGATCTGTGCAGCCGGTAGCGCATGGGGTGATTCAGATCCAGCGCCGAGCGCAACTCGGAGGCCAGGGCGCGACTCACCAGCGCCTGCGATTGAGCGGGCGCGAGAGTGGGAGCAGTCTGGCCTTGGGATGCGGCGGCCAGGGGAAGCAACAGCAGAAGTGCGAGGAAAGTGCGCACATTGTCTAGTTTAATAGGCATGGGCGTCTGCAAGTTGCGGTTTGAATCACTTTTATCGTTAGACGCGAAGCCGGCGCTTGCGATACTTTTCACCGGCTCAAGATTGAAGCGATGTGGCTCGGTTGCGTATAGTTCGTGCAGGGCCAGTTGCCGCGGGCAAGATCGTATTGACCGAAACAAAGGGCTTTGTCAGCTACGATTCAAGGAGAGACGGCCGCGCGAGAATCGCAGGCTGTGAAACCTCAGAGCAGGGCTGCAAGCAGTCCAAGGAAGGAAGTACACGATGGCAGTTGAAAACGCTCCAGCGCGCATCGGCAAGACCGTGGTAATACTCGGAGAGTTGAAGGGCAGCGAGGATTTGATTGTGGATGGGAGGGTGGAAGGGACCGTGAGCCTCGCGGAGAGCCGGTTGACCATCGGCCCGGATGCAAACGTCGCCGCGAACCTCACCGCGAGAGACATCCTGGTCCTCGGCCGGGTTCAGGGCAACCTGGCCGCCAGCGGCCGGGTCGAGTTGCGCGCCGGTTGCGCCGTGGAGGGGGATATTCGCGCCCTTCGCCTTTCGGTGGAAGACAATGCGCTCTTTCGCGGCAAGGTAGACCTGACGCAGGGCGCTACTGCCAAGGGGCCCAATGGCGGAACCGTAGGGTAACCCGAAGGCATCCAAGAATGGAAGACTGCACGCGTGCCAACACCATTCCGGTCGTTGAACCGCGAAGGAATCTCAAATTGTTTAGCCGTTGGCTCAAGAAAAAACAAGAGAACGATCCTGCCGCCGCAGCTTCGGGCACGAACGGCCCTCGAGTGCCGCGCCACTCGGGTGGATGGGCGGCCTTGCGCCAGCGGCTTCAGAGCGAATCGGGTCTCCAGATTATCGACATCGGCACCACCTCTCCGGCGAACATCAACTACCTCACGGGCCTTGGTCACAGCGTCTTTCTGGCCGATGTGGTCCACGAAGCTTGCACGGGGAGTTGGCAGATTGGCGCCGATGCTGAAAACAAGCCGGTGTGGAATGTCGAGGGTTTTCTGGACCAGGCGCTTAAGCTCTCAGGGCGCAAATTCGATGTAGTTCTGTTGTGGACCGCGCTGGATTATCTCCCGGAGCCATTTGTC
Organism: uncultured Occallatibacter sp.; assembly: GCA_964525655.1. Taxonomy (GTDB): domain Bacteria; phylum Acidobacteriota; class Terriglobia; order Terriglobales; family Acidobacteriaceae; genus Telmatobacter. The sequence continues at coordinate 21,113 of CAZGHZ010000066.1, forward strand.
GAGCCGGTGGTTGCCCGCCTGTTCGAGGCCACCAATCCGGGAGGACAGGTGCTGGCCTTCTTCCATACGCGAACCCACGGCGATGAGACGGCGCACTACCGGTTTCACATCACGCCCGGCGACGATGTCGACACGCAATTGACGCAGCAGTTTCCCCTTCAGCGCGCTTTCACCAATCGCAGCATCAAGGAACTGTTTGCCGACTGGTCGGACTACCGGCAGTTTCTGGCCAAGGACAGCGTCTCTGAGTTGCTCATCACTCGCTGAAGCAGAGCCCGATCGATCTGTGCGACATGACCGAAATCCAAAGCCGAAGCTAGGGAGAGACCAAGATGAATTTGAAAGGAACCCGGGTCACTTGGCTGGGACATGCAACCGTGCTGGTCCAAACCCCCATGGGAACGAATATCCTGATCGATCCTTTCATTGCCTACAATCCAAAATATCCGAAGGATTTTGCGCTGCCGGAGAAGATTCAGTACATCCTGTTGACGCATGGTCACGACGACCATATTGCGGACGTTGTGGCGGTGGCGGCAAAACACGGATCTACGGTGGTGGCCATCTATGAATTGGCCGCGTGGGTTGCCGCCAAGGGAGTGACCAACACCATCGGGATGAATCTGGGCGGGACTGTGAGACTGGATGATGTGGCGGCCACGATGGTCGAGGCCAAGCACTCCTCCGCGGCGCGGGATGAACGGGGAGACCACTATGTGGGAGTCGCGGCAGGATATGTGCTGACCATTGCCGATGGCCCGGTCATCTATCACGCCGGGGATACGGCTGTCTTCGGAGATATGAAGCTGATCGGCGAGCTCTACCGGCCCGAGGTGGCGATGCTTCCCATTGGGGGACACTTCACCATGGGTCCGAACGAGGCCGCGCTGGCTGTGCGATTTCTAGGCGTGGAGACGATCCTTCCGATCCACTTTGGAACCGTTCCACAGTTGAAGGGAGCACCGGAGGAGCTGGCTGCGCTGGTCGATTCCAAGGTGCAGGTTGTGGGATGGTTGCCGGGAGAGACTGTCTAGTACGGTGGCAATTGAATTGCGAAACAAACAGGAGTGAAGAAGTGAATGAGTGAATGAGTGAAAAACCCGCGCCACTCTTGCTTCACTCTTTCACTATCAAACTGTCTCAGTACTAGAGGTAGCTCGTCGGCTTGGGTGGCGTCGACTCGCGGCCTGGTGCTGCGGATGCGGCAGGAAGCCGGGAGAGGTTCTGGCCGCCGAGTTGCAAGTTGGCGGACGTTTGTGCGGCGCGGTAGTTGCGCAGATCGCGCAGAATCTCCTGTTTCTCGCGGGCATATTGGCCGGCCAGATGGGTCAGGGCATAGTTAATGATGTCGCTATGATGCAGCTCCTGCATCGAGGGATCGCGGCGCATATTCAGCCACAGCCGATGGACCAGCTGCACGTCATCAGCGCTGAGAGCCGGTGCATGGGGTCCGATATAGAAGACCTTGACCTCGCCGTCGTGGCCGATGACATAAAAATTGAACTGGCGTTTGGGCTCCGGCAGTGCCTCCCAGGCCTGCCCGAGATAAAAGGCCTGGTCCTCGGGGGTGATTGAACTTGAGGCTCCTGAGACCACCGAATCCACCTCGAGGGAGTTGGCGCCTTGCACCAGCGCGGCGAAGACGTCTCCGGCGGGGACGACCAGAAGCGAGACCTTTTTGCCGAAGCTCTCGGCCACTGAGACAGCCTTGGTAAAGACCATCTGCTCGTGTTCGCTGAAGCTTTGATCTTCAGCGTTCAAATACTCGGGCCCGCCGACGCCCATCATACGGACGCTGATAACCACTACGTCCTGGTCCTCGGTGCTAGTGTGGGCCAGGGTCCACTTCAGCGCCAGGGGATTGGCGGCGTCGCGCATCGTCACCATGACTGCGCCGGGGCGGATGGCCACCGACTCGCGGTTCACGGTGTCCTGGTGCTCCAGTTGGAATTGATCTTTCATCTGGCGGGCAGTCAGGGCATGCTTGCGCTGGTTGATGTGTTCCGAGACTGTGAAGATGACGTAAAGAATAATGGTAAAGATGACGCCGCTCACAGTGGCGACGGACTTGGTGAAGAGATTGACGACAGAGATGGAGAAAAGCGCCAGGAAGATTGAGAGCAGCCCGACGGGAACCTCGAAGTTGCCGATGCGTAGATTGGCGGGAACCTTCCAGCCTCGTTCGCCGCGAAACTTCCAGCGCAGCACGAGCAGGGCCAGCGCCTTGAAGGAGAACGACCAGATGACGCCGAAGGCGTAAGCCTCGCCGAGCATGAAGACATCGCCCCTGCTGGCGATGATGGTGGTCATCTGGAGGATGAAGATCAGGTTGATGATGCGATGGCTGGTGCCGTATTTGGGGTGCGGCTTACGGAACCAGTCGGTCAGCACGCCGTCTTCGGCCACGCGCATCATCACTCCCGTGGACCCGATCATCGAGGTATTGATGGCGCCGGAGAGAATCAGGAAACCGACCAGCACGACGAAGACGCGAAAGGCGATGCGCCAGAACAGAGGGCCCACCATGTACATCGCCAGGCCAGCGATCAGGTTGTCCTGGTAGATATGGGTGCGCTCCCATGTGGGAATCAGCATGGAAGCAAGAAGCGTGGCGCCGCCGGTAAAAACCAAACTATAGACGGCAATGACGATCGCCGAGCGCTTGAGGTTCTTGAGCTTGGGGTGCTCGATTTCGCGATAGACCTGCGCCAGGCTCTCCTCGCCGCTCATCGCAAGGATGGAGTGACCAAAGGCCATAATGATGCCGAAGAGTCCCAGCAGCGGCAGCCCGCGCCCCTTCAGAAAGCCTTGAGCCTCCGGGCTGAACTGGAGGTGGGACGGGATCGGCGACGGCGGCAGATGAATGCCCCGCGGCCCCACCAGCAGCGAAAAGATGCCCCACACAAAGAGAATCACCACCATCACCGTGGTGACCTGCATGACCTGCATCGCCTTGCCGCTGGACTCCTCGATACCCTTGATGTTTTGCCACCAGTAGTAGATCGTCACCACGGCTGCGAAGACCGCCGAGGTGGTATTCATGTCGAACTGGAAGGCATTATTATGTGCGTCGATCAGAGCGGGAGGGAGCCAGTGGCTTTGCGCCGCGACTGTCATCAGCTCGTTCATCAGGCCTGTGATGTATTGGCCCGCGGATACGCCTGAGATCGGCCCCGTCAGAATGTAGTCGAACATCAGAGCGGATACGGTGATCTTGCCGAAGGTTCCGCCTAGGGCCTCTTTGACCACGCGGTAGACGCCGCCGCGGGTAAACATCGAACAGCTCTCGACGTAGACCGCGCGCACCGCGAAGCTAAAGAGCATGATGGCGAGGATGAACCAGGGAGCGGCAGCGCCCACAGCCTCTTCGGCGATGCCGCCGGCATAAAAAGCGGAGGAGCCTAAGTCACAGAGAACAATAGCCGCTGCACGCCAGAAGGAGATGAACGTCAGCATCACTGAGGATGCCACGATCAGCCGGACGCGGTCGGAAGGAGGAGCTACGGTCGTTCGAGTTGCCATTGTTCCTGTGCTGGCGCTGGACAGCTCTCTAGGTTTGCGGGAGTGAAAAAATCGATACGCCCTGCGACGATTTTATTTCTGAGGCGCGGCGGAGTCAATGAGGAGTTCCGGCCGGTATCGATGCTGGCCTGTCCGCACGCGATTCAGGCGGTTCGTCCTTGCCGAAGAGTTCCTTGCCGTCCTCGGCAAAGCTGATGAGGACGACCAAGGTCGAGCCCGCCAGCCCGACAAAGAACATCGCATCCAACACATCCATTGCGAAGATGGCAAATTGGTGCATAAGAAGATTGTAACGTGATTTCGATCCGCTCGTCGTGCGCGCGTCCTATACGATAAACTCGGCGCAGTATGCAGCGTACATCCTGGAAGTTAGGAAGCTGGAAGCTGTGGGCAGCGGCGGGGCTTTCCGCTGGCCTGCTCGAGTTGCCCTTTCCCATTGCCGGGCCGATGCCCGCTTGGCGGTCGATCTTCGCCTGGTTTGGGCTGGTTCCGCTGCTGTGGGCAGTGCTATCGCCGGCCTGCGTTGACGGCCCGCGTCCGCTGCGCCGCGGTTTTCTGCTCGCGTATGTGTGCGGCGTGCTCTGGTACATGGGCAACTGCTATTGGGTGCGCGACACGATGATGCACTACGGCGATATGCCGCCGTTGGCGCCGACGCTGCTGCTGATCGGCTACAGCATGGTGCTGGGGCTCTATTTTGGGCTCTTTGGGCTGGGTTTGGTTGTAGTGCGCCGGGCTTCGGGCAGCACGCGGATTGCGTTGGTCGCCGCACCGGTTTTGTGGACCGCGCTAGAGTTGGCGGCTGCGCGGATTACGTCCGTTCCCTGGGATCAGCTTGGCTACTCGCAGGTGGACAACGGGATCGTGAACCAGCTCGCGCCGTGGACGGGAGTTTACGGGATCAGTTTTCTGCTGGTGGTTGTAAATGCACTACTCGCCGGCGTATCCCTGGTCCCAATGCAGCCCGTGACACCTGGAGATCTGCGATCGAGTTTGAAGGCCCTATTCGCTAACCTGACATGGCAGGTCTCCGGTTTGTGCGTGCTCGTAATCGCATTCTTTGGCACCGAAGTCCCGTCGCCCAAGCCTGCGACTACTGCGACGGCCGTCCTGATCCAGCCCAATCTCGACGTAGGCCAGGACAATCGCTGGGACGGGCCGGGCGAATGGGATCGCCACATGGCCGACTTCAAGCGAATGGCTGGTGAGAATTGCAAGACTTACATCATCGGAATCCCTCAGACCGTTGCGCCTTGGGGTGAAAGTATCTGCCCGCCGTATCCCACCCACCCCAATCTGGTTGTGTGGCCTGAATCGCCTGCGCCCTTCGAAGAGGCGGACCCGAGGTTTCAGCAGGCGCTCATCGGAATTGCCCGGCAAGTGCAAGCGCCGCTGGTTGTGGGTAATATCGGCGCGGATCTCACGGCCAACGGGCAGCTTTCGAACTATTACAACTCGGCGCTCGTCGTCGGCTCGGATGGCTCGCGAGTGGGCCGCTACGACAAGATTCATCTCGTCCCCTTCGGCGAATACATCCCCTTCCAGAACCTGCTCAGCTTTGCCCACAAACTTACCGGCCGCGTCTCTTCGTTCACGCGCGGCGACTCGCATAGGGTTTTCCGGCTCAACGGCCATCGCTACGGTGTTTTCATCTGCTACGAAGCAGTCTTTGCCGACGAGGTGCGTGAGTTTTCGCAGCTTGGCGCGGAGGTGCTGGTCAACATCAGCGACGACGGATGGTACGGCGACACCAGCGCTCCGTGGCAGCACCTAAATATGCTGCGCATGAGGGCCATCGAAAACCGCCGCTGGATCTTGCGCGACACCAACAACGGCGTGACAGCGGCGATCGACCCCTATGGCCGCGTCCGGCAGAGTATTCCACGCCATGCCGTTGACGCACTGCCCGCCCAGTACGGCTTCCGCAGCGATGTAACCTTCTACACCGCGCACGGAGACCTGTTTGCGTGGCTTTGTGTCTTTTCGACAATAGTGATCGTTGCCTGGTCGGCAAGAAGGTTGCTGCTTGCAAATGTTAACCAAGTAGGTTAATATCGTTATGGAAAAGCGAACTCCGCACTGCGAGTTGCCTCTCGTCAAGACACTTATCGACGCGGGCAAGGTGAGAGCAACGCACACTGCGCGTACGACCGCCTCTCTCCTCGGATTCGATTTCAGGGGAATGGTCGCCGTGGTCGCTTCATTGACCATGAAGGATTTCTACAAATCGATGACCACACATGCCGATCACCGGATCTGGCAAGATGTGTACCGTCCGCAGACCAGTGCTGGCGCCTTTTACGTCAAGTTGACCGTCATCGACGAAGTGCTGATCGTTTCATTCAAGGAGCTATGAAGATGAAATGCCCTATTTGCGGCGCGGCCGAGCTGATCCACGACACCCGTGACATCCCTTATATCTACAAGGGCAAGACCACAACTTTGAAGACGACAGGCGACTTTTGCCCCGCTTGCGGCGAATCCATTCACGACATGGAAGATTCCGAGCGAGTCATGCGCGAGATGCAGGCTTTCGCCCGGCAGGTGAATGCGGCCATCGTCGATCCGGCTTTCATCGTCAAGGTGCGCAAGAAGCTGTCGCTCGACCAACGCGAAGCGGCCGAGATCTTCGGCGGCGGCGTCAATGCGTTTTCCCGCTATGAGAATGGCAAGACCAAACCACCCTTGGCCCTGGTCAAGCTGCTCAAAGTGCTCGACCGTCATCCCGATCTGCTCGATGAGGTCAAGGTGGCGTAGCTTCGGATGAGCGGTGCACATTGTGATGCAATCCCAGGTCCGAGAATCCGGACATAGAGCACACGGCGGACCGATGCCGAAAGGTAAACTCCGAAAAACATTTTATTCTTGCACTTTTCTCCTAAGAATTACATACTATCAGCAAGAAAAATCGGGTATCACTTCTGACCGAGCACTATCATGCCGAATTATGTGGTCGTACACACTCCGTCTTTGTCTCGGTTTCAATACTACGGTCAAAGATTAATTTTCACTCTTGTGGCCCTGTTTGTATTCTATTGCTTTGCCTCTAACTATATATTTCCTCATAACTCAGACAAGTCAGTAAAACGAAATCAAGGTCATCATGCCCAGACAACGAAACCAGCACCGAAAGAAAAGACTAATCTTGCTGTGCCTCCACAAGATCCTGAAAAGCAAGATGGCAGACATTACTCTAGTACTCAGCTTTTGGAATTATGGTCTGGAGTGTTTATGGGAACAATATTTGTCGCA
>CAZGHZ010000067.1:0-27592 GCA_964525655.1 uncultured Occallatibacter sp.
ATGCCGCCGCCAGCGTTGGCCGGAAATTGGACATAGGTAAACGGGCTTCCAGAGCGGTTGCTTAAGGTGTTTGTCGTCCCCAATGAGGTCCATGCAACCAACATCTCGTTAGGGTTGGACGTTGTGATCGATCCGCTAGTAATGGCTGCAGCCGTTCCTGTGGCCGTGCAGTACGGGGTCGACGTGCAACTGGCATTGTCAACCGGCGTTGCCGTATTCGCCCCCGCAAAGTCAACCACCCACTCTTGAAGGTACAGAGCCGTTGCAGACAGGGTGATGGTGACCGTGCATGATCCAGCCGTAGCGTTGGGAATAGACGCCACTGAGTTATAGAAGGTGCCGCCCGCAAAAGATAAGGACGCCCTGAGTACCGTTCCCGTCCCGCAGCCTGCGGTGGCGCTGTTGAGATTGAACGCCGATCCTTTAGACCCCGATACAAAGACCAGAAGTGTGTCCCCGGTGTTGGCTACGGTCAGAGTGCAGTTCTCCGTACTGATCGCTGTCGCCCCGCCATAGACGCTGCACTGGTGGGTCGTATACGTGATCGGGGTTACCGCGTTATAAGCGTTGCGCCCCGGTCCGGGGGCCGGATAGGTTTGACCGAACAGTAGAGCAGCGAGCAGTATCAGTACGCGCATCATCGCAGTACCCTCGCATTCAAAGTCAAGGCTGCGGGGGTTATGGTCCCGCTTGTCCAGTTGCACACGTTCACATTCACGTACCCGGATGTAGGATAAACGTCGATGCTCAAGGCTCCTGACGTGCTGACCCCATAGCCGGTTACCGTCTGCAAGCTAACCTGGGGCGTCCACTCGATAATGTCGGTAGACGCTACTCCCGTAGCCGCTACACTGTTCACTGACCCCGGCGTTACAGATTGGCACGTTCCCGAGGAGATGGCGTTGGTGGCCAGCGCGATTGTTCCCAAGAACACTCTTTGTATGCACGACGATCCGGCATCAATCGTATTCCCAGCACTGTCGAACTTTACACAATCGTTTGTTGTAGTGGTGCCGGTTGAGTGCTGTACTGACGCTCCAGTGCCTTGATTTGCCGTCATCGCCGTCCCACCGCTCAACGTGAAGGAACTAACTGGCATCGTGTTGGTGGTGGGATAAGGGTTGCTGTTTGCACAAGCCGCGCCCGTATCGAACGTATTTGCGTTTCCGTAGGTGGTTATAGGCGTAGCGTTGCAAGGGCCTACTTCCGTGTTCGTGGCAGTCCCGATGTAGACGTTATAAGCTGGGTAGCCCGTGGGAATGGTTACGTTTAACTCGTTCCTGTTCGTGTTTGTCGAACTGCCAGTAGTCTGTTGAGCTTCCGGGCTGCTTGCGGAATGATAACCTCCAACCATTACTCCAGCGATGCGGTAGTAGCGGGTCGTCGAAGCCGGAATCGTTCCCCCGGTTGTTGTGGACGTGGTGCTGTTGATTGCGGGAGTCGCCGTCAGTTGGCTTACATTGAGTGGGCCGTACACGTTCGTCGGAACATAGAGAGACTTGGCAGAAGCCGTCAGGCGTTCTTGAAAATTCGCCCCGTCCGCCGTCGTGCCGCTGGCGTAGCCCGACACTGAGTAGGGGTCGCGCAAGGCGATGCCGTTATTTGTGTTATCAACACTGATCGCAGTGTCTCCTCCGTCCCACGAAGGTCTATTTCCCGGCAGACCCAGCGTCTTCCACGGATTGCTGTCGATCAGCGTGAACATATCAGTCGGTCCTCCCGCCCATGTCCAACCGCTGTCATTGGGACCGAGGTTGTAAAGTCCTTTATAGCCGGTGCCGGTATTCGCGTACCACGCCGGGGTTAGAATAGCGGAGGGAGCGCCCGTCTGTGCATTAAACCCGGAACGCCGGTTAACGAGAGTGGCCGAAGAAGGATATCCATTCCCACTAAACCCGTCAAGCGTGGGGGTTGTACACGTTATGTATGGTTTCCCCAACGTCGAACTGTACGACGGCCTGATAATCCCTCCGGCCGTGGGACACGGACCGGTGTAATTAGAAAAGCCGGTGTCGGTTCCGTTCAAGATGATCGCGGCGGCGGTCCATCCGTTTACTCCCATGTTTACGTTATATGGAACCGGAACATAGGAAGGCTCAGACGGCCAAGAATACGTGCTACGTGCCCCGGTGTCAGTGAACGTGACGTAGGTTCCAGCGCCGGGTCCGCAGGCTACTCCTTGCTCTCCGGTAATCGCGTAGGAGTTTACAGTCTGCGCGAAGACTGGACCGGATTGACCGTTCACCGTCTGATCGACTGCCAGAAAATCGCAGGTATCCCCTGAGTTGGGGCTGGTTGGGGATACTACAGTCACGCTGCTCCCGGTAAAGGACGCATTGACATTGGCCCCCGTAACCCCTAACACCATCGGCCTTGTGACAGTTGTAAAGGATGTTCCGCTGTGGACAACGACGTAATAGCCGAAACTTTCAGTGCATGGTGAAGTAGTACAGGTGACCGCCGTTACGCCGTTGCCTCCCGCTCCAGGCGGGTTGGAATCGTTCAAGGTGATGTTAATTCCAGACCCGACCACGATTGCAGTCCCTCCCTGCGCCCCATTTAGCATGGGATTACCCACGGTGCCGATTACCCCTGTGCATGAAGTCGGGGATACATACAGTCCGTTGCCAACCACTGTGCCTGCACCGCTCCCGTTCTTTAGCACCAACATACCGTATTGGTTATAACTCTGCATTGTCACGCTATTTAGGTAAAGCGTGTTGCCGCCCTCCCAATCAATAGAGTTTCCAGAGCATCCCATTGTCAGAGCGACGTTGTTGAGTGTGGCGATGCCTGAAGTGCTGGGAGGGTTATAAAGCCCCGAACCGCAATAGGTAGAGTCGCACCGCGTGACCGCCTGGGCCGAAGGTTGCAACCCGCCGAACACCGCGACATTGGCTTGTCCGTTGAAGTTGTTCAAACTAGCAACTTCGTCACCGTCAATCTGAATGATGTGATACCAGTACTGGCCGTTGGCGGGACTGTTTCCGTGAAGCTGCACGACCCCGCCGCCGTTGATGGTCAGCGCCATGCCGCCATCCTCGATGGCCGCTCCGCCTACGTCAGCCGCACCGGGGATGAGGACTGGCTGGTTGATCGTCACTCCGGTTCCACTGACGTAGATGCAATCGAGCGAAGTAAGCGTACACTCGATGGCCGCGCCGTTGAAGTTGATGATCTGATAATTCTTGGTCAGGTTCAACGAAGCATTGACCACGTATTTCTGCCCCGGCGTGAGGTCCACCGTTCCGTTCGGCCCCGCCGCTGTGATCGCCGCCGAGAGTTGCGCGTTGTCTGAGCCTGTGGCCAAGCCTACGGTCTGATGGCCGTTGGTGACCGGAGCAGTAATGGATACCGAGTCAACGAGGGCAGCAGAGCTAGTGAGGATTGAACCGTTGTAAACCACTGGTGAATTGCCAAGCGTCACGCTTGCGCCAGTGCCGGTAAAAATAGGGAGTGTGCCCCCCGTACCCGATCCCCCGATTCCGCCACCACCGCCCCCTGTGGCGCTTATCGTAACTGCCCCGGTCCCACCCACAGGTGAAATCGTGACATTTGAGCCCTGAATGATCTGACTCACTCCCGCGGAGACAATTTGCTGCGCTGGGAATAATCCAGTAAAGGTTACCGGAGCGGGGTAGACGTTCGGCGCGTTGCCCCCGCTCAGTACTACATCCACGCCTTGATTTATGGCGGAGTAGATCGGGGGGATAGACCCGTTTGCATTGGCCGTGAATGGGCTTTGCGGGCTAGTCGTCGCCAGCGTGGTCGTACCTGTAAGATAAACAGTTACAGTGCAAGACGGGATAATGCCTTGCTGATAATTCGTAGACAATAAACTGGATACCTGGGCTTGCGTTCCCGGCAATGTGCAGGCGTAGATCGGGAGAACCGCAGTTTGCGCCGTAAGCGTCGGCGCCACGGCGAGTAGTACCGCTATCATCCACTTTTTCATCATGCCACCCCGAAACAAAAAACTCGGAGCCTTAGCCCCGAGCCTTGCGCCCAATCCCGTAGGAAGCGCAGAATCCACAGTTGCCAAAATCTTAACACATCATTTCCGTTTCCAGCCCACCAATTCCGGTGTAAGGTTGCCTGGGGAGTGACACAAGCAGGCCATCGGACATGGAGAAAACCGGAAACACGCCGAACGCCTCATAGCAACCGATTTAGAAGCCAATTCGCGCTCAATCCGCCGCAAGTCTTCTAAAATACCTTTGCGGTTAGTTGGAACATCAACAGTGCAATATTGCACTAAATCCTCAAACGCGTGGTCCTGTTGCATGATAGCCAGCCACTCTTTTGGTTTGTGGTCGGTCTGCTCCCGGTAAACTTTCTTCCAATTATCAGAGAATCGAGGGTTAGGGCCAGTCTTTTCCGAAGCAATACGCTTGACTCGCAATATCCCATTTTCGGGATGGACATATCCCTGCGTCCACGGCGATGCCCGAAGCCCCTTGCGGGACTGGCCTATGGATATGAAATTCAATAGCATCGGCCTTCCCGTCACGCATACATCGGCTATCGTGCGCCACGAGTGGACTTCCTCCAGTTTGCGGAGTTCCGAATATGCCGAACAAAGCACTACCCGGCGCAACCGGCCGTCAGGCAAAACAAACGACTGACAGCCGACCCCGTCCACTTCGCCGGCCGGGGTCCACGGGCCGTCGGCAACAAGATAGGCCGTCACAAGCTCCATCAGCGCGGCATGGTGAACCGCCACATCGTATAAATTCCATGCCTGCATGTCCAGGCCGGGGTCGGCCGCTATCTGGAGTAGGGTTTCCCGCGCCCTGGCTGGCTCTCCAGCGATTAGACCGGCGCGAAGGGAATCATTCATCGCCTGAGCCAAAGGAGCCGCAGGTAGGGCAAATTCCGCGCTCCATGTGGCTAGTCTGGAGCAGTTGTCATGGAGTACAACCAACTCTGTATTCATTGGATGGGGCTTTGGGATAGAGGGTGACTCGGGGGGTATTGATGACGAAATGCCTCTGTGCCCAGTAATGCGCTCACTGGAAGGCTCAACACTTCAGGCGGGGGCTGGAAGTTCTGGCGCGGGCTATACCCAGAACGAATAGCGGCGTTTGCACCCTCTTCGGGATTTTCGGGACGCAACCATGCCGGGATGTTGGGAAGGTAAGTGTGAACAGTTCCGCTTTGCGATACCGACGCTCCAGGGCGCGCACGTTCCCACCGAGTTGAGCCGCGCTCTTTCATGGCTTGGGTGTGTAGTTTCACGGCATTCTCTTTCGTTTCGCTGTGAATCCGCATCAGGTTCCCGACCCGCTGTTGCAAGTTTCTGAAGTACCCCTCCGGTTTTCCCGTGAGCTTATCCATCTCTGGGTAGGCATTGTTGCGGACCCAATCCGAAATTGTGGTATCCACGGCGTTTTCGGCATTGGCCGTGCTCGAAGCATACTTACGCACGTCGGATTGCTGGTACAGGCCAAAGCGTCTCGCATCAGCGTTGATGCGCTCACGATTCAGATCTGCCAGAGAAATCGGACGCTGGAATTCTGCTGCGCGAGTGTCAATCATCCTCCGGGTAGCATCCCCTATTTCGGTTCCGCGTGGATATTTTTCTTTCAGATCCAAAATTGCCTTTGAAAGAGGGAAGTTCCCGTCTACGTCGGGCAAGTTGATCTTGTAAGGAGCATACTGTCCCAATGCGGAGGCAAATTTATTAATGAGAGTCGTTTCCGCGCTGGAGACACTATCGATAAACTGGCCGATGGTTTTGGGAGTGCCGGTACTCTTAGCGGCGGCACGAAGATCGTCAGCCGTTTCCTCAATCATGGTCGCATCGCTCACTCCAGTTCCGCGCGTCAACTTCGCCGCCATGCCAGCCGGGGTAAAAAGTTTTGAGAGCGTGTGGGTCAGCAACGAAGGTCCAGTCACAACGCCAGCGGCATAGTTTGGGTTATCTTTTGCGGTGGCAACCAAATCCTCCAGCCCCGACCAATCTTTCTTAACCTGCGTTATTGGGTTCCAAATGATAGGATTTTCTTTGGTTCCTGGGGGTGGAGTTGTAATCAAGGATTTGATCCCCGCGCCTGCTCCCTTTAGAAATTCCCCCCACGTTTTTCCGTACCCGCGCAGGGTATTGGGATCGTTTCCGGTCATATCGGAAGGCGCAAGCGACCTGTCAAGCGCAGATGATGTGCGCTCCGGCGTGATAGTAGAACTCAATGGAAGCGCGGGCTTCAGTTGACGCGCATGTTCGCTTTCCTCTGTCGTTAGACTAGGGTTCGCCGGGATGAAGTCTGGTTCGGCGGGAATAAAGTCGGGTGCTTTAGTGGATTGTGGGGGCATACCAACCTAATCCTTTCGACCCATTCTTGAAGATGTAACCTTCAGGCACATTGGAAGGGCGCGGAGGTGGTACTTGGGGAGACGCGGAGGAGCGCGGAACTCCTCTTGCTCTCTGCCCCGCTTCCGCCCACCAGTTAATGTACGCCGGATTGATTTCAGGATACCCTTTCATGGCGTTACGGCCAGTAGTCAGCGTAGCCGCAAGTTGATCGCGGAAGTTCTGACCGCTCGATGCGTTGTACACGGGCGAAGCTCGAACAATGGTACGAATCGACCCCTGAGCCGCTGATGCTTTGGTGGCAGATCGCAAAGCGGACAAGTCCTCCTGGAATGCGGCGAGGCGGGCAAACAAATCCATCGCATCCTGCCCCCCAAGACGCTGTACATCCTGTCTCGCCGATACATTCGCATCATGAATCTGCTGCTGTGAAAATCCTGTCAATCCAATCCCAGTTGCGAGGGTTTGCGAAAATGTCGGATCATCTTGTGTGCCAGGAATAGTCAGCGCATTCAATGTCAGAGCTTTATTAAGTGCTCCTGCCAATTCTGGGTTATCAAACATCGGAGCATAGTCCCACAACGGCCTTTGGCCCTCATCTCCCACCACGTTACCGATTACGGTTTGCATTGCGCCGATAATTGGCTTTGTTGTCTTTCCCTGCGATTGGAACGTGCCAGGAGCGAAGGGCTGTGGCGATGGAGGAAACGAGTTTGACTTCCCAGCAGTTTCTGACTGAGTAAGCGGTAAAGATGGAGCCTGAGAAGATACAGGCTTCCCTTTATTAAGTTTCTTGCTAGTGGCGTTCCCAGACTGAATCCCAGCATTTATCGTAGCCAAAGATTTCCCGGCCTTCGGTGGCGTGTTTGATTGTGGAGCGACAGGCGTACTTGTGCTAGTCAACGTCTCCTTTTCGCCGGGGTTCATACCTGGAACCTGATGAGTGCTGACCGTGGGTACACGGGCCGCACCAAGTGTCGGGGCTTCTCCAGCGGGAGATAATGCACCCTCTTCCGGCTCCACGTTTCGCTGATTGTCGGCGGTTATGACGCGCGGAACCTGATCGCCAATGGTATAGAAAATCTTTCCACCCAACGCCCACGGCGTGATCTTGGCATCTTCGGGAAGTTTCGATACATCTATCGGTTTACCCTCCGCATCGGGAAATTCCATTCCGTCCTCGGAGAATTTCTGTGCATCTTTAGCTGAAATGCTTCCCTTGCCAAACGGAACAGGGCGAGTGCTACCTCCGCGTGTTTTCGCTGCCGTCGCCGCTGCATCCTCTTTGGCTTTAATAATCGCCAATTGCTCTTCATCTTTACGTTGCTCGGGAGACTTTCCCGTAGCCAATAATTTCCAGTCCGGTTCCGGCTTCGGAGCAATGGGATGAGCAAACGCCTTGAGATGCCGTCCGAGAGCGTCCAATCCCTCTTGAAACTTGTTCAGAGGGTGCCCCGGCGGTAAAGGCTGGAAAGGATGCCCCGCCGTCGCGTCTGGTGCCCCTGTAGGCTGTCCCGGAGTTGTGGGTGAGGCTTGGGGCTGTCCAGAAGCGGATGGAGGCTGTGCGCCGATTAGTTTTCCCGTGATCAGGCCGTGAAGCGAGTCGACCAGGTTGGCGTGATGGTCTGGAGAATAAACCTTCTGCCGAGCCTCAAGAGCTTTTGCTTTAGTATCGAGGGCCTTCTGATAGCCTTCCGGGTCTGATTTTTGGTCGGGCAATGGGGTATTGATGAGGTTATCGTATTGCGAGGCAAGAAACTGGCGTTGCAGCATATCGTAGGCTGTTTTCTGCGATGCCGCAGATGATTCCGGTCTTTCCATCAACTCCCGCACCTTTGCCGGAAGAAGGGCTTCCTCAATCCCCATTTAACTGCCTCCCGTATAGAACGGACCCAAGCCAACCGCATCCGCAAGCTTCTGGTTCTGCAACTGCAACTGACCTCCAGCTTGCGCCGCACCGACCCCGGTACTCAACTCGCCACCGCCAATTCCGGCAAGTCCACTCGCGGCTCCCTGTGTCAACTTGGCGAGCAGGTCGGTGATGTAGGCGTGAACATTATCCCAACTCATCGCGTTCGATGCGTTGGTTCCTCCTGAGCGGTTTCCCTGCATGGCAGAGGTTTTCAGGTCTTGCTGCGCCGAGGTCTTGGCCGCATTCACTTCTGGCGCGATGGCCTGGGCCTGCTTGGTTGGGTCGCCGGAAATGATCTGGTCGTACCAATTCGCCGCAGTGTTGAGGTTCTGCTGTCCAGCTCCAGCAGCTGTCTTACCTATCGCTCCAAGATCGGCCGCCGTCTGCTTTGCCTCAGGAGACGCCCCGCCGAGTACGCTATCAACCAAACCAATGAAACCGCCCATGTTACCCTCTTTTCCTCGCCGGATACTTCTTGAGTGGAGACTTTTCGTGCACCGTAATCTGCTTACGGAGTTTGTTCTGTTGCGCTTTGGTGAGAATGACTTCGCCTTTCTTCACCACAGCGACTCCGCTTTTACGGACCCTTCCGCCCTTGTGGTAAGAGGAAGGCTGGGCTGCGGTACTCCCCGCACCTTTGGCGTAGGTAGTCGAATCCACCTTGCCGGCGTTGTCAGATTTTCCGCCGGAGCCACCTTTCGACATCAATGCAGCCAGAAACGCTCCCATGCTATTTTCCCTTCCTTGCCGCAATCTTGGCAATCTTCCCGATACAGTCGGCGCACTTCCCGGCGGGAGGCGGCGATGGGGAGACTTTCCCGCAACTGCTGCACCGCCGAGCCGTTATGTCCAGTTTCCGCATCTCGCCTTCATTCTACCCCGATTTATGGGCAACTGATATAAAACCTGTACGTTGTGCTGTCATTTAAAGGAACGGCCCCTGCAATCACTCCGTATTCGGTTGTCGAGACATTCGCTTGCGGAATCTGGCTGAGAGACGAGAAATTCCCGTAAGTTGTTCCGGTTCCCGGCTGAATGATTACCGCTCCTCCACTTCGAGTAGCGGTAAAAGTCAAAAACCATACCTGTGATGTTGCCACGCATCCTGTTCCAGTGTTTAAGGTGATTTGGTGCGCTCCGTCAAACCCCGTAACCGATATTGTTGCTCCTGTTCCTGCCCCAGCCCCCAGTGTGATATTCGCTGTTGTGGGAGTTCCACCAAGACTGTATCCCGCGCCGCCCGGCGCGCTCACGGTTACTACTCCGGTCCCCCCAGCAGGGCTGAGAGAAATGTTCGTTCCTGCGATGATTTGTGTCACGCCGCTGCCCGATACCGCTGGAATCTCCGCCGTGAAATTTGTTCCGTCAAAGTAAATAGTAGTGAAGGTTCCGCCCGGTAAAGAAAGCGATGAGTTTCCGTTGATGGTTCCTGATGTCGGAGTCAGAGTGGCGGTGCCGATGCCGATGTTGTTGATCGTCGTAAACCACGGCAACTTCAGGCCAGGATTCGATGTGAGGCTGCTCAACGTGACAGCGATTGCAGACGCATCATTCAACAGAATTTCAGAACCGTAATCCGATGGGACAGTGGTGTAGGCCGTTACCCCTGCTTGATTATTGACGGCGCCGATGGATTGCGTGGAAGTGCCGCCGTTTTCGATAATGACAGTTTCCGATGCGCCCGTAACGGCCCCTGTTGACGATGTGGACGTTGACGTTGACGTGCTCTTTCCTTTGAGGTATGAAATCGACTGTTGGAGATCGGTAATGGCATCATCGTGATACTTGAGTGCTTCCACCACGTCGGGATGGGCTTTGCCGTCTACGTCTACAGGGTAGCGGAAACTCGTTGAATTAGTGCTCACTTCTCAGCCCCTCCCCCGCCCGATTCGCCAAACGTCTGTACGGCTTGGAACGGTTCCGAACTACCCCACGGCTTCATGTCGGCTATGCAGCCTTCAAGGTAAACCTGAAGATCGTGATCTGTGCTTTGGAACTGCATCTGGAGCCACTTGAACTTGTTGGCGCTAACCTTCGTGTCATACTTGGTCGGAGTCCCGCCCGTTGATGGAAGGGTAATCGAGTTCGGACCATAACTGCCATTTCCCGAATCCGCCGCAATGAATGACAGCGTGACCGTTGCATGAGAAGAATACTCGACCGTAATTTCAAAGATGTGAGCGAACCCCTCAGAGCCTATTGCCGGGGTCAGGACGGTACCTGTGACCGTTTCGGTTCCCGTCGAGGCCATCTGCCTCACCGAGAAGTCAGCACAGCCTACAATTATGCCCTGCGTCGATTCGCCTTCGTTGGCCGCGTGGACCGTAGCCGCCGGAGTGGTCGAGTCAAGTATCCACCCCATCGCCGCCTCATCGAAAACCAACGTGTGCGGGTTGCCGTCCGTTCCCTGATAGTCCCAATACATATACCCATTTTGGTAGGTGAACTTTTGTTTGTTAGGCAGCGAGTCGTCCGGCGGGTAAACCGTGATTCCGTTGCGGGAAATCGCCACTGGAGCAGACCCTTCATGCGCAAATAACGGATAGAGCGTTTCGTCAGTAATGGACTTCGACTCCAGTCCGCTGGGGGAGACGTGGATTCCATCATCGACGCGGAAATAGAGCAACCCTCCCCCCGAGACACAGAGACATCGCGGAATAAACAATCCGCGGTTGATGCTCGTTGTTTTGACCGACCACGTAGACCCTGTGGTACCCTGCGCTGTCGCCAGGGCGTTGAAGAAGTTTGGCACTACCGCGATAGCTCTCTTGATCGTGAATACGATGGATTTTCCGCCCGTGAGGATGCCGTTCACCAGAGCTTCCGATGGATCCGTCAAATCCTGCTGATTGGTGTCGGGGGCGGAATCGAGGTTATTCCCCGCGCACCAGCGCAAAGTCCCATCGCTCCCCGTGCACCCCAGCGTGAAAGGTATGTTGTCACTCGGACCCCATAGATACGCCACCGGAACGGCTGCGAGAGCGGGTTCGGGAATCTGATAAGCAAGACTGGTTCCATCAGGAACACCGGGAATCGTAATTTGCGTGGCATAGCCGTTGCCGTTGAATATCAACCCCTGATCCTGAAACGTTGCCCCGCCGCTCGTCGTCGTGCCGCCAGCATCGTTCCATGACGGAGTTCCGGTCGATTGAGACGTGCCGCTCACGGTCACCTGCTGGTAGTGATAGGCCGGGTCGAGAATCACAAACCCCATAGGGTAGAGATAGGAGTTCTGGAACGCCGCCGGCGTGGGACGCGCGATCATCACGTAGGCCAGCGACGTAGGCGAACCGATCAGGATAGTGGTGCCGGCCAGCCAGGCCATATTGAATCCCTGCTGCGTTCCCCCTACCGCTCCACCCGACAGCCAGGTAATGACTCCGCCGGATACCGAGCAGGTTCCCCTTTGTGGAAGGTCGGTATTCGGAAACGGTTCAAAGTTCGAGTAATCGAGCAGTTGCGTTCCGAGTTCAGTATCCGATAAAGAATCCGTTACCGAAGTGTTGAAGGTGACTCCCGCAACCGTGCCTCCCAGCCCGTCATTCGGGCCGGTGTTGACGTAGGTGAAATCAGACGTTGCCGAGTCGATGCGGTAATAGTCCACCCAATTCACCTGCGGATCGGGCGACCACGCCGATGTGATGGTGTTGGACGTGACCGGGACAGACTCTACCGCCGACTCTGGAGAGGGGTTCGACTGCGCTCCCGTCGCGTCTGAGCGATAAACGTAGCGGTACTGTGTTTCTTCCCTCACGCCGATGGGTAACGGAGGAATGATAGTCGGGGTCGCCGTGGGAGTCGGAGACGCCATCAGAAGCAAAATACGCCCTGGGGTCGATGGCTTGTCGTACCAGTAGTCGTAATCAATCTCGATGGGATAAATTCCGGCGGCGGGAGCGTTGACCACCGCACTGACCCGCGAATAGGTTCCCGATGTGCCGTTCGCGTAGACCTGCCTCGGAAGCAGCGGATATTTGCCAACAACGGTGATGGTCTGCCCATAATCCGACAGACTGACCCCCGAGCCTTCCCCGCTCCCCGTTGCCGTTGCAGATACCAGAGTCACGCCGCCACCGATGCCCCACATGCAGCTTTGATGGGATGTGAGAACCAGCGTGTAATCCCCCGATGCGGGAAAATAAATTTGTCCTGTCAAGCAGAAGTTAAAGTTCGCAAACTCGGTATTGTTTACGTTATACGAAGGAACAGTGATGGGCGCGGCAAAGACTGCGTTACTCCCGATAGCCACGCTTTCAGGACTTAGGACCGTCCACTGCATCGCAAGCGCATCAGTTCCCACACCGGGAAGTCCGGGGATACCAGCCGCTAGAGGAGGCGATGCCGCAGAACCGAATGAGCAATCGAAGATAAATGAGTTCCCCGTGGTCGAACCGACCGCGTCAGATATCGATCGGGTGGGACCACCGCCGCCCGAGTCGTCGGGATTCTTCCAGATGTAGGCCCCCACCGGCCCGGACGTGGGGGAGTCGCCCCAATAGTAAGCCGTGAGACTACCGAGAATCGATGTAACCGTAGGCAGGGCATTGGTTGTTACCGTGACAGAAATAGCAAAGGAACCGGAAAGTGAATTCGATGAAAACGTGTTGCCGGACGAATCGATGCCGATTTGGAACACCTGAGCTCCAGAGGGAACCTGAATCCCGTTCGATACTCCAATGGCCGCACCGACATCGACCACGGATGGCACATAAAGCGGAGCCGCGCCCGCCGCAATGACATTTCCCGCCCCGTCCGTGAAGCATCCGGTGATAACAGTTGCACTCGATGGAGGAGTAACACCGGTCCCTGCCGCCATGATGTAGTAGGCCGGATAGGTGCTCGTCACCGGCCCGGAGGATGTCGGCGTTTTCGTGCCTCCATTGATTGTCGCGGAGCCGGTAATCGAGTTGATGGTAATGAAAGAAGCGTTGGCGCAATCGACGATGTAGGGAGCCGTCCCGTCCGGGGAAGGCTTGGGATACCCATTTGTCTCGCCGTAATTGTAGGCAGAGTTGGCCCCGGAATAGTTTGTCCAGGGAATCGCGGTCGCTTCCAATGTGCCGGTTGTAGTGACGCTGGAGTTTGCAGTCGAGACCAGCGGGGCAAGTTGCGGTTCCTTGATGCCCATTTTGTACACGAGGCCGTCAGACCGCACCTTCATCATCCCACTCGAAACAAAACTAACCGGCGTTCCGCTGATAAGGTACTGTGTCGCCAAGGTCACGTTCCCGGCAGGAGCCGAGTCGCCAATATACATCCAAGGTTGCGGAGACGTGTTAGGCCGGAAAGGAACAAACGACATCGGATTGCCGCTCACTCCAGTAGCCACATTGACTACACCCGCCGTCGAGTTCCAAAGCGATACAACCGTACCCGCTCCATTGATGATCGAATACCCTGAAGCGGGACCGTTGGGAGTCGAATCGTTTAACCTGCGAATGGTATGAACGGCGGCGGCGAGTGTGTAGAGAGCGGCGGTGAGAGGGTTACGGAGTGCGAATCCACCTTTTAAATACGCTCTTACATTCGCGCACACTGCCGCCATTCCAGCACGGATACGGTTGATCGGATTCGTTAAATCCATGCCGCCGAAATTAGCCATTCTTCACCTTATTGAGATACCTCGTACATCACGTCGATCACGTCGCCACTGGTGCCGTAGAGGTAATACTGTGAAAGCAATGTCCCATGCGGAGGGCAGACGGTAAGCGTGTTCGACCCGCCCGGATTGAGCAGGATTCCGCGACTGGCTGTCACGGTGTTATCGCCCACCCGCACGTTATGGCTGGCATTGTTTTGAAAGATCAGCACAGAGCAGTAGATGTTGTATCCCCCGATCACAGCATCCTGATTAGCGACTACCTGCGTCGCTCCGCTGCCCAGTGTTACTTGAAGAATTCTCATGGCTTCGTCTCCTCTTGGAATCTCGGTTGTGCCTGTTCCTGTCTGCTTACTTCCGGTCGCAACTGTTCTGCGAATATCCCGCTATCTGCCAACCGGCTATTCGTCTGGATCGCTGCATTGATGAAATTCTGATGAAGCGCGAGCGATGCCTTGAATTCCACTCCCCCATGCTTAAACTGCGCCAAATGTTGAGCCTCGTCCAGTATGGCATCAAGCACATCCCGGCTCACTTGAATAAACGCTGAGTCGGTTGCCGGAATAGGAGCGTTGCCAACCAAAGATAGTGTCACGCTTACCGCCGAACCTGCAGGAATCGTCGGGCTGACCGCAAACAAGTCTATGCCTCCGCGCACGATCTCCGTCTGAGCGGAAGGGTTCGATTGCCACTCGTTGTCGTTCTCATCGGCTTCTGTTACCGATGGCGTGTCGCATGGAACATTGTCGATTCGCGCCTGAGTCAGCCACGGCATCTCCACCATCAACTTCAAGCCTTCCGCGAATCTCTGCTCGCAATATGCGGCCCGCTCAAGGTCGGTGGATTCTGCCTCCTTCGACAACAAGTCAGCCATCACGCCGAACTTCAACACCCAGTACCAGTCATCCGGTATCAGTAAAGGCGAAGCGGTGGGAGGCGTAATGAGGCCGCCCGACAGGATAGCAAGAATGTCAAGCGAGTTAGGTGTTCCAGCCAGAGCGTCGAAGGTGATGTATTGCGGAGGACTGCCGATCACGTCCCACACAAGCGGAGTTCCCTCAGTCTGCTCATAGGTGTTGTTGAAGTACTCCATCGCCAGCGAATCATCGCGCCAGAGGGTAGATGGCAAACCAAAACCCGTAGCGGGGATGTATCGCACCCGGCGAATGTCCAGAACGCTCTGCGAAGTCGAGTCCGGCAGCACAATCCGATTGGTTCCCGGAACGATGTTGATGGGAGAAATCGGTGCGATATTGCACCCCACCGCCTGAAGAATCTGGTCGCGTCGCCGCTGGAGAGCCTGAGTAAAATCGGCAAGCGTAAATTGGCTTGTACCTGTCCATGAAGCATTGCCGTTCGGCGGCTCCAGAAGATGATATTGAGCCACAATATAAACATAGGAATCAGTCAACGTCTGGTACCGGGGCGACGTCGGATTGTTCCCTACCGTCGAGTTGGCATTATTCCCTGTCGATTGCCATGCGGCGAGCGTTGCGGGGTTAGGCTGCGTGTAGGTTGTTGCCCAGTCCTGAATCCATTCCTGAGTGAGACAGTTCCACAGCCTCAGAGCCTCATAGATATAGTCCAAAACCTCAGTCACGGTCCAATGGACGTTGGCGGTATCGTTCAAGCGCAGGGATAGGGCTTGCTGCGTTTGCAGCCGTGTAAGGTACGAATATGGGGCACTCGTCGCCAACTACCCTCTCTTCCGTGCAGCCCGCTTCCGAGCAGCTTTTTTCATGTTCTCCGCAAACACGGCCTCTTTTTTGGCCACGCCGCCTTTTTTCTTTGCCGCCGCAATCTTTTTCGGGGTCGCCTTGCCGAACTTACCGATGGTACCCTTCGCCTTCATTCTTGCCGTCGCCTTTTAAATCCAGTGAGCCATCTCTCCCTCCTACGCCGTGTTATTGCTTATCACCTGACCCGTGTTCGGATTGAATGTCGTAACGTATCCTTGACCTTTGATGCGATTGAGGACCGTGGACCACATATCCACGCGGTCGCGGTCCTCCATACGAATCTCTTTCAACTGCGCTGCAGCCTCTTTCGCCGCTGCTCCCATCGCAAACTGGAGTGCGGATGTGGTCTTTCCCTCGGACTCCAGTTTCACCATTAGCCACTCGTAAGCCTTCACCCTTGCCAGCGTCTTGACCAGATGTTCTGTGATTGGGAAAGGAAGCGTATCGGATGGATTAACGAGATCCGCTCCCTTGCGGCTGTACCACGTCTGGTAAGCGTACTGCGCCTGCGGCTGAGGATAAAGTTCGTATACCATCCATCCGGCCGTAGACGAGCCCGAACGCTGGTCTGTACCGTAAGGGATAATGGAGCCGGGATTCGAGAATATCTGCCGCTGCGGATCGTTCGCGTCGACCCAGTCCTTGTTCTTCTTCGCCGTCCCTGTCACTAAGTCAATCGCGTTGTTGATATCCAGCACCGACTCCCACGCGAGAAAATCAGACACCGGAACCGGGTAGTAGCACTGATAGATCGAATAGCCAAGCGTGGAACCAGAAGTCGTGTCGTAATACGGACGGTCCATGGTCAGTACCCCGAAACCACCAACAACCGCATAACCGATGATGTTGTAGATGGTGCCGCCGCCGATGCGAAATTGCCTCTGCGTGAGCAGACTGCCCGGTTGGGACGCGGAACCCCAAGCCACCGTCGCCGCCGCGTCTCCGGTCACTGTGGAAGCACCAAAGGCCACTGTAACCGAGCCTGCGGTGATGAGCGGAGGCGTTCCAAAACCGCCGTTGCCTAACTGGAAACTCCAACCCTTCAAATTGCGAACATCGTCCCACGCATTTCTGATATGCGTTCTGGCAAGCAGGCCAGAGTACCCCGGAACGGCACCCCGCATCTCCGCAATCATGGTAGCCAGCGACATTTCTTGCTCCTAAAAAAGCGGGCCGGGACGATTTGCCCCGACCCGAAGGTTGCGCCCGCGATGAACTTACTTGCCGATATACGCCAATCGAACCGTTTCCCCCGTGAGGGATGTACCAGACGCCACTTCGCTCCCCGTTCCAGATGGAAGAAATGTTACCGTCGGGAGGCTGCTGTAGGTGATTGTCACAATATCTCCCACAGCAACAGTGATCGGTCCAGCAGTCGGCAAAGTAACCGCCGTCGCCGCTCCCCGAGTGATCGTCACCGCCGAAACAGTTCCGCCTGCGATAACCAATGTGCCGGCCGAAGTCGCGGTATATGCGTATGGAGAGGCCCCTGGAGTCACCACTACAACAGCCCCCGCGTTTCCCGCGGCGGTCAGCCACTTCAATTTAAATTGCTTGCGAACCCCGGTGCCGATTTGCTGAACCTGCACCGTGTAGTTCCCGCTCAGGGACAAACTACCGGACCCTTCAACGAAGTCCACGCTGTCGAGGCCGAGCAGGGCGATCCCGGTGAGGTTGTTCAGCGTCCCAACCGTCTCGCCGCCGGTCGTGTAGGATGCAGGGCCAGTATGATCTACCGGAAGAATCTTTCCCTGCCCCGTAGTGAACCGATCCAGAATCGTGTCTGACATTTTAGAACCTCGCCAGTGAACGTGTAATGCGAGCCAGCCCAGTGGACTTTGCCACGATCGTTGCCAGTGGCATTCCCATATAACTGTAGGGAAGAAGCGACGCCACCGCCACCGCGACGTAGTTGGCTGTGCCTGCCGATGTGTCGACCGTCACGCCATAGGTGTTGACGGTTCCCGCCTGGCTACCCACAAGAACCCTGTGCTTGCCCGGTCCAACTTGAATGAACGCATAGGGAAGTGACGGGCCAAAGTTGGGATCGATGCTTGTTCCAGCCCAGTCGTACAGATTTGAAGCCGCCGATGTGGGCGTGACCTGGATTCCCGATGCTGACTCGACATACCAAAGCGGCTGGCCGGGGAGGATGTTCGCGCCCGAATAAGCCGGGTCAAGCTGCACCCACTGATAGGTTCCCGAATAGAGCAGCCCGATATTCGCCTGCACCGTTGCGGCAGTACCACCGTTTGCCGGAAGGGTGAATGTCGGAATGGCCGCATCCGTATAAGGGCCACCCTGCAAAAGAACAGTGGGTTGCGCGGTCACGGTTCCACCTGCCGCCACGACATACTGCATCACCGCGCCGCCGGTGTTGGCTGTGACCTGATAAGTGCCGGCGGTCTGTCCACTTCCGGCGGTCAGAAGGTTCACGCTCACCACTCCCCGAGTCGAGAACGTGGAAGCCGAACTGTCGCCGTACTCGGTGAACGCACCGACTACAAGACCAGCCTGAATAGTTGCGCCGGTTTCAGCATCCGTGGAACCGCTCGACGTAGCCGAAGCTGCGCTGTTAAGAAATCCACTCGGAATGTAGCCAACAACTGTACGCGCCATGATTTTCTCCTCAATCGTCGATTCTTAGCCGTTGAACCCAAACGCCTGTCCCGACATGCGGGGTGAAGGCGAATACACGTTGAGCGCCAGATTGATAAGGCAGGCGTCGTTCGTGTTGTTGTTGTAAACCTGATTCTCACGCGCACCGAACAGGAAGTCCGGGTCATCGGTCGGACGGTACTTCCATGCCCTTCCAGTCAATGCCCACAAAGTCTCGCCAACTGTGAGGCTCGTAGAGGCAGGCATATTCGATGGGCTGGTTACGCCTGTGCATGTGGAGCTCGACGTGAAACTGCTGGTGAGGTTGTTGCCGGCGGTGATGTAGGCGGTATCGAAATCCGCGCCCCACGCCGCCCCCGGTGTGAGAATGTCGTCGTAGATGACCGTCCCGAGGAACGCAATGCCTTCCGTGTCGGGAACCGTAGGGAGGTTCTTGAACTTGCCATCCCACGCCGTTGTAAATTGCTGCTGTGTTTGCAGAGCGGAAAGAATATATCCCCACCCGTTAGGCGTGGTGATGGTGATCTCCGGCGACTTTCCTTCGCAGAATTTGCGCTGGCGGACAAGGAAATTGATGAGTTGGCGAACACTGATCGCCGCCGCCGTTCCATCGGAGTTTCCAAAGAACACAGGGATGGAGTTGTTCGCCGGCCCGATGTTACCGTTGCGAACCTGATACCCGTAGTTCAGGTAGTAGTTCCCGTCCCATGAATTGTTCTTGCCATCATTCAGAGCCTCAGCCATGCCATTGATGCGGAGCGAACCGTCATCGCTGATCTGGCCGGAAATGGCTGACTGGCCGTGATGATAGGCCGCAACTTCTACGTTGGTCGAAATCGACGCAATGGCATTGCGGTAATACAAGTCCTTGAGCTTGATGCGGGCGTTCGGCCCCTTGTTCTGCACTTGCAGCGAGAACGTCTCAAACATATCCCGCGATGTGCAGAGGCGTGGCGGGAAGGCCATCGCCGCAAGTTGCTGGACATGCTCAATCTCGAAGTTCGTGCCCGGAGCAGCGAACCCGGAAGCCGGGGAACCCATAATGAACGGCTCCTCCATCAGTTTGCCTCCCGTGAACGGGTCGATGGACCCAATGGCCCTCATGTGCTGTTGATAGGCCGTTTTCACAAAGAAGTTGTCATAGGCAACGTCCGCGATGTAATCGTTGAACGTGCTGGCTTGAATATCGCCATTGAACGTAGGATCCGGCATGTGGTTATCTCCTTACTGCTTAGTGAACCAATAAACTCTCATACTTCTTCTGACGCGCCAACGTTTGCGCCTCGCGTCCAGCTTCGGTCTGCCAGGAGTTGCGTTGCTCCTCCGGCAAGGATTTGATCTTGTCGTACTTGGTCGCGGCCGGAGTCGCCAACTCGGGACTCGCAGATTGCGGATTCTCAGTTTTCCACCGCTCGATTGCGGCATCCTCAATAGTTTTTCTTTCGGCGGCCGCTTTTGCGGTGTCCTTTTCCTTCTGCTTGGTCGAGAGATCGTATTTGCGGTCGATGTAGTCACGCAATTTCTCTCCGGGGCGCCTATTCCTGCCAAAGTCGTCATATTCGGATTCCACATCGAGGCCGTGGCCCAAAAGATCACGCGCCCTCTCGGACATCGACATCAGAGCCATGTAAGCGCGACCCTGCGCGTCAAGTTCGGACGGAGCAACGTATGTGCCGGGAGGAATAACAACGGGGGGAGTATCGGGCTTTTTCACTGGCTCTCCATCGGCGATCCACGCATCGGGAACTTCATAGCCCTGAGCCTTCAAACTTTTCAGGTACTCGGTGCGCTCGGCTAACTTTGCCTGAGCCTGCGCGTACTCCTGATCTTTCTTGAGGTAGTGCGGGTCTACAACTTCTTGCTTCCACTTCTTGAGATTCGTCTCAATCTCCTGCGCCTTCAGGAAAGCCGTCTTACCCTCTTCCGCGTCGGCTACAAAGCCCTCAAGGATGGATTTATAGGCGGGATTGCCCATCATTGCCTCTGCGTCCGCATCGGCTACGCCGCGTTCCTTCAGAATTGCTCGGATGTCCATTCAGTTCTCCTAGATTGGCGGTGCCTGCGGTTGTGCCGGCGACACCGTTGATGCAACTTTGGATTGAATCTGCTGGACGAGTTTCTGGATTCCGTCAGCCTCTTCCGAAGCCCCCGGAAACACTTGGCCAAGCATCCCTGATAGGCGGTCAAGCTGCTCGACAATCTGGACAACTGCACCAGCGGGCGCTCCAGCGGGTCTTGGAGGAGGAGCGCCCTGCGGTACGGGTTGGGGAGCAGTGGCCAATTACGCCTTCTTCCGGCGGGATTTCTTGTGCTCCATCGCCTTGAATCCACCGTGGATCTTCAGCCCCTTGTGTCCGCCCTTGTGGGCCTTGTGACGCTTTACGCGATGTTTTGCCATTTGAGTTCTCCTCTCGGTTGATTTTGACTGCAAAAGCAAATGGCCCAGAGCCATTTGCGCTCTGAGCCATGTCGCGTATCCCCGAGAGGGGCGCTCCAGAATCTCGTATTCTCAATACACCATACGCCCAAACGGTAGGGTATTGTCAACAACTAATTTTCATCGGCGTCCATTTTCGACGGCTGCTCAGTGAAAACTACGTCATTGATCCCACCGTTGCCGGGGTAATCCACCCTCAACTGCCCGCGCCACTTCTCGCGTCGAAAGAGCTTAAGCAACTCCGATAACGTGTCATCGTCCTTTGGGCCGGTCCACTTCGCCAGAGCGTACTCTCGCGCCTTCTTGCGGATCACTTGAAACTGTTTGCTGTTGAATGGGTTTATCATGATGTGGTTATCGTGGCGCGTGGTCCTTCCGCGCTTCCTTTCGTTTTCATTTGAGGCGGCTTATTTCCAGAGGGAGGATGCCCCGGCTTGGCCTTGCCGGTCGCTCCCTGGGCTTGTGGAGGCCCGGCAGCGCCCTGTGGTTCGAGGGCTGTAGCCAGCTGCTTCATCTTCTCCGCAAATTCCAGTTTCATCTTCTGTTCCGATTGCCACTTCTCAACTTCGGTGTTCCCTTCCAAGGTTCCCCAGTTTGGAATGTCGAGAGCTTTGGCCACTGTCTCAGACGAGATTATGCCACCGGATCTCTGATACTGGAGCAACGTCAATTTCTGTTTCGTCTGCACTTCTCCATGAAGAGAGCCGGGGGCAACCTGTGCGTGGATGTTGGAGAGGAACGTCTTGGTTCGATCCATGCGGCTGTAAATCGAACTTCCGTTTGCGGTGTCCTCATCGGCTCCATGTGAAGGCACAAGTTCTTGCGGCTTGAAGTCGAATACCTCTTTCGCCACCCCGCCAGGGCCGACGTATTGCATGATGCGGCCCGTTGGGTAATACTGCATCACGTCACCCAAGACCATCTCCATCAATTCGCCCATCGGTTCTTCCATGCCGTGAGAAATGTCCGTGGCAATTGGGCCAGCTTCCTCCTGCGCTTTCTCAATCGCATTATCTGCGGAGGCGATCTTTGCTTTAGCTAAATTCTTGAGCGCGTCGAGCCCCAGCATGTAATCCTGCTCATCGCAAAGCAGTTTATGGAAGTTGAATATCCATTCCGGCAGATTCAGCATCTCCATTGGCAGCATCGGCCTCACTGTTTTGTCGCTGACCTCGCCCTCGACACCGAGCCTTGCTCGCACTTCGTATGGGTCGAACTGTTCCATCGTTTTGCGGTTGATTCCGGCGTTTTTGTCGTACATCAGCGCAGGGTCAAGCCTTGCATCGCGGGTCTGATCCATACCGCGGAGCAAAGCCCTACGCGCATCACCAAGCGAAACAATGTCGCCGGCCAAAGAGTATCCAGGCTCCCACGGCCACTCGTCTGCCGAAAACCGCGCCAGAGGGTGCATACCGTGCCAGTCCCAGAATGGCCCGTCGTACAATGGCTCCTGCATACCAGACTGCGTGACAAGGATTCTCAGGTTGGGGTAGAGGAAGCAATCCTCTTCACTAGCCTTGCGCGTCTTGCGAATGCCGGGCTGCACAAACTCCGCTGTGGGCAATTCCTGCCGTAAATAGGGAACGATGTACGACTCAATCTTCCCCGGTTTTCCCATCGGAATAGGCTTCTTGGTGTCGTTCAGGCTCAGATCTCGAACTGTTGTGTAACGAATCTCATCCATCTGTGCCGACCAGTTCCCGTTCTGAGGATCGCCCATTCCCGCCCTGAATTTCTCTGCGAGCGTGATACGGTCTTTGGCCGCGTTTCCACTATAACGGCGGCGGGCAACGGGACGGAGTTTCGATTGGAATTTGGGGAACTTGGCGTGGGCTTCGTATTCGGGCATGAACTTGATGCGGGTCCAAGCATAGGCGCCCTGCACTTTGTTGTCGTCAGGAATTTGGAACGGTAGAGCGTCATTACAGGAATAAACGTCAAAGTCGATACGCCGCGCGGACTTGGCCTGAAGCCTCATGTTTCGGTAGACGGGAGATATGAACGAAAACCCTCCAGCCACAAGCCACTGCGTCGCTTTCTTGAACGCTGTAGGGAATTTGCTCTCAAAGTAGACCGCCTTCCATACCTTGTTCAGCATGGTAAGAAAATCCTGATAGGCGGGATTGTCCGACACGTAAGCATCCACAGAACGAATATCCGAGATATTTGCAACCACTTCGCGCAGCGCCCGCTTTTCGCGGTTCATGTTGATATTCGACCGAGATTGGTTCAGCCTGTCCGACGCTTTGCCGGAAATCAGGTTGATGGCCGCGCCTATGTCCCGAGACGAGAGCAGGGATGAATTGAATTGTTCTCCGCTGGAAACAATATCATTGACCCAAGCCATCTTCTCTGAGCCTTTTGCGTCCCGCGCCGGCGGTTGCCAGTGCCGAGTGTCTTGATCGTCTATCATGCCGTAACCTCTGCCAGTTTACTAACTGGGTTCACTTCCTCATCGGATAAACCTCTACGCTTGCGAGCGTACTTCGCCATCCCGATTACTTCTTCCTGCCGTTCGATCACCAAACTCGCCCTGCTCAAATCAGGTTCGTCGGCCAGCATTTTGAAAAACAACTCATCTTTGCGCTCCAAATTCTGTAAAGTTCTGCGCGTCATCAACTCGTCTTCCTGAGAGATGCACCCAGAGGCCAGCCGCAGCCTGCAATTCGCCTTCAGTCGATCGCGGTAGGACTGTGACCGCATATGGTCCTCAACGCGCATCGACCGCATTTTCTTGTATTCCTGAGAAGCCATGCGGCGGGAGAATTGCTCTATATCGGCAACCGTTTTGCACTCGATCCGCCGCCAGCCGATAAAGGGCTTAATGCGGGTATCGGGAGCCAGCATCAACTCGCCGCTGGGATGCTGCCAGTAGACGACGCATTGGCTATCGCTTATCTGCCCTCTCATGCAAACCTTTCAAACCAATCCGCCGCGCCTGGGTTCGGTACGGTCTGGACCCACGGCGAGTAGTCCACTTCGTACCCGTCTTCTTCCCCTGCATTGTACTTCTTCTTTGACCGCTCGGCCATAAGGTCGTTGTCGTGAAATGTAAAATAAGCCATCGCCCCGGAAAATACGCGGTCATCGTGGCCGCCGGAGCGGTGATCCTGCCGCGTCTTTCCTGCCGGCGTTGTCACCTGCTCCAATGCCTCAATCTCTTCAAGCGTGAAACGGGAATTGACCGTCAACCAACCATTCTCGACAGCATGTTTGTAGGTTCCTAAAAGCAAGGGCCGTGACCATTCGTTTGTCCACCATCCCTCCCTTGCGTGAGGACTCGGTTTGGGGCGGAGAGTCTTTTTGTCATACTCCCTGAAATGGTGATGGTTCCTGAAACCGTGAAGCTTGAGAGCATGGTAGCAGGAGTCTCCGTATTTCCTGCGTTGCTCAATCACGAACCGAGCGGTCTGCTCATCCTCGTAATACTGTGAATAGTAAGCCGCAATCGCCATCGCCCACGCATAAATTTCCACGTTGTCTATTGTGTCGGAAGCGAACTGCGCCACCTGAATATCGGGAACAGCATCGGCTCCATACTTATTCACGTCGATCACGTTTCTGTCGCCGCCCACGCCGGTCCCGGTATCGAGGCCGATGGAATATAGCGCCCCACGCTCAGGATGCTCCCATATCAGGAGTTTATTCTGAGGGTCGAAGGATGAGGACTCGTAATCCCCCATCAGGGGCATCAGCACCCATTCAAGACGAATATCGTGCGGGGTTTTCCACTCGATTGCGATTCGGGGCTTGTTGACGTCAATGACGCCTTCAATCGCCGGAGGGTCGTGTCTCTCCGCTATCCCTTCGCCAATCACGCCATAGATATCGACTATACGGTTTCGCTTCTCGCCCAACTCCTGTACAGCCTTCAAATCAAATACCGCGTCGTTCTCGCCAATAAGTGCGTCGAAGGCATCGCAGGGCATATGGCGCAGCCACGACTTCTCAATCCCGCGCTCCTTTGCGTCCTCAAAGTTGAACTCCCAAAACCATTGCTGATTGAATGGCATCTTCCAGTTTTTTCCCAAAACTCTAGTCAAAGCCGGGGTGCAATGGGCGTAGGCTTCACACTTGGAAATCGTCTCCAGGGTGCGGGAATTCGGCCGCCACGATTCAGGCATCGGGTACTGCTTGAGCCATTCGTCTGACGGATAGAGCTCGGGAGTCATAAACCACGGAACGAACAGCCGGTGAAGTCTCTTGGTTCCATACCATAGTTTCGCCCACCATGTAGCGTTACCGTTCCCCGTCGATTCGAGGATCATAAGAATCTCGGGTCCGGGGTGAACAGCCTTGAATAAGCCCTCCTCAATTTGTTCCAGCGGGTTTGTATAATCGCAGACTTCGCTTAAATGTATAGCGGTAGGCGTGGTTCCTTGCCCGATGCCGCCGCGGATTGAGCCCGACTGAATGACGATCTGGGAACCTACATGGGCAAATTCCAACAAGGCCGAACCGGAACGCTTATCTTTGGTTTGTTGCGGGGGGAGCCACCACGGAAGGTTTTCGAGCGCGGTGTACATCATGCCCATCATAACGTAGGTTTTCTGGTCATTTGCAGATCCGATGGTGCATTTCACACCCGGAACGAACAACGCCCGATGGGTCATAAGGGCTTCCACGAACGTCGAGAATCCTCCCTGCCGCGCTTTGAGTAGCATGATTTCTATGGAAAGACCTTTATCCTCCAACTCCTGAATCTCGTTGAATAGCACTCTCTGACCGCCGCGAAAGGCGAAGCGGAAGATGCGGTTGTTGGCGGAAATGTAGTGGTAGCGTGTCAGGTAGTACTCAAAGGAGATGGCGCACATCGCACGTTCATTCTGTATCCACCGCTCAAGGGGCTTGGTTAGCAGAGTATCGTCGAAAATCGTATCGCCCTTCGCGTTTTTGCGATAGAGCGTTTTCATATGCTCATTGACTCTATCTATTTCTTCGATGGAATGCTCGACGGGCATCCATGAATACTTGGCCCTGAACCGCGCCAGTTTTTCAAGAACAATGCGCGGCGAGTACACTAGACCTCCGTTTCCAAATACTCAATGTCGGGGACGTGGGCCAGTTGGGGAATAGCGGGAGACGGGGCGGGAAGTTGGGGCCGGATTACGTCCTGAATCTCCATCAAAAATTCATCCATGCTTTGCAACTCTGGTTCTTCGTCTCCGCTTTCCATGTTCGCGGTCTGGTTCAACTGATTGAGATTGATGGTAGTGTTCGAGCCTTTGGGGGTGGGCAGGAACCCGGTAGCCTTGTGGAATATCTCCATCGCCTTCGTATCGCCGTTAGTGTGGCCGACCACCTTCATCACCCCGATGGCGTTCATGGCGACGATGGGCACTTGGTCGGTAGCGGCCTTGATAGTGGATTGGATGACCTTTGGTTGGGCGACGGCTACCATCATCTTGGTCACGTCCTGGCACTGCTGCATCAGGGCGCCGGTGAGGACTTCAACGAAGCGTCGGGCAGAAATTCCTGCTGCGGTGAATACCTCTTCCAGCCGGAGTCTTTTTCGGTCTGAGGGGGAGAGGATGTCCCATTTAGCAATAAAGCTCTGCGCGTCTTCGCTATCGTCCGAACGGAGTGCTTCGACTGCGTGATATACACTCCCGCAGGCACGAACGATATTCCGGGTAACATCAGGCACCCCCGCCATCATCTCCGCCGTCACCCCGAGGCGCTTTCTCGCTTCGGCGGTTCGACGCTCGCGGTGTCCGTCCGACACCAGCCGCGGAGTCTTTGCCGGTAAGGAATTCGTGGAGTTCCCGCGCTCCTTCCGGCTCACGCTCGTAACTGGCCTTGTAGGACTCCGCTTCGGCGACTTTGACGATGACCGGCTCATGGGCATCATTGTACCTCTTGAATTGCTCTGCGAGGGCCAGAATCGCCTCAGGGAGCGTCAGTTCACTTGGCTTTGGCTTTGGCATTCTGAATCCTTACTCGACGCCTCTGGGGGCCTGTGGGGGTCTGCACCATGACCGGGAGAGGAAGGTCGTTATCTTCGCGGGTCTTGTTCGGCGATGGGTCCGACTCGTACTCGCCAGCCGCTGTCTCTGCCGTCGCCTGGCCATCCTGTTCACCTTGAGCGTCATTCGCCCAAACCAGAGTGCCCGGAACGGCGGAACGGATATATTCGATCTTCACATCGAACTTGACGCGGAATCCGGGGTAGGTTATGTCGTCAACGAGGGTCGCGTTCTTGTTCATCGCCGCTTCGATTTTCTGGAGGATGATCGCCTTGATCTCCTCGGCGGCTAAAGGGTCGTTCAGAACCATTTCTCTGGGCATACCGTGTTCTCTCCATCCAGACCTCAATCAAGGCCAGAATCCGTTTGCGCGGAACCCTGCCGCGCTCCATCCTACATACACTTTCCCGGCTCAGTCCGAGCAACCGTCCGAGGTCAGCCTGAGACACCGCCGCCGATTTGCGGAGACATCTCAAGTCTAAACGATGTTGATCTTTCCAGCCGGCCATTTCCATCTGATCGCCAATTCCGAAATGATAACCGTCTGCCGGATAAAATCGAACGCCTGCGCCTTCTCCTGTCCCTCAGGTAGAAGTTTGTTGATCGTCTCTGCCAAAGTTTTGCACTTGGCCAGAATCTCAACCACGGCGGCGTGTTGTCCGTTTTCGTAACGCGGTTCCGCAAACCATTCGTCAAGCTGATACTGGGGAGTCGCCATTATCCAATCCCCGCAGTCTCGCCGCCCTCCGGCAATGGCCCCGGAAACGGCAAGGGAACTTCGCCCTTCAACCGCTTCGATGGCCCGAGTTCGGGCTGTTGGCAGTTTAGATGCTCGCGGTGGCTCCAGGTCCAGAATAGGAAGCGATGGTTGACCTTTCTCCAGCGGTGCGACCGATAGAACGGCGACCCGCACTTTTTGCACTTCTCTCGTTTCACGATTTCCTCACTTTCAGCGTACCGATTTCATTCCTGAGCAACTTCACGGTCGATTCCCACGTAGACACATCATC
>CAZGHZ010000068.1:0-27553 GCA_964525655.1 uncultured Occallatibacter sp.
CCCCCTGGTCCCGAACCAGGTGCTCTACCAGGCTGAGCCACTCCCCGAACATGGATTACAGTGGCGTTTTTTGGAGGCCTTGCTTGACGCGTCTCGCCCCCGATTACGCCTCAACCAGTGTAGCAGAAACCCGATCGGCACGGGATAGCCCGGCCAGCCACTTCGAAATTTGCTCAAAAGCCCACTCGGAATAGCCTGGCACTTGCCAAAAAGCGGTCAAGAAAAAGGCACGAAGAAATATTAAGTCATCTGTGGCGAATTAGCCCCCGTTACGCGGAGATTATCGACGTGACTATCAGCGGCGATAGCCAGTTTCATCTCTCTGCGGGTCAGCAGTGTCGGTGAACGACTAACCCACCTCGATGGTGGCTGGATTGCGGGAATTAATTTAAAAAAGAGAAGCCAATGCTTGCTTCGCTTCCAACTGATGAGGCCAGGGGTTGGCACGACAAGCCAGCTAGATGTGGCAGCTTGCCTGGCCGCGTTTTTCCAGATAGCGCTGGTGGTACTCTTCGGCGCGCCAGAAGGTTTGGGCGGGCTCAACCCTTGTCACGATTCGTTTGGGCTTGAGGCGGCCCTCGGCGGTGATCTGCTCGATCTTGGCGTGGGCGTGCGCCTCCTGCTCCGGTGTATGGAAGAAGATCGTCGAGCGGTATTGCGTGCCCCAGTCCGGACCCTGGCGATTGAGGGTTGTCGGGTCGTGCAAAGCGAAGAAGGCGTCGAGAAGCTGTTCATAGGTGACCAAAGCCGGGTCGAAGTCCAATTCAACGACTTCGGCGTGGCCGGTCTGGTCGGTGCAGACATCTTTGTAGCTGGGCCGCTCCAGCGAGCCGCCCTCATAGCCGACGGCGGTCGCGGTTACACCCGGGATTGCCGCAAACGCGGCCTCGACTCCCCAAAAACAGCCCGCCCCGAATGTTGCCTTCTGCTGACTCATGATGTTGAGATGCGCGCCGAGGGTCCCCGGTGACAATTTTGAGCCATTAGGCTGAAGCGTCCCACAATCGGGAATGTGAGGCCGAAGTGTGATCTGAGTCACGGAGTCGGAAGGTCGATACTCGATAGCCTGAAGGTGTTGGCGCAGGCGCCCTGAGCGCCCAAGCGACCCAGGAGTTTCATCATGGCTTATGTAATTACCGATGCCTGCACCAAAGACTTTGTCTGCGCATCCGAGTGTGCGACCGCCGCCATAGCGCCTGCCTCGGCAGGAGATGCAGCCGGTGTCTCCCAGTTGTTCATTAACCCGGATGAGTGCATCGACTGCGGCAACTGCGCGTCTGTCTGCCCCTCGGGTGCGATCTTTTCTCTCGACGATCTGCCGGCCGACAAGGCGCATTTTGCCGACAAGAACAAGGCCTATTTCAATTAGAGCCCGATTCTCTTCAACGCAGGCCTGAGGTGCGCATCGGTCTGGCGCGGGTACTTAACGACTCTCATGGCTCCGCCTTCGTGTGGGCCTTGGAAGCCGCAGCCGCACTCATCGGCATGAGCGGCAGGGAGAGCGTTTGCGTGGTTTCGGGGTCGTCGCGCAGCTTCAGGTAAAGGACTCCATTGGCTGGATGGGGAACGGTAATTTGCGTCCCTGTAAACTCCGGCGGTACCTCGGCGGCGCTGTCGAAGTCCGGCGTGGCAGCGATGGATGCGGCCAGGAAGAGATTCATCCCGCTTAGGATACAGGGCTTGGCCAATGAGCGCGGACAATGCAATTCCGTGAAGCCGGGCTGCCGCACCAGAGTTCCTAAAGTCAGCCAGTCGCCGGCAACCCCATCAGCCGAGACAGCGCGCGCCCTTAGTGGACCGAAGGCCGACGACCCGAACCGGGCTAGCGGTTCCATGGCGCCCATCGCAGTTCTCGAATCTTCCAGCATCAGGCTGCCGTCGCTCAGGCTGAGCATCGTGCGAAAACTGCCGTCGGCGGCGGACACCTCCACTTTTTCGTCACGGGGAAACTCTTCCGGCTCTGTTGACCGGACAAAGAAAACCAGCCTCCGGTCGACAGGCAGATCGTCAGGGCTGCCCAAACGCACGGGCGAGGGCGCGACGGAGGCCTCGTCCTGTGCGCCTTTGCTGAGCAGAGCCACTCGCGGTCGGCGTGGTTCGATGGTGACTGGAACCCGCAACTGGCGGCCGTCCTGCAACTGCACGTTTGCAAAGGAATGCGTGCCGGTCTCCAAGCCGGCTGTCGAGACAGTGGCCGTCATAACCAGTTGGTCAGAATCCAGCACGCGGGTCAGAGTGGACGGGGTCCAGGTAACGTCTGCCAAGCTGACCTTGGCGACTTCATCGAGGCGGTTGCCCCTGAGCAGCGCTTCCGTGTCGCCCACGCTCAGGGTGAGACGATCCAACGCCGCCGCCTCCGCATACGCCTTCAAGGCCAGCTCGTCCGGCTTTTCCAGGCCAAATTGATAGATTTCAAGGTTCACCGGACCCGGAGGCGCGTCCTTGAGAGGCACCGCAACCTCCAATAGCCCCGACATTGGCGATTTCCATGCCACCTTGACCGGGCTACCTGAGACGATTTGCGCCTCAACTCGATCGACGCAAAGCGAGCTCTCACCCTCGATGTGCAACGTATCCTCGCGGCCGACGACCAGTGCCGACTGGTCGGCTGCGACCACGGCCCACTTGCCGGCCAGGGCGGCGCGAAGGCGATACCGGGGCCCCTCCCAATCGTCAAAGCCCCACTTGCCGCGCACCACTCCCGTCAACTCGCCCGAAGGCAGTGCAGGAGGGGGTTGCGCCAGCACCAAGCCACCCTGCGAGGAGTCGGCATTGAGTGGCAGATCGACCGCAATATTCGGATTCTTCTTGTCGCCATGGGCGGGGGTGATGCGCAAGGTGAGGGCGTGGGCCAATTCCGTCGCGAAAACCAGCGGCGCACCCTCAGCCGGCAACACCAGGCCGGGCTGCTGGGCACAAAAACTCTCCGCCGGGTTAACCGGATGCAGCGGCGGCGGCTTGGCGGGCCCCACAGGAGGCAACGCCACGACTACCACCGATTTAGGATCGCGAAACGAGGGTGCCGCATTCAACCGCAGATTGAGGGTATCTTTCGCCGGAAGGGCCAGCGCGGGAATGTACTGGAAGTGCGCCGTGCGCAACGAGGCCAGGATTTTGGCGGTATCCACAATCGCTCCAACATAGGCGCTGTAGACGCCCGCTCCTCCCATCGGCGAGTAGCTGAGCTGGCTCATCAGGTTGCCGGTCGAGCCGTTGGCGAGTTGCTCAACCCGCGATTGCACATTGGCGTCGTCGAGCACCAGGCCTTCAGTGTGCTGCACCAGGCAGGGGGCTTGTTGATCCGTGGGTTTGTCGAAGCACTGCTGGTCGAGCCGGATGCCCAGGCTGCGGGCTGCCCTCTGGGCCCGATCTTTGAGTTGGGATGGATCGGTCTGAGATGTGACCTTCACCTCAGCCAGGTACGCGTCCAGGCGCATCCGGTCCCAACTGGCCGCCTGCAAGTCCTGAACGGCGCGTACAAAGACCCCAGGACGGCCTTGAACGGCGGCCCGTAGTGTGCTGAAGCCACCGCTCGTCTCCGGGGCCAAAAAAAGCAGCGCTTGCTGGGCTTCTTCGGGCACCGTGACAAAGACGCCCTCTTCGCGTGCGTTCTTGTTCCAGGTTTCGAGGCGGGTGAACCACTCCGGCGGCGGGGGGTTTGTGGCTCCGCGCAGAAAGGCCACGATTAGAACGTAGCGCGCCGACTGGCTCTCAGGCAGGTCGGGGTGAATCCAAAGCCGGTCTCCGGGCAGCAGGTTGGGGGTTTCGCCGACCGGCAGCGTTACGGTTCCCCGCTTCACTCGTACATCCACCTTCGGTCCTGTGAGGTCAAAAGCCGGATCGGCATGCAAGGAGGTCGAAGCCAGGCAGCAAAACAGAAGCAGATGAAGGCAGCGGCGCATGTCTTCTATTGTAAGGAGCGGACTGAGGGGCGAAGAGGACCTGACCACTAGACCGGCCAGACCCAGTGGGCTTAAGAACAACAAGAACTTAAGCAACGTGGGCCAGAAATCCCGAACGATTTGAGATCTTCCGCCTCGTGAATTGAGCATTTTGATGGTTTTGGAGATCCCGTTTGCTCTATTCTGTTGGAGACACTCGTTCCTGTAATTTTGATCACACCAGCGACGCCGTCACCCGGTGCGAGCGCGGATTTCTACTTCGCGGGAGTGACCGCTGATTGAGCTTTCAGAAGTACCGATCGAATCCTAGGAGAGATTCTTGTCATCTCAATCCAGTTCGTCGAACTTGGGGCCGGTTCCGGCCGGAGTTTCCATGAGGCCGCGCACCAGGCGGCTTCTTACCAAGGCCACATCCTTTGGATGGCTGGCCTTTGCCATTCTCCTCTATCTATTGCAGACCGTGCCGTATCTCTCCTATCGCTGGGTTACTGACGAAAGCTGGTTTTCCGGGACAGCTTATTCCATCGCACATGGTAACGGCATCGCAAATCCTGCATTCGGGGCCAACTATATTGTTAGCCGTTGCGATACGCATCCTCCTGGAACCGCGATTGTTATTGCCGCGGCCTTCCGCCTCTTTGGGACAAGCCCGATCACTGCACGCCTGGGTTCAATCCTTGCTGGAATGTTAGTTATTATTCTTACTTATTTCTTGGCGCGCGATGTTATCGGAGAGAATGAGGCCCTGATTGTCGCATTTCTTGTGGCGACCGACAACCTGATCGTTCTGACCTCCCGTTCCGCGCGTCCTGAAGCGCTTACGACCATGGCCGTGTTTGCCTCACTGCTCGCCATGAAACAGTATGCACGGAACTCCGCGATCGGCTGGGCTTTCTTGAGCGGCCTCCTCATTGCGCTCGGAACCATGTTCCATATCACGGTGTTGGGATATATTGTTTCGCTTGGCATTCTGATGCTCTTTATTGATCGCAGACGGAGTGGATGTCCGTTGCGAGGCGCAATCGGTTATACGTTTGGGTATGGTCTTGGAGTGCTGCCTTTCGTCATTTGGATACTGACCACCCCGCTGGGACGCGTGGGCTTCAAGGAAGAGTATCTGGGCCGCGTCGGGGGAATCCCGCTGTGGTCCAAACTCCTGCAAGAGGGGCATCGCTATTCCGATCTGCTTGGCATCAACATGCTGCATGGTCACGGATTGGAATCGATTCCAGTCAGGCTTCCAATCCCACTTTTCTTTCTCGCGGCTACTTTTCTTCTTTGGAAGCGGCGCAGGCAGTGGTTCTATCTTGAACTGGTCTTCATTATTCCCACAGCGCTTTGGCTCGTCTACACGCCGGACAAAATGTCGCGCTATCTCGCGCTTGTTGCGCCGGTCTTTGCGCTGGTCATCGCTTCTGCGGTTGCCGCTGCCAAAGAAAACCGGAGACTTCATCGTATCTTCCTGAGTCTCTCCTGCCTGGTTATCGTAGCTCAACTCGCCGCGAATATATTTCTGCTCCACGCCGCGCGCAAGGCGGACTACAACAAAGTCACGTCCGAATTGCTCAGCGTGATTCCCCCAGGTCAATCTGCTTATGGGACTGCCACCTTCTGGCTCGCGCTCCACGATCATCCGTTTATCTCATACGAACGCACCAGCCCCTCGATGGCGGCAAGCCAGTTTCACGTCCGATACTTCATCACGGGCGACCGAGTCATGACTATGGGGCTGCCTGGGGATGCGGTCTTCTATGAGAGCCTCCGCCGTGATGTGGCAGAGACGACCGCTCAAAGCAAGCTGGTCGGTCGCGTTTCCGATCCATATTATGGCGATCTAAAGGT
Source organism: uncultured Occallatibacter sp. (assembly GCA_964525655.1). Taxonomy (GTDB): domain Bacteria; phylum Acidobacteriota; class Terriglobia; order Terriglobales; family Acidobacteriaceae; genus Telmatobacter. The sequence continues at coordinate 5,745 of CAZGHZ010000068.1, forward strand.
CTACGATCTCGATGCACCCTGAGACTTCGATGTCGGATGGTTCGCAATTCCAGGCTTGTCCGGCCGTGAGGTGAGTAATGATGTCTGCTTGACATTCCTGATCAATTCGAACTAGATTGCATCTATCTTCGAACAACTTCTCGCAAAAAATGCTGGCGTCTTTCAAGGCGCATCGGCTGGCCGACCAAGAGAACGGCAGGAAAGAAATGCATGCGATGTTTTTGGAAGTGTGTTGAGTGCAGGGCTTTGTTTGCGTTTGTTCTGGCCTCGCTGATGATCAGTTCCTTGACACAGCGGTACCTTGGCCATGTCGGGTCTGGAACGAATGTCGACTTTTACGTCTATTACTTTGCTGCTCAGGCCGTCCACGACAATCCCCATGCCAACATCTACACCGGGGCAACAAACGTAAACCCGGAAATCAGTAGCGCTCCGGCTGGCAGCGAGATCCTTGCACACGCAAAAGCCGCCGGTTTCGAGGACGTCGAGTTTTACGTTTACCCGCCTCTGCTTGCCGACCTTCTTGTTCCTCTCTCCCAGGTTTCGCCTCATCTCGCCGCCGTTTTGTGGCGAGCCATCAACCTGACTTTGGCGTTTGTTTCAGTGCTCTTGCTTTCCCGCGTTGTGAAAGTGCCCATCCTTAGTTTTGAGTTTGCGGTTCTCACTTTGGCCGCCTTCAGTTTTTGGCCTATCCACGAAGCCATCTCGGACGGACAGATAGCGATCGTTATGCTCGCGCTCTGGACGGCTGGTGTTGTTGCCTATTTTGATGACCGTACGATCTTCTCGGCAGCTGCTTTTGCTCTGGCAACGACTCTCAAAGTTACTCCTATCTTCCTTCTTCCGCTCTTCTTCCTGTGGAGAGACCGGAGGTGGATTGTCTCCTATCTTGCGATCACTTTCGGTCTGGTTGCGGCAATGGTTGCCATCAACGGTTTGCCAACCGTTAGCGCGTATCCCGCGGTAATTTCGGCCATGGCCGGTTGCACTCCGGCCTTGGGAAACAAGAGCATTGGTTCTCTTATCGCTTGGGTCTATTACGGAAGAATCTTCTCACTCAGTACCGTACATGAGGTAATGGTCAATCCGCCGAGAGTTCTCTCGATTATTGCAAAGACGATCAGTTTAGCATTCTATCTGTCCACTCTGTTCCTTGTCTGGCGCAGTCGTCGCGCTCTCAATCGCGCACGGAGAGCTGAGGCAATCGCCGTCTTCGGTTTGGTTACTCTCTGCTTCTCCCCCGTCTCATGGCGGCATGGTTACGCCGTTGCTCTCCTTGCCCTTGCCGTTTTCTGGGCAAAGGCTCTCCGAACTCCGCCCAGAGTTCTTCACGCTGTGCTGCTAACCATGACTACCTTTACCCTCGGATCTCTGTTCTTCGATTTGGCTGCCCAGACCTCCCTGCCCCAAATCCTTAGAATAGCCTTGGCCTCCTCGTGGATTGTGTTCAGCGTACTGTTCTGCCTGGAGGCGCTTTATCACACCGGAACAGTCAACAGGGTTGGAGCGTCAGAAGACCGGGACTTCGGTTCGTCGCCGGAGCCGCCAGAACTCGACATTCTTGGAAGTTCAGCAGATCCGCGGGTGGTATTTGATTGAGCTCCAGAGGAAGAACTGTCGCTCGCGACCGCCCGGAACCGATGGAAGCTTCTGGACTTTCTCTTTCTTGAACCGTGATTGGATTCTACGAGTCTTCACCTGGACGCAGATTGTATTTGCGCGAATCCTCAATCAACGGCATTCATGGATTTGGCGTCACCATCTAGGCTATCCTGCCTACAATTGCCAACTGCTAGTGGGCCTATCAAAATGGGTTTCGTTCTAAGCATTCTCTATCTTGTTACGTATTACCTCACGACGCCGGTTCTATTTGGGCCGCTTGCCGCTTCTCGCGTTGAGCTTATTCTGGCAATTCTGATTTTCTTTGTGTCCCTACCTAAGCTGACGGGGTCAATCATTCTGAAGACGCCTCAGTCAGTGGCCTTGGTCGGGTTGGCTGTTGCGTTGATGTTGTCGGTGATTGTCGGACTGAGTTGGTTTGGCGGGGCACTTCAGGCGTTTTTGGGGTTTATTCCGAACGCCTTCGCATACCTCATCGTGTGTTTGCACTGCAACTCGGTAAAGAGGTTGCGGATCGTCGTTGTGATGCTGTTTTCCGTCTGTCTGTTTGTGATTGCTAACGGATGTCTGGCTTTTCTCCACGGAGTTCCGGGTACCTCCAGTCCAAACATGCATTCCCTTGAAGTCGCTCCAATCCCCCAAGAAGCAGAAACGATTCCCTATCTCTTCGCCATGAGGAGCGATACCGGCGAGTTGTTTTACCGGCTCAGGGGACTCGGACTTATCAACGACCCGAATGACTTTGGCCAGTTTCTCGTCTGCGTGATTCCGCTGGGGTTTGTTTTTTGGCGATCCAAGAAAACTCTCTCTAACTTCGTGTGCGTAGTACTGCCGGTGTGTCTTTTGTTGTATGGGCTGTACTTGACGCACTCTCGCGGCACCTTGCTGGCGCTGATCGCAATAGCGGTCGTGGCTGCGCGTCGTCGCATTGGGACGCTGCCTGCTTTAGTCCTTGCGACAGGAGTTTTTGTTGCCTCAATGGCCTTGCACTTCACAGGCGGGAGGGACATCTCAGCGAATGCGGGAGCGGACCGCACTGAGCTCTGGAGCGACGGACTGCAACTCTTGAAGTCTCATCCGCTGTTTGGAGTGGGTCCTGGTCGCATGCCGGAGCTTGTCGACTCCCATAAAACCGCCCATAACTCACTGGTAGTCTGCGCGGCGGAGTTGGGTTTGTTCGGGTTGTACTTCTGGTCTATGTTTCTGTTTCCGACTTTGAGAGACGCCTTGGCGCTTACCTCACCTGAGAATGTCAGCGAATCAGTGGCAAGCGAGCCCGAGGCGACCCCTTTTCCTCAAGCGGCGAGGGGGGGTGTGGCACTCGACAAGGCAGAGGTGAACCGTTTAGGCCGACTGCTAGTTTTGTCTCTGACCGGGTTCTTGGTTTCCGGGTGGTTCTTGTCGCGCGCATTAGTTTTGACGCTTTTTCTATTGGGCGGCGTGGTTGAGGTGGTCTACCAGATGGCTCTGGAGCGAGGAATGATTGCTCCGCGCTTGCGGTTAACTCGCGTGCTTCTTTATTCCGGCGGCCTGGCTGCGGCTCTGGTACTTTTTATGTATCTCACGCTTCGCATTCTAAACCTTATGCGCTGAAGACAGACTGGCACCGTGCTGCCGGAGGCTCAAGCAACCTGAATGAAGATTGCACACGTGGTCGACAGCATGGAGGTTGGCGGGGCCGAGACGCTCGTCTCGCAGATGTGCCGCCTGCAGCGTGAACAGGGCCATGACCCCTCTGTTTACGCAGTCCTGACCCTTGGCCCGCTGGGGGAACAGATGCAAGCAGAGGGTTTCGCCGTGAGGGCAAATGTGGGCCGGCATTTGACCGACTCTTTGCGGACGTTCTATCACATCTTCAAGGAATCGCACCCCGACGTGGTTCATCTCCACAACCCAACTCCGACGGTCTATGCTGCGATAGCCGCGAGAATGGCTGGAGTGCCTTGCATCGTCTCGACGCGGCACAGTCTTGTAGCTCCGCCGCGCAGGCTGGTTGCGGAGTTGAAATACGCCGTTGCGGCTACCTGCTGCGACTGGATCGTTGGCATCTGCGATGCAACGACGAACAACATCAAGAGCATTGGCAGCATACCGGCGCGCAAGATCGCGCGCATTTACAATGGCGCGGTTCCACTCCATCGCGTTCCCGAAGGGCGGTGGCCGCCGAAGGCCGGATTCACGCTGGTTTTCGTCGGCAGGCTTGCTCCGGTGAAGAACCACGGTTTGCTGCTGAACGCCTTTCACCTGGCGCTCGCGTCCATGCCGGATCTGCGGCTTTGGATGGTGGGCGATGGCAGCGAACGCGGGCCGCTGGAAAAGATGGCCGCGGAATTGGGCATCTCTGCCCAGGTGACATTCTGGGGACAGCAACTCGATGTTGCGCCGTTCTTTTCCGCAGCGGACGCCTTCATCATGTCGTCGAAGTCAGAGGGATTGCCCATGTCACTGCTTCAGGCATTCTCGCTTGGTTTGCCCGCGATCGTAACCGACGTCGGCGGAATGGGCGAGGTTGTGCGATTGGCCAAGACCGGGTTCACGGCGCCGGTGACCGATCCTGCCGGGATGGCGGCTGCAATTTTAAGGTTGGTTCGCAGCGATACGGAACGCGAGCATTTCTCGGCAAACGCGAAGGAGGCATTCCTCTCGCGCTTTACTTTACAGGCAATGGTCGATGCCTACATGGACCTCTATCGCAACAATCGGCGTGCTACGCGCGCGGCCAACCAAACTCGCGCGAAAGAAAACTAGAGTCGAGATCTATTGCAGTCGAGCGATTTCCGTTCAACTGATTTCATTGTCTTCAACGACGGTTCGGCATTAACAGAAATTAGGCAGAGATCGATCGTTTCTGGATCCGACTCACGGAAACAGGATGATCGGATCAGTGAACGAGCGGCACGCGGTCGGGCACAAGTATTCCGTGCTTCGCCTGCACGGCCTGGAAAACCGCCTGTGTTGCTGCCAGTTCAGCGCGGCAGGCAGTCAATTGTGCGGTGAGATGGGCAAACTGCGACTCCAGATGCAGGCGCAACTCCTCGATCGCGTTCTCCAGCCGGTCGTTGGCTGCAATCTGCTCAGCCTGGCTCAGCTGCACGGTCTTCAGGTTGGGCAGGATGACGTCGGTGAGGAGCTGTGTGAGAGGAACAAAGAGGTCGTCCATGGGTGAATTCTAACCAAAAAAGGGAAAAATCGCTTGATTACGAGCAATGAGTTGTTGGTAACGGGTGACGGTTACGCCACTGAGCAGATTACACTATCCGCATGACAAAACGGATTGGGGTACATCTCGGCACAACCGGCGGGGCGTCCAACGCGGTCGAAGTGGCGCGGGAGATCGGCGCCAACACTTTTCAGATCTTTTCGTCGAGTCCACGCATGTGGCGCGCGCCCAAGGTGGACCCCAAACAGGCCGCCCGGATGAAGGAGTTGCGCGCTAAACTCGACGTCGGGCCGCTGGTAATCCACACCAGTTACCTGGTGAATGTTTGCAGCCAGTCGGACGAGGTGCGCGAGAAGAGCGTCGGGGCCTTTCGCGGCGAGATCGAGCGGGCGCTCGCGCTTGGCGCCGAGTACCTGGTGCTTCACCCCGGTTCGTGGAAGGGGCTGACGCGCGACGAGGGCCTTAAACTGGCCGCTGACTCGATTGCCCGAGCCATCGACGGCCTGCCTTGGCAATCGACTCCCTTCCAAATCCTCATCGAGAACACGGCCGGCGCGGAGTTCTCCCTGGGCGGCAGTTTCGAACAGGTGGCTGAGCTCGTCGAGCGGCTCAAGGTCTCAGCTCCGGTGGGAGTCTGCCTGGACACCTGCCACACCCATGTCGCCGGCTACGATATAGTCACCGGCGACGGGTATGCCGAGACAATGAAGCAAGTTGCGGCGACGGTGAGCTTCGACGCGGTGCGCGTCTGGCACTGTAACGACGCCAAGGCAGCGCGCGGGTCTAAGTTGGATCGTCATGAGCAGATCGGCAAAGGAACCATCGGCGTCGAGCCCTTCCGATGGCTGCTGAACGACGAGCGATTTGCTCATTGCGCCTTCATCGCCGAGACCCCGGTGGAAGAGCCCGGCGACGAGGAGCGAAATGTCAGGGCGCTGAAATGTCTCGTTGAAGCCAAGTAGATTCGCTATGCCAGGAGGGTCTCAAGGGGATACACGAGATGCGGCCGTAATTTCATCATCCGCGCCCAGGATCTGTTCGATCCCATGAATGCCTTGCTGGCCGGCCGCTCCTCGCAACTGCTCAATTGTCGGATGCGGCTTGACGATCTTCTGATCGACAAACTTGGCGACCTGACGCTGAAACCAGAAAACGATGATGTGGACGACTGAACAAAAGTAGACTGCGCATCATTTCTAGCGGGCCTCGCCCTATTTCTTCTTCCTGCCAATCTCGCAGAGCATGTCGGAATGAATATTCAGGCCGATATTCGTTATGTTGTAGAAGTGCTCACTGGCGACCAGCCAAACAATTTCGCAGATGGCGCGTTCGGAGTAGCAAGAGGCCAGGCGGGTGAAGGTCTCCGGCGCGACCTTCTTGTCCATTGTCAATTCCGTCACATAGTCGAGCGCGGCGCGTTCCGCATCGGTAAAGAGCGGGTTCGTGCGGTAATCCTCCAGCGCGTTGAACTTGTCTTCGTTCATCTTGGCCTTGATCGCGACCGAGCGCCCGATGTCGATACAGAAGAGGCAGACGTTGAGCCGCGCCACGCGTTCGCGGATGAGCAATGCGGTCTCCGGCGTCAGCACTAACTTCTTATCCAGCTGACTGATCTTCGAGTAGAAGAGGCCGAATGCCGCCGGCAGCCGCGCGCAAAAGACCTTCAGCGGAGTTATCACCTTGCCGAATTGCCGCCGGGTCATGACATACGCCAGCTTCATGAACGGGGCCTGAGGCTTCTCGATGGGCGAAAGAAACGTGTCCATACGCGGTTCTCCAACGTGGTTTTTCAAGTCAGACACATAGTACCCCATCGCGGAAAAGGCCAGACTCAGCTTGTGGCAGCTCTTATCTCCACCGGAAGATCCGCAGCGAAACGGCAAACGGCACGATCAGCCACGCCAGTAAGATCGCGACAGGAGTAGCCAACTGGCCCAGGTTCATCCCTTGCAGCATGTTGCCGCGCAGCGCGTCGATGGCCGCGGTAAGCGGAAGAGCCCGCACCAGCGGCTGAATCGACACCGGAAAGCGCGTCGCCGAAAAGAAGATGCCGGAGAGAATCCACATGGGAAGCATGACTAGATTCATCAAGCCATTCACAGCCTCCGTGGTCTTGGCCCGCGAACTGACCAGCAGTCCCAATGCCGAAAAGGACAGTGAAGCGAGCACGCACAGAAATCCCAACTGCCACAGCGACCCGCGAAACGGCACCCCAAAGGCCAGTCGCGCAAATCCTAAAAAGGCCCCTACCTCGATCACCAGCAACCCCATCCTCGAAATCAAGAATGAGATGAGATATTGCCAACGCGGCATCGGCGAAGCCACCATCCGCTTGAGCAGCTTCTTCTGACGGGCATCGACAATGGCAAAGCCGAGGCTCCACATCGCCGAACCAATGAGGTTCATCCCCAAGAGGCCCGGCACCAGGAAGTCGATGTAGCGTGCACCCGCCTCATGGACTAGCTGGTTCTCTGTGCGCACCGCCTCCTGCCGCCCGGAAGCCTTCTGAATCGCCCGGTCCGCCACGAGGCGCGCCGTTCGCGCGTCGGGATTAGTCTCGTCGAATTTGTAATCGATCCCCTCGGGCCTCTGAATCGCCAGCAGAAGAATCTGGCCCGTGGCCAGCTCGTGCGTGCCCGCGGCTTCGTCCATCGTTGCCGCGGTCAGTCCTTTGTCGGCGGCCAGGGCTTGCGTCAGTTGGGTCGTCGTCGCACCCACCTGCAAGACATCCGCGGGCCGGTTGCGGAAGGCAATACCCAGCCCCACCGCAAGCAAAATGGGAAAAACGAATGTCCAGAAAATCGCTTCCGGCTCGCGCAGAAAGAGCCTGAAGCGCATGGCTGTGAGTTGAAAAAGGGAGCTGGTTTCGAATCTACTCATCGCGCAGCGTCCTCCCCGTCAGGTTTACGAAGACATCCTCAAGCGTTGCGGAGTGGGTGCGAAACTCGCTCAGATTGAGCCCCTGCGCGTCGAGCGCAGCAAAGATCAGCGGTACTGAGGTATGCAGTTCGGTCACCGACAACTGATGCAACCCTGCATCCGCGCGGTGCGATTGAACTCCGGGAATCGCCAACAGGGATGCGACATTCACCTCTCTCGTCTCGCGTTCTTTCACGGCGAACTCGACGATGTGCTCAGCGCCCACCAAAGCAATCAATTGCGGCGTCGTTCCCTGCGCGATGATGCGCCCATGGTCCATGATGGCCACGCGGTCGCAGAGCCGCTCCGCCTCTTCCATGTAGTGAGTGGTCAGGATGATCGTGCGGCCTGCCTGCTTCAGCGCGTCCACCAAATCCCACAAGTGGCGCCGCGCCTGCGGATCGAGGCCGGTCGTCGGCTCATCGAGGAAGAGTAGCTCAGGATCGCCAACCAGCGCGCAAGCCATGGCCAGGCGCTGTTTTTGGCCGCCGGAGAGTGTCACGATGCGAGCGCCGCGCTTGTCTTCGAGCTGCGCCGTTCGAATCGATACTTCGACTGCGATTCCGCGCCGATAGAAGCTGCGAAAGAGCCTGATTGCCTCTTCCACGGTCAGCTTGTCTGGAAGCTGTGTCTCCTGCAATTGAACGCCGATCCGCTGGCGCAACTGCTCGGCACTCGACGTCCAACCTAATCCAAAGAGCTCCACGGTTCCGGTATCTGGGGCCGTCAACCCCTCGCAGATCTCGATGGTCGTAGTCTTGCCCGCGCCATTCGGCCCCAACAGGCCGAAGCACTCGCCGCCCGCGACTTCGAGGTCCAGGCCGTCAACTGCAACCAAACTGCCAAAGGCCTTCCGCAGCCCACGCAGCAGCAATGATGGCGCGCTTTGATCGGAGGCGGTTGTCGGCGTTGGGGCGGTTTTGGCGTCGGACAAGGGACTAGCCTCTCGCCCAAGACTACGACGAAACCGGTGCTTCCATCAACTTTCTTACGAGCGTAAACATGCGCCAGCGTCGACTATATCTACTAGAAATAGATCGAGGAAAACTTCTCAAATATGGTATCGCAAAGGATAGACGGCGCCCTACCGCAGGCTGCTGAGCAGCAGATGGTAGGCTTCGTTAATGGTCGCCATTCGTTCATTGGCCATTTGGAGCATCTCTTCGGTTCCAAATTCCAGCCGATCGGGATGCCACTGGCTTACCATCTTCCGATACGCAGCCTTGATCTGCTTTCGTGTGCTTGCAGCGGCAACGCCGAGGAGCCGGCAGGCGAGCTCTCTTGTCATTGGATGAATTGCGCCAGAGCCGCCGTCACACTCCCCGGCAAAGCTCTCCCATTCCTGCCAGGCCTCTTCCTGCGTTTGCGCGGCAAGGTCCTCTGAGGACTGCGTCGGCCGGTCGGCGCTGGAGCGGCCCGGATTCGCAGTTGAAGAGGTTGAAGTCGTGAACTCCGCATCCAAAGAGTTTTTCCTTGTGAATGACACCGTGTCGAGACTGTCGGAATCGCTTGTCGCTTCGCTCGGAAACTCGCGCTCAGGTTGCCGCTGCCATCTTTGCTGGAAGTTGGTCACCGCCGCGGCCGTGCCAGAAGTCCAGCTCTCGACAAAGAAGCGAACGTCGGGTTCGGAGTCCTCTCCCAGGAGCCGTTGAAACTCATCGACGAAGCCCCAGACGCGCCTCGGCCGATTCGGCTCAATTGCCGGGTTCTCTTCGTAGCCCTCTGGCGTGGTTGCGCAAGAGCCGCGATCCACCTGGAATTGGCCGTTCATTCATGACCTCCGCTTGCACATGAGCCGCACTACGCCTGCGCGTCTGAGTTCGCGCTTTCCCATTGCTCGTGTACTTCGTTCATCGGCAGTTCTGCTCGAATCTTCCACTTGCTTCCGGGGCGGTGCCGATTCTGTCAGTCCATGCATCAAACCGTTTTATCGAGCGTCTTGCGCGCCGGCGCTATCATCAAGCTGTGCAATCCCACTACCATCTGGGCGACATTCTGGCCAATGCCATCACGCATGGCATCGGCGCGGTGCTGGCTATTATCGGCGCGATCGCCCTGATCGCTGCATCGACGCGGGGTTCGACACGGCTCGTGCTGAGCTGCACTGTCTTTTCTGTCACGCTGGTGCTGGTTTACCTCTGCTCTACGCTCTACCACTCGCTGGTGCGAACCCGAGCACGCCACGTCTTTCATATCCTCGATCATTCTGCTATCTACTTACTGATCGCCGGGACGTATACGCCCTTCACACTGGTCACTCTGCATGGCCCGCTGGGCTGGACGATCTTCGGCATCGAGTGGGGGCTTGCTTTAGCCGGAGTCGTCTTTAAGAGCTTTGCCATTGATCGCTTCGAGGTAGCTTCGGCGCTCGTCTATCTGGCGCAGGGTTGGTTTGTCGTGGTCGCGGTTGTGCCGTTGGTCCACGCTCTCGGCTGGCATGGGCTTTCGTGGCTGGGCGCCGGCGGCATTGCTTACACCCTGGGCATCGTTTTTTTTGCCCTGGACCGGCTGCGCTACTTCCATGCCCTGTGGCACCTGTTCGTGCTGGCCGGCAGCGTTGCCCACTACTTCGCCATCCTCTTTTATGTCGTTCCAGCACGAACGTAGCGGAAAAATGCCAGCACGTTACGACTGAGGTGGCCGCTTCGTGGCAATTGCCCGGAGCAGCTGAAGTGCACCGGGTACAGTGCATAATTGACCTTTGGCCCGCAAAACCGGTACACTACTCTAGTTTGGCGATTCCTGCCTGTGGCCGTGGAGCCAGACGCTCGCCCGAACACTAGAGGGGCTTGAGCGTACCGCGGCACGGAAGTTTCCGCCCGAGCTATTTTCTTTTGAGATGCGCACCGGCCCAGCCGGGCCTGCGCCGGAGGGGTTATGTACGCGGTGATTCGCACGGGTGGTAAGCAATATCGGGTCGCGCCAGGCGACGTAGTCAAGATTGAAAGCGTAGTTTCACAGGACCAGGAAAGCCAGACCATCGAGTTCAGCGACGTGCTCGCCGTCTCGGGTGAGCCGGGAACCGTGGCCAAGCCGGCCATCGCCAAAGTGATCGCCGAGGTCGTGGGCGACGGCCGAGGAGACAAGATCCTGGTCTTCCACCTGAAAAGGAAGAAGCAGTACAAGAAGCTGCAAGGACATCGGCAGAGCTTTACCGAGGTGCGCATCAAGGCGATCGAAGCCGACGGCGTGACCTACACCGCCGCCGTCTAGACGCCGGAACTGGGCAATGAGAGAGATAAGACAGGACAAGGAAGGGGATTGAGCCATGGCACACAAGAAGGGTGGAGGCAGCTCCACAAATGGACGCGACTCGAATGCACAGCGGCTGGGCGTTAAGGCCTTTGCCGGGGAGCTGGTTTCAGGCGGCTCCATCATCATGCGCCAGCGGGGCACGCGCATCAAGCCGGGCGTGAACGTCGGCATCGGTTCCGACGATACGCTCTTCGCCAAGGTAACCGGCCGGGTCAAGTTCTCCGACCATGGCAACCGAGGGCGCTTTGCCTCCATCGACCCCGTAGCGGCCGAGTAATCCGGCGCGATTTCAAAAACAAGAAGGCCACGGCGATGCCGTGGCCTTCTTGCTGCGTACAAATCTATGATTCCAGCTCCTGATCTCCGTTACGACTCCGACTCGCGGCCCAGATTCCGGGTGAGTACATCTTCCACCACTTTTTCAACATCGCTGAGGAAGAAGCCGCTCGCCTGCTGCTGCACAGCGACCTGGGTTCCCGTATGGCCCAAGGCACATGCGATCTCGTTCCAGCGAAGAAGAACAGAGTTGGCCGGCATTACAACGGGCTGTCGAGCCAGTTCCGGGAGGCAGGCATAAATGATCCAGGTTCCCAGCGCGATCAGAATTACTGCTTCGGAGACGAATTGCAGCGGATCGGTGAGCGTAGTCAGGCGGGACCAGAAGGATGCGAGGATAAAGTCGCTGGAGGACATCAGGCCAAATCCCAAAGCGAGACCAAAAACCATGCTTCGGGCTGAAAGGCGGAGCGCATTCAGGCTGAGGCACAAGAAGGCGAGCAGACAGAGCTCCAGAATGCTCACCGAACGCATCAGCTTGTAGGCGATGACGGGAATGATCCGGAAGCTCGCGTGCTCGAAAGAGAGCGTTGTCATGCTGACGAAGGCCGATACCAGGGCGACCCAGCGAAAAGCCAAGGTACCGAGCTTTTGAAGCCCCGCAAATGCCGAAAGCGCAGAGCGGAAAACCTCCAAGCAAACAAAAAAGAGGAGGACCGCGCTGGCAATGTAAACCGCCCAATAGGTGAAGAAGTAGGCCATATAGGCGTAATCGTTGAACCAGTGCATGGCCTGACCCTGAAAAAGCACAAGCAGCACGGGCATAGAGATCACCCGCAGCGCCAGATAGGCGCTCATGGCCGGAAAGCGGCGATCCAGATTCTTGCTCCAGAATATGAAGCAAAGCACGGCCCAGAGCCCAAACTCGGCGAAGCTCAACAGCGTCATTGCAGTCTGTGAAGACATAGCAGGGCCCCTCGCCACTCTTGGAACAACTTCAGAATAGCGCGGAATCACCCGCCGCTCAACTAGAAAACAGAGGCGCCGCCAGGTACGATCGGGGATTACTTTGGTGCCTAATTACTCGGCGGACCGGGTTGAGTAGGATCGGTCGGGCAACCCATATGGGGACCGCATCCGGGTCCTGGCATGCTGTCAGTAGCCGACTGATGGCTTGGAATGGCGGGTGCGGCCTTGGGTGTGGTGGCAGCGGCGGCGGCGCCGGCGACAACAAACAACAGAGCAAAGATACGGATGGCGAGTTTCATAATTGGTAACCCCTTGAAGGTTCAAATTGATGGGTGACGCGTCTTCCATCTGCAGGAATCCTAGATCTGATCTGTTGGTAAGTCAAGGTTTTTCATGTGTATAAACGATCAGTAACATTAGAGGTTACTAATGGGCTTTGGCGTCAGCAGTTTATCGACCTCGGCAACCTGCCTTCGACCCGACCGAATTACCCTCGTACCGTCCCCCAGGCATGGTAAAATAGGGGCAGGAAACTTCTCTTGAAAGCCTCTGTCTTTCAATTGGTTAGACCTCCGAACTCCGGCCTGGAATCGCATTCCTCGCGCCGTGCTCCCAGTGGAGCTGAAAGCGAAAGAACTAAAACGGAATCCTATGGCGACTGAACCCCTTAATACCCCCCCGATGCCCGACGATAACGGCAGCTATACCGGCGAAAACATTAAAATTCTCGAGGGCCTCGAGGCGGTTCGCCTGCGCCCCGCCATGTACATCGGTTCGACCGGCGAGATGGGCCTGCACCACCTGGTCTACGAGGTGGTCGACAACTCGGTGGACGAGGCGTTGGCTGGCTACGCCAAAAAGATCGACGTCGTCATCCACGTGGATAACTCGATCACCGTCGTCGACGACGGCCGCGGGATTCCCGTGGACTTGATGCCGCTCTCCAACGGCAAGATGATGCCGGCCGTGCAGGTGGTGCTAACCAAGCTCCATGCCGGAGGCAAATTCGACGCCTCCACCTACAAGGTCTCCGGCGGGCTGCACGGAGTCGGCGTCAGTTGCGTCAATGCTCTCTCGCAGGAGTTCAACGTCGAGATCTGGCGCGACGGCTACACCTGGGAGATGGATTTCAGTTGCGGTGATCCCACCAGCGAGTTGCGTCAGGCCGGCACCAGCAAGCGGCGCGGGACGAAAATCCATTTTCTGCCCGACAAGAGCATTTTCTCGGTCTCCGAGTATAACTACGACACCCTAGCTCAGAGGTTGCGCGAGATGGCCTTCCTCAACAAGGGCCTTGAAATCACGCTCACCGACGAGCGCACAGCCGATGGCAAAACCGGCGAACCGCGTCGGGCCGAATTCAAATACGCCGGCGGCATCGCCGAGTTTGTCAAGCACCTCAACCGCGGCAAGACCGTGCTCCACGACAAACCGATCATGATGGAGGCGATGCGCGACAACGTCGAAATCGAGATCGCCCTCCAGTACAACGACAGCTACTCCGAGACGGTCTTCAGCTTCGCCAACAACATCAATACCGTCGACGGCGGCTCGCATCTTTCCGGCTTCCGCACTTCGCTTACCCGAACCATCAATGCCATCGGCCAGTCTCTCGGCCTCTTCAAAGACATGAAGGAGAACCTCAGCGGCGACGATGTGCGCGAGGGACTGGTGGCCGTAGTCAGTGTCAAGCTCTCGCAGCCGCAGTTCGAGGGACAGACCAAGGGCAAGCTCAACTCCGACATCGCCGGCACCGTGCAGGCCTTCGTCAACGAGCGGCTTGGAGCCTTTCTCGAGCAGAATCCGCCCGTCGCCAAGCGCATCATCAACAAGGCCATTGAGGCCTCGCGCGCCCGTGAAGCCGCACGCAAGGCCCGCGACCTTACGCGCCGTAAAGGCGCACTCGACGGCGGCGGCCTGCCCGGCAAGCTGGCCGATTGTTCCGAGCGCAACCCCGAACGCTGCGAATTGTATCTGGTCGAGGGTGAGAGCGCCGGAGGCACAGCCAAGCAGGGACGCGACCGCAAGTTTCAGGCCATCCTGCCTCTCAAAGGCAAGATCCTGAACGTTGAAAAGGCCCGCTACGACAAGATGCTCGGCCACGAGGAAATCCGCGCCATGATCACCGCCCTCGGCTGCGGCATCGGCAAAGACGACTTCGACGCCACCAAGATCCGCTACGGCAAAATCATCCTCATGACCGACGCCGACGTGGACGGCTCGCACATCCGCACCCTGCTGCTCACCTTCTTCTTCCGCCACATGACGGAGCTGATCAAGCGCGACAACATCTACATCGCCCAGCCCCCGCTCTTCAAGATCAAAAAAGGCCGCCGCGAAGAATACATCAAGGATGAGCGCGAGTTTGTCAAAGTGATGGTCAGCCGCGCGGCCGAGGGAATGATCGTGCGCCACGGCGAGTCTGCCAGTCACATCGAAGGCGCCGATCTCACCCGCTTTATGGCCACTTTGAACGAGTACCTGGGCCTTCTCGACAAGGTGGACCGCCGCATTCGCAACGAACAACTGACTGAGATGCTTGCCCGCGCAGAGTTCCTCCATCGCGCCGACTTCGCCTCGAAGTCCGAGAGCGACATTCCGCCCAAGCTCGCCCAACTTCACGCAGAGCTTTTCGAACGCGACGCCGAATTTCAGTTCAAGCGCCTCGGCGCCCCGGTCGAGGACGAAGAGCATCACACCTGGTCGATCAGTTTCACCGATGCACAGGGTGCCGAGCGCCGCATCGACTGGACACTGGCTTCCAGTCCCGAGTTCCGACAGATGATGGCCAAGTATTCGCTCATCAAAGAGTTTCTTGAGCCGCCCTTCCTCGTCGAGTACGCCGCCAAAGGCGCAGCCGCCGATGTAGTTCCCAACACAGACGAAGCCGATGGTGCTGAAGCCGACAACGCTGAGGCGCAGGCCGAGGCCAAGCAGGCCCGCCGCGCAGCCCGCGCCCTCCAAGAGCCGGTCGAGAAGCAGACCGCCCGCGAGCTCTTCACCTACATCGTCGAACAAGGCAAAAAGGGCTACGACGTGCAGCGCTACAAGGGCCTGGGCGAGATGACCGCCACGCAGCTCTGGGATACCACGATGGATCCCGAGCGCCGGACCCTCTTGTCGGTAAAGCTCGAGGACATCGCTGAGACCGAGGCCATCTTCACCACGCTCATGGGCGAAGACGTTGAGGCCCGCCGCAAGTTCATCGAAGACAACGCCCTCGACGTAAAGAACCTCGACATCTAGACTGATTGCGGAGAGAACGTAATGAAATCTGGCCTTCTTCGGCTCGCGGGAACGATCGCGATTCTGGCGGTCTTCGTGAAAGCGCCCTCCGAGCTTCAAGCACAGTTTGGGGGAGCGCCTTCGCCGGAGAGCGCCTATTCGATTCCCGCCGCTCAACTGATTCAACCCGAGGAGTTGAATCGCACTTTGCAGGCCAAGGGTGCAAACAAGCTGCTGGTTTTGCAGGTCGGCTCGCACATGCTCTTTGCGCAGGCGCACATCGCGGGATCGGAGTATGCCGGGGCCGGCTCGCAAGCTGCTGGCCTGGATCTACTCAAGTCGAGAGTGGCGAAGGTCGATCGCAACACCCCCGTCGTGCTCTATTGCGGATGCTGCCCGTGGAACCGATGCCCTAATGTCGGACCGGCTTTCAACCTACTGCAACAGATGGGATTCGCCAATGTGAAGGCCCTCTATCTCGCCAACAACCTCGGAACCGATTGGGTCGATAAAGGATACCCGGTTGAACGCGGCCAGTAAAGATCGGCGCCCACGGCACAACAATCTCCCGTGCCCCATCCATTCGCCTTCTTTCTGGCGAATGGGTGGGGAACCACGAACCCCAGCCGGCATCGCCCCAAACGCATCGGCCACGATCTGTCGCTTCGTTCTTGCGTGTCTGCTGCTGACAGTCTGTTTCGGCGCCGCAGGCGCGCAATTCCCGATTACCCGTGAGTCCCTCCTCAACAAAAGGGCCCCGGAGTTCGCCCTCCCGGACCTTCTGAATGGCGCCAGAGTCGATTTAGCCAGTTTTCGCGGCAAAGTCGTGTTATTGAACTTTTGGGCTACCTGGTGCGGACCTTGCGAGGTTGAAATGCCCACATTCGCCGAGTGGCAGCGGCAATTCGGTCCGCAAGGCTTTCAGGTCATCGGAATCTCGATGGATGACGACCCCGCATTGGCGCGCAAGCTCGTCGCAAAACTTAAACTGAACTATCCCGTAGCCATGGGCGATGAGAAACTCGGCGAACTCAATGGCGGCGTCCTCGGACTGCCTCTCACCTATCTGATCGACAGAGACGGAGTCGCCCGCGCGAAGTTTGAAGGCGAGACTGAGCCGAAGACAATCCAGACAAAACTACAAGAGTTATTTGCTCAGCCCTGAACCTGGAGCTGCCCAGGTGCAACCCCGCTCTTCCCATTCCCCATTCGCGCCACACTGAACTGGGCCCCAGCAAACAAAATCAGCCCCGAGATATAGGCCCAGAACAAAAGCCCCACCGACACACAGAATCGGCCGTAAAGATCTTCCAAATGCATATGTGGGAGCACGGCCTCAAAGATATACTTCGAGACTAACCAGATAACCCCTGTATAAATCGAAGCGCGCAGCACAGGCCGCCAGGGAACCTTGCGATTGGGCAACACCCAATAAATCGAAAAGAAGAAGAGTATGGATGCCACCCCGGTTGTAGCAGCAAGCAGGATAAAACTTGTTCCCTGATAGCTGAAATTGAGCGCGATATCGATAAACTTGATATTCGTCTGGTGAACGAAAAAGAACTTCAACAACTCGCGTGCCGCCGCGTTGAGCAGAATGCTGCCCATGCCCAGAATCACCATCAGAATCGCAAGGCCGAAGGCGATCGCTTGATTGTGCAGATAGTTGCGGCTCTTGGTCACGCCCCAGGCCTGATTGAGCGCCACCTCAAGGGGCAGAAAAACGCCTGTGCAGGCAACCAGTATCATGACCAGAGAAAACGCCTGCACACCATGCCGAGAGGCCGAGGCCGCTACGGTCGCAAGACTGCGGATGACAAGTCCCTGGTCCGAGGGCAAGAAGTAAGCAACCATGTCGTTGATCACTTTCTGCATCATTTCGAATCGGTGAAAGATCGTATCCGCCAACATGTAGAGCAATACGATAAAGGGAATGAAGGAGAGAATCACGTTGGCCGCCACACTGAAGGCGAAGGTGTGCACTTCGCTGTCCAGTAGATAACTCACCAGCGCTGTGCCGTCTTTGCGCCAGCGATACCACTTGGATAGCTTCGCCGGCAGTTCCACATCGGCGGCTCTGACTGCTTCGACCGCCGTCTCGCTTTGTCTCTCAGGAACTTGCACCTCAGCCACGCCCAGCTCCTTCTTTCACATCAAGGCAACGTTGCGGAATCTTGGGTCCGCGCTGCGCAACCTTACGAAAGGTCTCTTCTTTAAGGATAGACTCTTTGCGTTAAACAGTGTTGAGCTTGTCGAGCGCCCATCGCGCCGCGCTGCACAGCCCCTCATCCGCGGATTCGGCCCATTGCTGCAAAGTCGGTGCAAGTCGACTCAGCCCGCTGTTACCCATCGCGATGGCGACATTACGCCTGAGTCCAATGAATCCCGCTCTGCGCACCGGCGAACCATTGAATTGCCGTTCGAACTCCGCTTCGTCCATCGCCGCTAGAGCCTCCAGAGCCGGGTTCACCAGTTCCGGACGCGCCTCCAACTCAAGATCGTTGCCTATCACGGCTTTGCGGTTCCATGGGCAAACATCCTGGCAGATGTCGCAGCCGAATACCTGCCGGCCGATTCCCTCCATCAACTCCGGCGCGATTGTGCCCTTGTGCTCAATGGTCAGATAGGAGATGCACTTGGTTGCATCCATCTGATAAGGAGCGATCAGAGCGCCCGTAGGGCAAGCCTCCAGACATCGCTGGCAACTACCGCAGCGATCCGGGACCATCCACTGTTTCTCCTCGGGCTCCGATTCGAGCGAAGTCAGCAGCACCGCAAGAAACCCAAAGGACCCGCGCTTCGGGTCGATCAGGCAAGTATTCTTGCCCGTCCAGCCAAGCCCGGCCGCCTCTGCGAGCGCCCGCTCGACGATCGGACCCGTGTCAACAAAGGCCCGAGCCTCAAAGGGGCCAAGCGCCTCTTGCAGTCGCAACCCTACGGCCTTGATTCGTTTGAGCAGAACTTTGTGGTAGTCGCTCGGCCGGCGCGTCCCTGCCTCATCAACCTTGCCGCTCCAGGCATAGCGCGCAATCCATCCAGCATCCTCGTCAGCCGGATCGATCGAGCGCGGCTGCGGGACGTTGTAACCGGCCCAGCAAACCACCGCAGAGTGCGCCCACGGAAATGGAGTCCTGATCCGCGACCGCAACAACCGGGCAGCCTTCTCGCCATCCGCTTGATTCTCAGGCTTCGGTTCTCTCCGCTCCAGATAGTGCATAGTGCCGGCGCGCCCGGCCCGCACCCACGCTTCGAAGCGCGCCGCGTCCCGCCCTTGATTGGCATGAGGCAACGTAACAACCCCAGCCTCGGTAAAGCCAACCGCAAGCGCCAGCGAGCGCGCCACCTCTCTAGTCAACCTGTGGGCAGCATTGGTGGTGGCTTCGGACTCGGACGGCTGGTAGTCCACCTCTCAATTCTCTACCAGAGTGCCCGGCGGGCGAAGACTCGACGCGCTCGTGTCTGAAGCCCGCAGTGGAACCACGACCACAGTCTCCTGCGTATAGGTTCTCAGCATGTTCGATTACGGACAGCAGCATGCGCAAATGAACGCCCGGATGCATGGCACGGAAATTGGAGTTGCTCTTATCCCCTGTTAATTCAGCATATTCCATCTCTTTCAGCCTTGGCTGTCTGCGTGCAAACCAATCAAGCATGGGGCGGGCGCCGAGAATTTGCAACCCAGTTCGCGAAAAGCATGTCCTTATGCACGAGCCCCTTCCAAAGGAGGTTTTCATATGACCGGCACAATTACAAACCCGATGAACACACCGAACCCCCAATGCGGCGAGTTCACTGGTCTGATCGAAGTGACGGAGCTGACGGAGCTGGTCCGCGGCAACGAGCACGATTTGCTGGCGCGGCTCATTCCACTGGTGCGCCGTCAGAGCGTGATCCTTGACCTGGGCCGGGTTCAGCGCATCGACGCAGCCGGCATCGCGGCTCTGATTTCGCTGCACGCCAACGCCTACGAGGCGGGCCATTGTTTCACGGTCGTGAATACCACGCCGCATGTGGCCGAGATTCTCTCTCTGGTCGGGCTTGAAAGGATTCTTGTGTCCCGCAATGCGGTCGAGAAATCATATCCCGATTCCTGCCTGGAACGCCCAGCCGCATGAGAGGCCGCGCCAATCTTGCATCTGCTCGTTGGGCTGCCGGCAATTGTCTCAAACTGCGGGAATTAAAGCCCCATAACGGTACGGTTGGTAATCGCCTCACGAATCGGTTGTGACCTTCAACACAGGCAAACGTATACTTGGAGCGGTATTCGTAGTACGACTAAACAATCCCGCGCAGTGCAGTCCGATGCATGGATGACCCGCACGTGCTCAGCCTGAAAGCTTCAACCAATTTCTGTTGTCGTGCTGAGCCTTCGTCCCGCCACCCCCTCATTCGTGCCGTACTCGCGGAATCCAAGATATGGAGGCTTCACCCATGACGCAGGGCGTTCTGGAGCAGGCGTCTGCTGAAAAGGCAGGCTCGACGGCAACCAAGCATGTGTATTTCTTTGGCGGCGGCAAGGCCGACGGCAACGGAAAGATGAAGGATGTCCTGGGCGGCAAGGGCGCCGGTCTGGCAGAGATGACCAACGCCGGATTGCCTGTTCCCCCCGGATTCACCATTCAGACCGAGGCCTGCCGCGAGTTCATGCGCGGCGCTTTGAGCCCTGAAGTTGACGCCGAGATGTATGCCGCGCTTGAGCGGCTGGAGAAACTGCAAGGACAAAAGCTGGGCACAGGCGAAAATCCCCTGTTGGTCAGCGTTCGCTCGGGTGCAAAGTTCTCCATGCCCGGCATGATGGACACCATTCTCAACCTCGGCCTCAACGACGAGGCTGTCGAAGCACTCGCCAAGCGCAGCAACAATCCCCGCTTTGCCTATGACTCCTACCGCCGCCTAATCCAGATGTTCGGCGACGTGGTGCTCGATGTTCCCAAAAAGTTGTTCGAGCACATCTTCGATGGCGTCAAGAAGCAGAAGAAGGTCAAGTTCGACTACGAACTCCAGCCCGCGGCCCTCAAAGAGATCATCGCCGAGTACAAAAAGCTGGTGAAGAAGGAAACAGGCAAGGACTTTCCGCAGGACCCCAAGGAGCAGTTGGTCGGAGCCCGCAACGCCGTTTTCCGTAGTTGGATGAACGAGCGCGCCAAGACCTACCGCCGCATTAACCGCATCGATGACTGGCTCGGCACAGCGGTCAACGTGCAGGCCATGGTCTTCGGCAACCTGGGCGAGACCTCCGGAACAGGCGTTGGCTTTACCCGCAATCCCGCCACCGGCGAAAAGATCTTCTTCGGCGAGTATCTGATGAATGCGCAGGGCGAAGATGTCGTCAGCGGCGTTCGCACCCCGCTGCCCATCAGCGAGCTTGAGCGCGTCATGCCGACCTGCTATCAGCAGCTCAAAGACATCACCGGCCGCATGGAAAAGCACTACCGCGATATGCAGGACTTCGAGTTCACCATCCAGGATGGCAAGCTCTACATGCTGCAGACCCGCAACGGCAAGCGCACCGGCCTGGCCGCCGTCCGCATCGCCATCGACATGGTTCGCGAAGGTCTCATCACGCAGGAAGAGGCTATCTTCCGCGTCGAGCCCAACCAACTGTACGACTTCCTGGTTCCGCGGCTTGTCGAAAAGGGCGAGAAGATCGAAGTGTTGGCCACCGGCCTGCCGGCTTCGCCCGGCGCGGCTGTCGGCCAAATCGTCTTCACCGCCGAGGACGCAGTCAAGTTCCACTCCAGCGGCGCCTACCGGGTCATCATCCTGGTTCGCGGCGAGACCACGCCTGAGGACATCGCGGGCATGGAAGTCGCCACCGGCATTCTCACCTCCCGCGGCGGCATGACCTCCCACGCCGCTGTCGTCACCCGCGGCATGGGCAAGTGCTGCGTGGCCGGCGCCGGCGACTGCGTCGTTGACGAAGCCAATAAAGAGCTGCGCGTCAAAGGCAAGACCTTCAAGCAGGGCGACTATATTTCGCTCGACGGAACCACCGGCCGCGTGATTGCTGGCCAGCTCAAGACTCTGCCCGCTCAGCCCGACGATCCCGATCTGGTCAAGTTCATGGCCTGGGTCGATCCGGTTCGCCGCCTGAAGATTCGCGCCAACGCCGACATTCCCCGCGACGCCAAGAATGCCCGCATGTTTGGCGCGGAAGGCATCGGCCTCTGCCGCACCGAGCACATGTTCTTTGCCGAAGACCGCATCGAACACATGCGCACCATGATCCTGGCCGACAACGAGAAGGACCGCCGCGCCGCGCTGAAGAAGCTGCTGCCCATGCAGCGCGCCGACTTTGTTGGTCTCTTCAAGGCCATGGAGTCGCTGCCCGTCACCATCCGCACCATCGATCCGCCGTTGCACGAGTTCCTGCCCAAGCGCGAGG
>CAZGHZ010000069.1:0-27223 GCA_964525655.1 uncultured Occallatibacter sp.
GGCATCAGCACATGCGGCGGAAGATAGACGCCTCCGTTGGCGATGGTCGAGACCATCGTGACAAGTTGAATGGGAGTAACGCCCACTTCCTGGCCGATGGCGATCGATCCGATCGAGGAACTTCCCCAGCGATTCACGGGCCGCAACAGGCCGCGTGTCTCGCCGGGCATCTCAGCGCCGGTACGCGCGCCAAAGCCGAAGTCGCGGATGTACTGATAGAAGCGGTCGGGGCCGATTTTGAGCGCCAGCTTCACGGCGGCCACGTCGCTTGAGACCTCCAGCGCCTGGTGGATTGGAATCACTCCGTAGTGTTCGCCCTGGTTATCGTGAATAACGCGCCCAGCCAGTGTGATCTTGCCACCCTGGCAGTCGATCGGATCGTCGGGCATGGCCGCGTGCTGATCGAGTGCAGCCGAGTAAGTGACCAGCTTGAAGACCGAGCCGGGCTCATAGACATCGCTGACCGCATGATTGCGCAGGAGCGCGGGAGTGGTGCGGCGAAAGAGGTTCGGATTGAAGGTTGGCCGGATGGCCAGCGCCAGAATCTGGCCGGTATGCACGTCTTGTACAACCACGGTGCCGTTGTCCGCGTGCGTCTGATCCATCGCGTGATCGAGGGCACGCTCGGCAAGGAATTGCATGTTCTCGTCAATGGTGAGCACGAGATTCTGGCCCGGCGCAGGTTCGCGTTCGCTTGAACCGAGCACGTGGCGGCGCGCATCCATGGCCGTGAACATGCGGCCGGACACTCCGTGCAACTGCGGCTCGAACTTCAACTCCAAACCGCCCAGGCCGGCGTCGTCCAGGCCCACATAGCCCAAGACCTGCGCGGCAATCTCGTTGTCCGGATAGAAGCGCTGAAACTCTTTTTGAAAGTAGATTCCCTTCAGAACTCCGGACGCGATCAGCTCTTTCACTTTGCCGGCGGTCTCTGGATTTACCCGGCGCGCAACCCAGGCAAAGCTGTGTCCAGCATCCAGACGAGAGGCGATCTGTTCCGCTGTGGTCTGTGTGTCCTCAGGGTCGGTGTGGACGATGGGAGCCAGTGCACGAGCGGCAGCCTGCTTGTCGTCGATCTCGCTGGGCACGGCGAAGATTGAGTCCACCTGCACGGTCATGGCCAGTTCGCGCAGGTTGCGGTCATAGAGCACGCCGCGCCGCGGAGCCACCTCGAAGGTTCGCTGCTGCTGCTTCTGCGCGCGCTCGACGTATTCCTTGTGGCGCACTACCTGGAGCCAGAAGAGGCGACAGCCGATCATGATCGCCCAGGCAAGAAAAAAGAGACAAATAAGCCAGAAGCGCGCCAGTTTGAGAGGCGTGGCGCGCGGCGCTGTGGTGCGGTTCCGGCTGGGTCGAACGGGGGACGCCATGGACAGTTGCTCCGCCTTTAGCTTTTAGCTCTTGGCTATTAGCTATTAGCTAATAGCTGTTCCTCACGGCGGTCGGCGGAGTTGCTTGCGCCATCACGGGAACTCCGGCGTCGGAACCCGAATTGGGCTGAACCATCTGGCCCGGCTGCGGCTCGGCGAAGCCCATTTCCCGCGCCATCTTATCAATGCGCGCCGGCTGGGTGAGTTGTGCCTCGGAGAGACGCAATTGACGATTCTCCTCGCGCAACTGCTCGCGAATCTGCTTTTCCGACTCGATTCTGTAGCCCCTCTCGATAGCGCTGAAGTGCTGTAAGCCATAGAGCATGGTGAGCGAAAAGAGAATGGTGACGGCCACGGAGAACTGGCGAATCTGGCGAGCGCGAACCGGATCGGGCGCCTTGACTAGGCGGCTATTGTCAAAATGCTTGGGAAAGGCGAACTCCGGCGTTCGCACGCCGCGGCGCCGCTGCGCTTGCAGGGCCATCAGTTCGGCGTTCCGCTCGTCGATCCGCGTATTCAGGCTTCTACCGGCTTCAAGATATGTTGTCGCGCATGCCGCCATAACTGCCTCCCGAGGGTCAGAGATCAGGGGTCAGTTTCGACCGCCGTGCTCCCCTGCCCATGTTTCCCTGAACTCTACCCCATGATTCCGTTCCTTGTTGCTCAAGCCCCGATCTCTGACCCCTGTTCTCTGATCCTGTTCTTTCCGCCGCCCTCAACTTCGCGCTCCGCGAGCGCGGGTTACGTTCCAACTCTTCCTCGGCAGCCGTAACCGGTTTCCTGGTGAAAATCTCCCAGATACCCTGCCCAGCGCCCTCGCGCAGGCTGTCCTTGACGATGCGATCCTCCAGCGAGTGAAAACTGATGACGGCCAGCCTGGCAGAGGGCTTAAGCAACCTGGGTGCGGCCTCCATCAAACTCCGGATCTCATCCAACTCGCGATTCACATAAATACGAAGAGCTTGAAAGGTTCTTGTCGCCGGATGAATGCGCTCCTGTTTCATTGCCCGGGAGGCCGATGCAACAATACGTGCTAACTGCCCCGTTGTTGCGATCGGACGCTCCCTGACAATGGCTCTGGCGATTCTCCGCGACCTCCTTTCCTCTCCATATTCGTAAATAAGGTCCGCCAACTCACGTTCGCTCGCCTCGTTTACCACTTGTTCGGCGGTCGGCCCGGAGCGCATGTCTGTAGACCCATCCATGCGCATATTCAACGGCCCATCCGCCATAAAACTAAATCCTCTACGCGCCTCGTCCAGTTGCAGGCTGCTCACTCCAAAGTCGGCCAGCAAGCCATCCACCGAAGCGGGCTGCAAATGACTGGCGATCGAGCTGAAGGCCTCGCCAATCAGAGTTACTTTGGGCGCCTGGCTTCCTAACTCACTGCAAACTCCTTCTAACTTCGCCTTGGCCAGCGCTAGCGCCTCGGGATCCCGGTCAAAACCAATCAAGTGCCCGTGGCTCCCAAGCAACCTCGCAATGCCAGAGGAATGGCCCGCTAAGCCGATAGTGCAGTCCACCAGCGTGGCTCCCGGCTGTACCCGGAGAAGATCGATCGCTTCATGAAAAAGAACTGGCGCATGACGTTCCGTTGTTTTGTTCATGCGCTCCCCCTGGGGGGCGGTTGCGGAGACGAGTTACACATCGTATCCGGTGTATGCATCCCACTCCTGATCGGTGATCGGGCTGGTCTTTACCTTTTCCCGCAGGCTATCGAGAGGCGTGACTCGAATTAGGTTCCCCTCGCCCGATGCCTTCACTTCTACGTTCACCATGCCGTTATTGCGCAGTTCCTCGGGAAACAGAAGACGCCCCTGAGGGTCCATGTCGGCGCTGTCGCCATAGAGCGTGTATCGTTCCAGTAGCTTCTTCCGCGCAGGGTGGCTCCTCGGCATCTTGAAGACCTTCGCCATGTGCTCTTTCCACTCGGGCATGGGATAGATCTCCGCATCCAGGCCCTCGCGGCTGACGATGTAGAATGCATTGAAGTCCTTGCCGTACTTTTTCTCGGTGATGCTTTTGAATTCGGCGGGCAATTTCAAGCGCCCGCGGTCGTCCAGTTTTGCTTTTGGATTGCCGATGTAACCAAGTTGTAGACTGTCCCAGGCGCCAACGTTCCCGGCGACCGCCTCGTTCGAGGTAGTTTTTTCGCTGGCCGGGTTGGATTCTGGGTTGTTCATTGCCTTTTGCTCTTGTTGAGCCGCGTTGTGTTCGACTGGATCTTTGATTTGGCCCTTACAGTCCCATTCACTCCCGTTTGGACCATCACAGACCCATAGTATCGCGCATAAGTCCGCTGCGCGATAGATAAAAAGCGTGCATTTTCGAAAAGATTTCTTGGGGGCTTCAGGCGGTGAAAAACTCGTTGGCAGTAAAGCTGAAGAGGAAACCGCAACCAGTTGATAAAATGAGAAATCTAAACACAACTAATAGTGCCAGTTAACTTACTTGATTCCTAGGACGCCGCCCCAGGACCCAGAACTTCATTTGCGTGGTATAAGGCGAAAGAAGAGCGAATTGTTTATTCCGGCGCCTTCGATAGACTCTTCTCGCGGCGCTGCTTGCCGATGACCAACTGCAACAAATAAATGAAAACCAGCGCATTGAGAGCGAGCAAGCTGACGCGAATCGTCGTGACGCGGCGGAAGACTTCGAAGATCTCCCAGGGTAGGAACGACGCCGTAATTGCCAGGGTGAGGTACTCGGCCCACGCCTTTTCGAGATAGAGACCGATTCCCTCAGTCAGGTCCAGCCCGGCGTAGATAAAAACCACCGCGCCGATGCGCCGGAGCATGTGGTCATCGACCAGCGTGGCTTTTTCGAGAATGAAGTTCACCAAGCGGGACTCTGGATTGAAACGCAAATGATTGACCAGTTGCTCCAGAGTGTCGCCGATGTCCTTGTGCAGCAGGCGAAACGCCCCAACCCCGACGGCAGCAAAGAGCAGGGCCTGCGCCAGCTTGAAGGCCGCGATGAGGATGAGCAACGAGTTGTGCCGCCGATGCGGTGGGTCGGGCAGCTTGGGAGAGTCGTTCATCATCTTGCGGGGTAGCGCAACACTCCTGCCTGCCTCTACGTTAACCGATGTGAGACAGTTCTGCTAACGGCAGACCGGCGATCCTCTTTTAACCGCGGCGCCTCGCCGGCAGGCCCTCCCTGTTCGACGCTCTGCCGCGCCCTTTACAATCAACCTTGATGACCACTCCAACAACCGCTCAGCAGTTGCTCTCAATCCTAGCCCGCCAGAGCTTCCGCCTTGGCCAGTTCAAACTCTCATCGGGCGGCACGAGCGACTACTACGTCGACTGCCGAACCACGACATTACACGCGGAGGGCGGCCGCCTCACCGGCCACGCAATCCTTGAACTGCTCGAGCAGAATGGCATTGAAGCCGAGGCCGTCGGTGGGCTCACGCTGGGCGCGGATCCAATTGTCTCCAACGTGGCCACTGCAAGCGCCTGGCGCGCGAAATCCAAGCCTGGCGCGTCATTGCTCCACGGCTTTTTGGTCCGCAAGGCCGAAAAAGCCCACGGCACCGGCCGCCGAATCGAGGGATTCAACAAGCCCGGTGCGCGTGTAGTTATCGTGGACGACGTCTGCACCACTGGCGCCTCTACCATCAACGCCATCGAGGCCGCCCGCGAGGCACAGATGACCGTTGCCGCTGTGGTCTGCATCGTCGAGCGCCAGGAGGCAAACGGCCGGGCCGCCGTCGAAGCCGCCGCGCAGGGAGCGCCATTCATGAACCTGTTCACTGCGGAGACGGTCCGCGCGGAGCATGTGAAGCAGCTTTCTGCCACAAACTCCTGAAAACCGCTACGCAAAAAAATCAGGGTCGATCTGCGAGGCGGATCGACCCTGTTCAATGTGCGTGGGTTGGATGGTCGATGAATTCTCTTACAGGCTTTGGAGCATTTTCGGATTTACCGCAGACTTCCGTGCCCCATCCATTCCGCGTTTTTCTGCGGAATGGGTGGGAAACGTATAGAATTTCGGTCGACCCAATTCCCAAAAATGCACTAGCGCATAGAGGCGGTTTGATCCGGTGCTTCGGCTGTAATCTCTAGAAGCCGAATCTCGACGCGGCGATTCCGCTTCCGGCCTTCGGCGGTTGTGTTCGGAGCAACTTCCTTATCCTTGCCGATTCCAATCAGATAGAACCGGTGCGCTGGAACTCCATGCTTCGAGGCCAGATATTGCACCACCGCATCGGCCCGCCGCTGGCTGAGTTCATAGTTGTACTGCGCCGGCCCGGTCGAATCGGTTCCGCCGGTCACTTCGAGAATGAAGCTCTTAGCCGACGCGAGTTGTGCAGCAAAGTCGTCGAGTTGCGAGCGGTCCTCCGCGGTCAGCACAGATTTGTCGAAGCCGAAGGTCACTGCGACGTTGGCCACCGGATGGTAGTTGTCCAGTCCCTTCACCACGCTCTCCAGCGAGTCCGCGCGATGCACGACGTTGTCGGCGGCCATTTGCGCATCGCCTGCGGATTTTGCGGCGTCCTGGGCATTGCGATTGGCCGTGTCGGCTGAGCCCTGCGCTTGTTTGATTCCTGCCATGGCACGGTCGTCGACGTCATGCAGGTTCCTGTTGTTTTCCGCGGTTTTCTCATTCAATTGGTTCGTGTGGTCGATCAAGGGCGCTGTCTCGTTGCGCACATAGTTCTTGGTTGCGCACCCAGTCGCGCCCACTACGGCCAGGCCGGCCGCCAAACTCAACGCTCCAAACCGGTATGCGATCATGATCCTCTTCTCTTTTCCGCCACACTGCCTCTTTCGCGGCAAACCTGCATGAGGCGCTGGCACCTTGCTTCCCCTTTTCTGAGCATGCGTCGGTCCAAACGCAAAAATCCGCTCCAATGCTCTGAGAATAAGAACCTTACTCCGACCGCATCTGAACGAAACAGCATCCTTCAACCGTGTACTTTTTACCAATTCCGGTAAGGATTGCGTGGCGGCAGAGATCAGGGGGCAGAGATCGGAGATCAGTCTTGGCCATTGAAACGGTTCGCGGCGCCTCAAACTTGCCCTCGAGGTACTCGGAGATGTAACGCCGGTTTTATGTGCCCGTAGATGTGTCAAAGCAAACTGATCTCTGATCTTTGAACTCTGATCTCTGTCGATCAACCCGCTATTCTAGAAGTTGGCGCCCGTCCATGGACCTTTACGAGAAAATCCGCACGCTCCCCACGCAACCCGGCGTGTACCTCTACAAAAATGCCGAGGGCGAAGTCATCTATGTGGGCAAGGCCAAGAACCTGAGGTCGCGCGTCCGGTCGTATCTGCTCGATGCCTCTCAGGCCAACGCCAAGACCGGCTCGCTGATGCGCGAAGCTGTCGATCTCGAC
The DNA here is from genome assembly GCA_964525655.1 of uncultured Occallatibacter sp. Taxonomy (GTDB): domain Bacteria; phylum Acidobacteriota; class Terriglobia; order Terriglobales; family Acidobacteriaceae; genus Telmatobacter. The sequence continues at coordinate 6,718 of CAZGHZ010000069.1, forward strand.
TACATACTTGTCGCCAATGAACACGAAGCATTGGCCCTTGAAAACAATCTCATCAAGCAGCGCCATCCCCGCTTCAACATTCTGTTGCGCGACGACAAGACCTACCCTTATGTGAAGCTGACAATGGCCGATCGCTTTCCGAAGGTCTTCGTCACCCGCCGCCTGCGCAAGGATGGCGCGGCCTACTACGGCCCTTATTTTCCCGGCAATCTGGCCTATCGCATCGTCGAATTGATTCATCGCAGCTTTCTGATTCCGAGTTGCAAGGTCGATCTCTCCCGTTATCATCCACGCGCCTGTTTGCAGTACTACATCCATCGCTGCCTCGGCCCCTGCGTCGAAGGCTTCACCTCGCCAGAGACTTATTCGAACGCGGTGCGCGATGCACAGCTTCTGCTCGAAGGCCGGGCCGTTGAACTCGAACGTTCACTCACCGAGCGCATGATGGCCGCTGCCGAGGCAGAGCAATTCGAAGCCGCCGCTCGGCTGCGCGATCAGCTCTCGACTGTTCACCAGTTGCAGGAGAAGCAGCGCATTGCAACGGCTGAACAGAGCGACGACGCAGATGTCTTCGGCTATCACTTCGAGGCCGGCTCGCTGGCCGTGAATCTCTTCCATCTGCGCGCCGGAAAGATCGTCGATCGCCGCGAATTCTTCTGGGAAGATCTGCCGGATCTCCTGGAAGCCGCTGAAGAGCTGGGTGCCCCAGGTCCCGATTCTGTGACCTGGGAATCGACACAGCCGGAAGCCCCCTTTCACGCAGGCGCAGTCTTCAGCGCACTCCTCAAGCAGCTCTACATCGACCAGCACTACGTTCCGCGCACGATCCTCGTCCCCACTGACTTCGACGATCGCGAGGCGCTTGCCGAGTTGCTCAGCGAACGCACCGGCCATCGCATCGAAATCGCCGTCCCGCAGCGCGGAGAAAAGCGCTCGCTCGTCGACCTCGCCAGCCAGAACGCCAAGCAGTCGTACACACAGCGCTTCCGCGTGCTGGAGCCCTCGCGCAAGGCCATTCAAGAGGCGCTTGCCGACATCCTTATGCTCCCCGAACTGCCCCGCCGCATCGAGTGCTTCGACATCTCACACATCCAGGGCGCTGAGACCGTGGCCTCGCTCGTCGTCTGGGAAGACGGCAAGATGAACAAGCAGGCCTATCGCAAGTTCAAGGTGATGACCGTCGCCGGCGTCGACGACTTCGCATCGATGCGCGAGGTTGTGACGCGCCGGTATAAACGCCTGCTCGAAGAGAGCAAGCCGATGCCTTCGCTGGTGTTGGTTGATGGCGGCCTCGGCCAATTGCACGCTGCTGCCGAGGCTCTTGAGTCATTGGGCCTGACCACGCAACCGCTGGCGTCCATCGCAAAGAAGGAAGAGGTCATCTATCTCTATGGCAACGAAGACGAGCCGGTGGTTCTCGACCGCCATTCACCGGTGTTGCATCTGATTCAGGTGATCCGCGACGAGAGTCACCGCTTCGCCGTCGGCTATCATCGCCAGCGCCGAGCCATGCGCGACCGCGATTCCGAGTTACTGAATATTCCCGGCGTAGGCCCGCAGACAAGGCAGCGGTTACTAACTCACTTCGGCAGCCTTCGCGACGTGCAGCAAGCTACCGCTGAATCGCTCGCCGCTGTAGTCCCGCGCAAAACCGCCGAAACGATCTGGCGGCATTTTCACGCCATCCCTATCCAAGATCAGACCGTATAGAATGCAGACAGACGAACCACCAATACGATGAGCCCGTTCCTCCGAATCTCCGAACCCGACCTCATTGCCGCCCACGTACATTGCAGGTTAAACCGTGCGGAATTGGAACGAAGCGAGCTGTGTGGATGTTTCTATTGCACAAGGATCTTCTCTCCGAACAGCATCGCTGAGTGGATAGACGAGGGCGAGACAGCTATGTGTCCCATTTGCCCAGTTGATGCGGTCATCGGGTCAGATTCAGGCTATCCAATCACGAAGGATTTCTTGGAGCGAATGCAGGCGCACTGGTTCTAGCTCACACGTCGGACGCCCTGTCACTCTTCCCCCATGCGGTAGCGCTTCACCAGACCTTCACGTGCAAATTCGCGCGATTTGAAAGAAAATAGATTCAGACGATTTTTCGAATGATGACAAGAGGAACGGTTGATACCTACACAGATGGAAACTAAACGGTGGACAGCCGCGGAGTTTGAGCGGCAAGTCTTCGCAAGCAATCCCAAGGTTGCGATCTTCGATTGCGATGGAACGCTGTGGGGCGGCGACGCCGGCTACGGCTTCATGGCCTGGTCTATCGAGCAGGGCCTGGTCTCGCGCGAGACCAGCGACTGGATCGACACACGCTATCGAGCCTACGCGGCCGGCAAGGTCAGCGAGCTGGAGATCTGCGGCGCAATGGTGCAGATGTATGCCGGGCTGCGCGAACAGGAGCTGTGCGAGGCCGCTTCACGCTATGTAACCGAGTTCGTCAAGCCGCGCGTCTTCGCGGAGATGGTCGCATTGGTAGCAGCGCTGCAAAGGGCCTGCGTCGAAATTTGGGCGGTGAGTTCAACGAACAAGTGGGTGGTGGTCGAGGGCGTGCGCGATTTCGGCATTGCCGAGGAGCGCGTGCTGGCCGCCGAGGTGCGCGTCACCGATGGTCTGATCTCCAGCGACCTTCTGGACGTACCCACCGACGAGGGCAAGGCCGCGACGCTCCGGCGGATCGGGATGCCCAATCCCGATGCGGTCTTCGGCAACTCCATTCACGACCTGGCCATGCTCAAGATCGCGCGCAATGCATTCCCGGTCAACCCCTCTCCGGCTCTGATCGAGGCGGCATACAAAAACGGCTGGCGCTACTTCCGGCCCGCAGCTGCCGACGGAGTCGAATCGGCCGTCGCGGGAGAATGAATCGGCGTTCAGAAAGATCTCCGTATCGCAGGAGATTGAGAGCCATCTTCACCCAGCGTACCAGCATATGCAAGGACCGGTCACCGCAACCGAAATCGTGCGTCTAAACTAGTGGGGTGGAAGAAGTTCAACCGAAGAGCGATCCTCGGCCCGCTGGTCCCGCGCTACGCTTCGTGGCGGCGGCCCTGATCGTTCGCGATGGCCTGGTGCTGATCGGCCAGCGCCGTCCCGACCAGCCAATGGCGTTGATGTGGGAGTTTCCCGGCGGCAAAATCGAGGCTGGCGAAAGCCCCGAAGAGGCGTTGGCCCGCGAACTCGACGAGGAGCTCGGCATTCGCGCAACCATCGGTCCCAAAGTCACCCGCGTCCGCCACAACTACCGCCATGGCGGCGCCGTCGATTTGCAGTTTTTTGCCGTGCATGAATTCGCCGGCGAAATCGAGAGCCGCATCTATCACCAGGTGCGCTGGGTGCGCCTCGAAGACCTCTCCGGCTACGACTTTCTGGCCGCCGACCGCGGACTCATCCGCGACCTTGCCGCAGGGAAACTGCTGTAGGGGCCGCCTGGGGGGCAGCCACCTTCGGCAGAGCCGATTGCATCTTCTGCTTGTTCGCCCATCGTCTGATCCGGGTCCGCGCCCAGCGATAGTGGCTGCTGGTCTGCGCCGCGATCCAGCGCGAGAGCGGCCAGACGCGCAGCCAGGGATAGAGCTGCTTGCGAAAGAGCTTCTCCTGCGAGATTGAACGCGTCAGCTCGAGCATCTGCGCATGCGTCGCTTCGAACTCGGCTAGGATGACCTCCAGGCTCACATCCTTCCACTTGCGGTAGATGCGATCGTTCAGCGCGGGCGTCTCTGTCCACTTCAGGTCTTCGGCGGGAGTGAGAGGATTGCCGCCCCGCAGCCCCTCCTCATACCAGCCCAGAAACATCTTCTTCCATTCGACAAGGTGGGCCATCACATCCTTGGCGGACCACTCGTGACAGACGCCGGGAGTTTCCAGTTCACCTGCGTCGAGTCCTTCGATGCACTTCTTCAGCAACCGGTACTCGGTTTCGATGGCCTCAAGCAGTTCCTTCTTGTTTTTGGCAATCGGCATAAGAGTCTCCCTTGCAATGCCGATATGATTGTATTGCACACTCTCGTTAATACAAACCGGAGGCTTTCCCATGCCGATGAAGAATCCGCCTCATCCGGGCAACGTTGTCCTCAGCGAGTGCATCGAACCGCTCGGCCTGACGATCACACAAGCGGCGCGAGCCTTGGGCGTTACGCGCACGACACTTTCCGAGTTGGTAAACGGCAGACGCGGCATCTCGCCGGAGATGGCCATCCGGCTCTCCCAGGTCTTTGGCGGCAGCGCGCAAAGCTGGATTACGCAGCAGGCTCACTACGACCTTGCGCAGATTCCGGCGGGGCCCATTCAGCTCAAGCGACTCGCTGTGGCGTAGAGCTTACCATCAATCCATCCCAGATACGAGAATCCTGAGCTAGGCACCCTGATCCCAACCCTCTTGTGATAGAAAAGTTCTTCAGGAGAATCGAATCCAAATGGAGAATCCTGCGCCTACATACCGTGTGTACCGATTGCAATGGTGGCAGCGAGCCTTCGCCCTGTTATTTCTCGCTTTTAGCGTCTTTTTATGATCGGGACCTTGAGCGGCCTGCTCGCTGGACAGGAAGAAGCCAAACCTCTACAGATTGTGATCGCGGTTGTCTTCTTGATTGTTGGTATTGGTCTGACTTTCAACTTTTCAAAACCACTGTCACTTTCACCGCAGACGCGATTGAGTTGGTCACGATTTTCACCAGAAAGAAATTACCTCTCAGTGGAATTCGCGGTCGACGGGAATATGTGGTTCGGGGTGGCGAAGTCGATGCGGGAGGAAGCACTCGGTACCTGAAGCTGGTTCCGAACGACGATCGGCTGCCGACGCTCGATTTTATGAAGAACTACACTTTTGACGATGCTTTCTACCTTTGGTTCAATGCCCTTCCCGACCTCGATGCGGAAGACAAAAAGCGGACGAAGGATTCAAACTTCGGCCTAGTCTAATCAATGCCCCGGCATCATGCCCCAGAGCATCACCAGCGTCATACCGATGACGATGATGCTGGTGGCCCAGGCGATGATGTTCCAGAGGCGCGTGTTCTTGTGCTCGCCCATCAGGTCCTCGCGATTGATCAGCATGAGCATCAGAATGATGACCACCGGTAAAAGAACGCCGTTTAACACCTGGGAGAGAATGGCGACGTTAATCAGTTGCGCGTCGGGCAGGAAGAGCACTGTGGCCGCGCCGCCTATGATCAGCGAAGTATAAAGCCAATAAAAAAACGGCGCTTCCTTGAAGTGCTTGTCCACACCCGACTCGACGCCGAGGCCCTCGCAGACCGTGTAGGCTGTCGAGAGCGGCAAGATCGATGCGGCGAAGAGCGAGGCGTTGAAGAGGCCGAAAGCGAAGAGGATGAAGGCATAGTCGCCGGCCAGCGGGCGCATCGCTTCGGCGGCATCCGAGGCCACCTGGATCGCTCCCATGCCGTGCACAAAGAGCGTAGCGGCACAGGCCACGATGATGAACCAGGCCACGATGTCGGTGAACAAGCTGCCGACGATTACGTCCAGGCGCGAGGCCGCATAGTCTTTGACGCGAATGCCCTTTTCCACGATGGACGACTGGAGATAGAACTGCATCCACGGGGCGATGGTGGTGCCGACGACGCCGATGGCCATGTACATATAGGCCTTGTCGCTCCACACCGATTTCTGCGGCAACTGCACCGTCGCCAGAAGCGCATCGTGCCAACTGGGTTGCGAGAGCACTCCGGCAAAGATGTAGCAGATGTAGACGAGCGAGGCCACGATGAAGATCTTTTCCGTGCTCTTGTAGTTACCCTTCACCACCATGTACCAGACAAGCGCCGCGCAAAAGGGCACGGAGATGAATTTGGAGACATGGAAGAGGTGCATCGAGCCGGCGATTCCGATAAACTCGGTGACCACATTGGTGTAGTTGACCACTACCAGCATCGCCATCAGGATCACCGTGAGCCGCAGGCCAAACTCCTCGCGGATCAGGTCGCTGAGGCCCTTGCCTGTGACCACGCCCATGCGGGCGCACATCTCCTGGACGACGATCAAAGCCAGTGTGATTGGAATGATGGTCCATAGCAGGGTGTAGCCGTACTGCGCGCCGGCCTGCGAATAGGTAAGAATGCCGCCGGAGTCGTTGTCGACGTTGGCGGTAATGAATCCAGGGCCAAGGACGGCCAAAAACAGGAGTATCCGGATTCGCCAACGCTTCAACATGCGAGCTGGGTCCTATTGTGGATTCATTGCGGGTCCTTTTTGACCATAACAGGCTGGACCGGGAGATGCGAAATCCAGCAGGCGCAGCGCGGGTCCCAAAGCCCTTCCCAACAGAAACCAGGCTGCTCCAAGGGCCATTGCCGCGCATGAAATCCTCCTCAAAGAGACCTCAGCCTTCCCGATAGTTACAGGAAGCATCAACCGCGGTTCAACCAAACCTCGAATACGATCGCTTGGCGCACCACGACCATCTATCCGCGCCTAATCCGCCCCTCGGTTACAATGAAAGTTGGGCCCAACCCGATTCTTTTGCGCAATGTGCGCATTCAAAGCAAGGAGCTTCAACTTAGATGTCGATTCCCGCCACACAAATGCGTCCCGGCATGATCATCAAACACAAAGACCAACTGCATCTGGTCTTCAAGGTCGAGCACCGCACCCCCGGCAACCTGCGCGCCTTCATCCAGGCCAAGCTGCGCAACATCCGCACCGGCGCCATGTTCGAGGAGCGCTTCCGCTCCGCCGACGCCATCGAAAAGGTTGTCGTCGACGAGGTGTCGATGGAGTTTTTATACGCCGACGGCGACGACTACTACTTCATGAACCCGGTCGACTACGAGCAGACCGTTCTCAAGAGTTCCACGCTGGGCGATACTGTCGATTACCTCACGCCGAATCTCCAGATCAAGGTCAGCTATTACGACGGCGTCGCCGTCGGTGTCGAGCCACCGGCGGCCGTCACGCTGACCGTCGTCGAGACCGAACCCGGCCTCAAGTCGGCTACGGCCTCCAGCGTCACCAAGCCGGCCAAGACCGAAACCGGCCTCGTCGTCCAGGTTCCCGCCTTCATCAACGAGGGCGAAAAGATCCGCGTCGACACCAGCGAAGGCGCCTACCTCAGCCGCGCGTAATGATTACGGTGTAAGCTGATGTACTAGGTAAGACCATGAACCGCATCGACTTTCAGAAGATTGCCGAACTTCGTCTCGGGGAATCGAAGGCTTTGCTCGCCGCGGGTTTCCCCGATGGCGCATACTACTTGTCAGGCTACGCGGTCGAATGTGATCTCTAGTCCTGTATTGCACAGCGAACCCGGCAGCACGAATTCCCCGCACGGGACGCAGCCAAGTACTACAAGCACGACCTGCAGGAATTGCTTGCGCATGCGCAACTCAAACAAGGTCTTGAGAGTGCAATGCTGGCATGTCCTCTACTAAAAAAGAGTTGGAGCATTGTCAAGAACTGGTCCGAAGAGGCTCGATACGAACAAGGGCGGACAACCCAGGAAGCCCGGGATCTGATCGAGGCAATCGAAGACGTACAAGGAGGTATCCTTCCATGGCTGCAACAGCGCTGGTGAATTTCGATTTTGACAATGCAGAAAACGCAATCCAAGCGCTTGACGCCGCAGGCAGAGAACCGAATGTGGCGCTCTGGACCAAACTTCCGGACTACGAGAGCTGGCGATTGGTCATTGCTTCCGACAAGCTCGACCAGGGGTCGCCCTCTGCGGGCTATCAACAGATCGGAGATGCACTCGACAAAGCAAATATTCCGATCCATCGGCAACCTGCAATTCTTCTCCGCCCCATGCAAAGTGCGATGATCCGGGAGCTGCGAAGCCTTTTCGCTGCCACCAAGGACACTTATGGAATGCGCCTCGGTGGTCAGACCTTCGGGGATAAATACGTCGAGGATGCATTCGTCTATCGCATCCGGTAAGACGCACGGCATTACTTTTTGGATCGATCCTTAGGAATGAATCGCATGAGACCCCTGTTATCCTTGGTGATTGCTTGTATGGTTTCATTGCCCATCGCAAATTCGGCGCAAACGCCTCCACCAGCCCCGTCTGACAGAGCAGCGGCCGTCGACGGCAACAATGCCTTCGCCGTCGCACTGTATGGCCAGCTTCGCGATCAAAGCGGTAACCTCTTCTTCTCGCCTGCAAGCGTCTCCACGGCCCTGGCCATGACCTACGCCGGGGCGCGCGGCATCACCGCGGCGGAGATGGCAAAAACGTTGCACTTCACGTTGCCGCCGGAGCGCCTCCACCCCGCGATGGGTGCGCTGCTCGCCGATCTCAATGCCTCGCACAACGGGTATCAGCTTCGCGTGGCCGACGCGCTCTGGGTGCAACGGGGCTATCCAATGCTCGATGGCTTTCTCAAGCTCAATAAGGATAATTACGGCGCGGGCTTCAACCAGGTAGATTTCAAGCAAGCTACCGAAACGGCGCGCTCGACGATTAATCAATGGGTCGCACAAAAGACCGGCGACAAGATTCGCGACCTGGTCCAACCGGGTGCGCTCAATGCCGAAACCAGGCTGGTGCTGACAGACGCCATCTATTTCAAAAGCGACTGGCAGAGGCACTTCGAGAGGGCGCTGACAAAGGACGAAGACTTCCACCTTTCTCCCGCGCAACGGATTCGAGTCCCACTGATGAATCGTCAGGGCGGCTTCAACTATTTCGATGGCGGCAGATTCCAGGCGTTGGAGCTTCCCTACATGAGCGGTGAGCTGTCCATGGTTGTTCTGCTGCCGCGCGAGTTGGGCGGCCTGCCCGATATGGAGCGCTCGCTCACACCAACCAACATGCGGCAATGGCTCGGCCAATTGCGGCCTTTCTCCAAAGTCGTCGTTGCCATGCCCAAGTTCAAGATGACGCAACAGTTTGGACTCGGCGACACGCTCGCCAGGATGGGAATGGTCAAGGCTTTCCAGGGTGACGCTGACTTCTCAGGCATGAGCAGCGAGCGCGATTTCTTTATCTCCGCGGTGATCCATAAAGCCTTTATCGAGGTCAACGAGGAAGGAACCGAAGCGGCGGCGGCTACGGCAGTGGTGATGACGGGAGCGATCATGCATGCGCCCGATCCAACTCCGCCGGTCGTCTTCCGCGCGGACCACCCCTTCATTTTCCTCATCCGCGACAATCGCTCAGGCAGCATTCTCTTCATGGGCCGAGTGACCGACCCGACAAAGTAAGAACAAGCGATCAATACTGTTTCAGGGAAGCTTTCTTTTCAAGACGAGAGTGCGGCCTGCCGTTTATCCTGCCCTGAGCAGAGTTTCGCTGCGGAGTCCTCTCCATTCCCCAGAGCCGTAAACACACCGGTCAGTCCCGGTTTGAACCACAACCCAATCACCCACCAAGGAGAATCGTCCAAATGCCCATCCCCAGCCAGATTGCCGATGCCGCCAACAGCTTCCAGTTCAACGCCGGTCTTTTCAAGAAGGGGTTTGACGGGTTGACGCCCGAGGAGTGGCTTCGCCGTCCCAACGACACGTCCAACCACATGCTGTGGATCTTTGGCCATGTAATCTGGGCGCGCGGAGCCACGATCAAATTCCTGGGATCGGAGTACTCCCAACCGTGGTTTCCCCTCTTTGCGCGGGGCGCAAAGCTGGATGAGTCGGCGCAGTACCCTACGCCGGAAGAGGCCAACGCCGCCTGGGAAGAGGTCTCCGCGCAACTCGCCTCTGCAATGGAAGGAGCCTCGGAGGATCTCCTTTCTAAGCCCTCGCCTCCGGGCATTCCAAGCGCCGACGGCAAGATCAGCGGACTGGTCAACTTCCTGGCGCATCACGAGACCTATCACGTGGGACAAGTCGGCTATCTGCGCAGTTTTCTGGGTCACGAAGGAGTAGCTGGCTAGGCTCCTGAGAGGGCGGTGGTATAAACCCGCATAAGAGTGGAAGGATCGACACCGGGTGGCCTTCAATCGCCCATCAGGAGTGGGTACCCCGGTCTCGACCTTGAGACTTGGGATCGCAAAGTGCCGGGAGAGGATCGTTGTCTCCCATGTCGAAAGCCCAGACATAGGGCATCCAGCTTTATTGGTCAGATATGGATCGCCCGCCGAATTGACCGGCGATCCCATCCAACTCCGAGAATCCAGCCCACGGAGCAGCTTGATTCTCGTTCGAGGAATTCGCCAGCCGCCTTCTGGGCGGAGTTGTCTGCGGCAGCTGCAGCCTCGACAATCCCGCCGCGCACTCAACAATTACACTGGTTGTGTGAAAACCTCAGCGCAATCTGTTCAGCCCAGCCGCAAAGAGTTCCTGGCGCTCGCCAAGGAGCACACGCTTGTTCCCGTCTGCCGCACCCTCGCCGCCGACCTCGAAACGCCGGTCTCGGCCTTTCTGCGCGCGGCCTGGCCTGAGCGCGAGTGCTTCATGCTCGAGTCAGTGGAGAACGGCGAACAAGTGGGCCGCTACACCTTCATCGGCCTCCAGCCCTTCAAGCGCATTGTGGCCCGCGGCCGCGAAATCACCATCACCGAGGGCAAAAGAGTCGTCGACATAGAGGGCGACATCTTCGCCGTGCTGCGCCGCGCTCTCGCCGGCCACAAGCCCGCGCGCCTTGCCGGCCTGCCGCCTTTTACAGCCGGGGCCGTGGGCTTCTTCGCTTACGACGCGGTACGACAGATCGAGCGCCTGCCCTCAACGGCCAAGGACGAGCTGGGCGTTCCCGACGCCTGCCTGCTCTTCTTCGATGAGGTGCTGGCCTTCGACCATGTGCGCAAGGAGATCTGGCTCATTGTCACCGCCGATGTGACGCGCGGCAAGGCTGCCCGCTCTCCGGGAACCGAATACGACACGGCCGTGGCGCGGCTCGACCGGCTCGAAAAGCTCCTGACCAAGCCGCTGCCCAAGCTGCCCGGCCACAAGGCAAAAGGCAAGCTGAAGGTGAAGCACCGCACAGCCAAGAAGGATTATTTGGCCGCTGTCGAGCGCACCAAGCAGTACATCACGGCCGGCGATATCTTCCAGGCGGTCCTCTCACAGCGCTTCGACATTGTGCCCGAGGCCGACAGCTTTCAGATCTATCGTGCCCTGCGCACGGTCAATCCCAGCCCCTATATGTACTTCCTGCGCTTTTCGCCGGAGGGCCCGCTGGGTGGCGCGCCGGAAAAGTCCGGGGGCTGGAAGAAGTCAAAGCGGCCGGGAACCCTAGAGCTGGCCGGCTCGTCGCCCGAGCTTCTTGTTCGCGTGCATCAGGGCAAGGTCGAGTACCGGCCCATCGCCGGAACCCGCCCGCGCGGCGCGAATGAGGCCGAGGATGCGGCTCTGGCCGACGAGATGATCCACGACGAAAAGGAGCGCGCAGAGCACGTGATGCTGGTCGATCTGGGCCGCAACGACGTGGGCCGCGTGAGCCAGTTCGGCTCAGTCAAGGTGGATCGGCTGATGTTCGTCGAGCGCTATTCGCACGTGATGCACATCGTCAGCACCATCGAGGGCAAGCTCAAACCCGAACTCACGGCCGTCGACGCGCTTCGCGCCTGCTTCCCCGCTGGCACGCTCAGCGGCGCGCCCAAGGTGCGGGCCATGGAGATCATCGAAGAGCTTGAACCGGCGCGGCGCGGCACCTACGGCGGCGCAGTGCTCTACGCGGATTTCAGCGGCAATCTCGACTCCTGCATCGCGATCCGCTCGATGCTAGCCACCGGCGGCAAGGGCTACGTGCAGGCCGGCGCAGGCATCGTAGCCGATTCAGTGCCAGAACTGGAGCATCAGGAAGCGATCAACAAGGCGCAGGCAGTAATTCGTGCGATCGAGCGGGCGCGCGAGATGTAGAATCTTGTGCGAAGGAGAACGACATGCGGAAAGCGATCCTATTCGCGATCTTGATGACAATTTCGCTTCCCTGCCTGGCAGCGGCGCGCCATGTGACCGTTGCGCAGTTGCACGAAACACTGGCAGCGCAGGGGGCCGCGAATAAGAGTGACGGCGACAATGCGCAGCAGCTCAACTCCCTGGAACTGACCGAGCAACTGACCCAGATTACGCTGGACCGCATTACGGCGGAATTCAAGCCCGGCCCGAAGACCATCATCTCTTTGAAGTTGCTTGCCGATTCCTCGGCATTTCTTGAACCGCCGGCTGGCGAACTGCTCGAGAAAGCCGCGCCGACAGCCGCTGAGCAGCGGACCATGTTGAAATCCACCATCAATTTTGTCGTAGTCACTCTACACCATATCCCGGATTTCCTGGCGACGCGCCTCACCGAAAGCTACGACAACACTCCCCTGTCGGTGACTCACAGCGGCTGGGCTCCGCACACGGATCTGCATCCGGCGGGAACTTTCAGCCAACACATCGCCTATCGCAACGGACAAGAGGTCGTTGACCGTCAGGCGGATTCCTCTGGCGCTAAGCCCAAGAACGAGCCCTCGCCCGTGGGTCTAACCTCGTTCGGTGAGTTTGGCTCAGCCCTGGGGACCATCGTTTCCGACGCATCCAAGGGCGCCCTGAAGTGGAGCCACTGGGAACAGGCCGCCGCGGGCCCGGTCGCCGTCTATCACTATGAAGTTCCGCCCGCTGCATCCCACTATTGGGTGAATTACTGCTGTGTGAGAGGCGCACAAGATTCCGCTGGCGCTGTCGCCTTTGGTTTAGACGCCAAAGACGCCAGTGCCCAAAGCGACTCCTACCACGGAACGCCCAGCTACCACGGGAACTTGTATCTCGATCCAGCCACCGGCAACGTCTTGCGCGTCACCGTCGAGTCGGATCTTAAGCCCTCCGACCCGATCACGCGCGCCGCCATCTCGGTGGATTACGCTCCCGTCGAGATTGGCGGCAACAGCTACATTTGCCCAGGGCACAGCATCGCGATCTCCTCGACCAAGTCTCATGCCAAAGGAGATATGAGCGATATGGAGACTCTGCGCATCAACGAGGTCAGCTTCACCGACTATCACCGCTTCGGATCGACGACGCGCATCGTCCCCGACCCGCCAGCCCAGTGATGGGCAGCTCACTCCGCCCCAAATAATCGGCGGAAGAAGCTTCCCAGCCCGCCGAATCGGCCTTTCTTCTTCTTGGAGACTGGTTTGGCGGTCTGCGAAGTGGGGGCCGTCGAAGTAGCATCAGTGGTAGGTTGGGTGGCGTGATCGGCGCTCTTGTAAACAAGCGGCTCGACAACCTGCGTTGGCGCGGAGTTGTTCATCGGCACGCCAGGCGCCGGCTTGGGCAACGGCGCAAGGCCCGCGCTCTGGGCCAGCGGAAACTCATTCGTTCCCGGATGTACCGGAGGCGGGCATCCGCACGGCTCCTTCTCGTCGTCCACCACTTCATGTACGCCGCCATGCTGGAACATGACGCGCTGGCCTCCCTGCACGCGGTAGTCGCCGCCCTCGAAGACGCTGGTGACCAAAACATAAGGCGCGTTGATACCTGCGTTGTCCACGCAGGTATCGCCATGCTGGCCCAGGCGCACCTTGACCTCTGCCGCGCCGGGACCGCCGATCAGGATGCGAAACTCTGGCGTCAGCAGAATGTCGGAGTTGTGCCCCGTGGCAAAGCTGGCCTCGACCGCGCCGTGATCGAAGGCCATCATCAGGCCCGGCGTCTCGCCGGCGGGAACGCTGGAGTCGGCAGCCAGCTTCACCGTGGTCGAGGCGCAGACGCGCAACACTCCGCGGCGCGGCAGGATGACCTCAGTGGTCTGGTTGCCCGAGGTCACCGAACCGCTGGCAGCAATGATCGCCTTGCCCCGCGAAACCTCCAACGCACCGGTGACGGAGGCTGCAGCGTCGGGGTTCTTGTTGTCGAGCGAGACGATTGCGATGGGACCGGCCTGTGGTGCAACGGCCTGCGGCTCGTCTGGAGCCTGTGCAAAGATCAGCGGCGCCGTTGCATGCACCGCAATCAGCAAAAAGAGGAGAGACCTGTGCGCCGCGGAGATACTGTCCGGAGATCGAAGTCTGGGTGCTTTGAAAGGGCACGACTTTAGTCGTGCCGTATGCGTGACGAAAAAACCACTGGGCTTCAGCCCCTGAGGGAATATTCTCCCTACAACATGCGTTTCCTCAGTGTCTAAGGCCACGCTCGGCTTGGGTATGTTGGCGGCACGGCTAAAGCCGTGCCCTTTCAAAGCCCTCAACAACACCGAATTGTTCGTACGAACGCTAAGCCGCCGGAATCGCATGGACGCTCGCATCATGCTTACATCCCCAAAAAGTTGCGGATCATCTGATGCCCGCCCTCGGTTAGTACGCTCTCCGGATGGAACTGCACGCCCTCAATCGGCAGCGTGCGATGACGCAGGCCCATGATGACCGAACCATCTCCATTCTGAGCCGCGCGCGCCGTGACCATGAGATCGCCAGGGAGCGTCTCTTCAGCCACAATTAGCGAATGATAGCGTGTGCAGGTCAGCGGCGAGTCGAGGCCTGCGAAGATCCCCTTACCATCGTGCTCCACGCGGCTGGTTTTGCCGTGCATCAGGTGGCTCGCGCGAATCACGTCCCCGCCAAAGGCCTCGCCGATCGCCTGATGGCCCAAACATACTCCCAGGATCGGCACCTTCCCCGCCATGTGCCGCACCAGCGGAACCAGGATGCCAGCCTCGCTCGGCGTGCAGGGGCCGGGAGAGAGCAGAATGCGGTCGGGCTTGAGCGCCTCGACCTCGGCGACGGTGAGTTCATCGTTGCGGCGAACCTCAACCTCAGCCCCCAGCTCACCAAGATATTGGACGAGGTTGTAAGTGAACGAATCGTAGTTGTCGAGAACGAAAACCATATTGAACTCCAGTGTAGCGCGCCACCTGCGGTGGTGCCAGCTGTTCTCCCTTCGCTCGCGTGGGCCTCGCGCGTTCTCATGCTTGGGTGCCCCAGACTTTCGCCTTTTCCTGGCGAAAGTCTGGGATATCACGAATCTCAACAGGCGAGCTAACCGGGACGTGGTAACTCAACGGTTGCGCGGTGGCGGCGCATCTGTAAAACTCCTAACGATGGTTCTTCATTTTCTGATTCAGGGCCGTGTGCAGGGTGTCGGCTTCCGCTGGTTCGTCCACCGCGAAGCCGCCGGACTCGACCTGCGCGGCTGGGTGCGCAACACCGAAGAGGGCGAGGTGGAGGTGGTTGCCTCTGGCACGCCTGAAGAGCTGGCCGAGCTGCGCGCCAGCCTGCGCCGCGGCCCGCGCGGCAGCCGCGTCGATCGCCTGATCGAGCACTACCTCGACGAAAAAGAGGCCGAAGATCTGACCTCCTTCAGAATCGAAGGAGCTTGGTGAACCACCCCCGCGACGAAATCGAGGATCAGAGTTCAGGTGGCGAATGAGGTGGTTGTTCCGCGCAATCGAGTCCGCCGAGCGGGCAGAGGATGCGCATGTGGTTGGGCTTTTGCATCGGCCTGGGCTGGTTGGCCGCAGGAACCAGTGCAGGGGCCATACCCGGCGAACCAACGCCAGCCAGATTCTCTTCTTCAAGAACCAGCGGCCGCTGCAAGACCATCTCCACCTGCGTTCCGCTCTCGATATTCACATCGGCGCCACGGGTGAACAGTGTGGAGAGCCCCATTGCTGCAAGCCCCGCCCCGATCCCGATCACGCCGCCCTCGACAGGATGGCCTGCGCCGAGTCCGCCGATCGATCCGACGCTGCCACCGGTGGGAATGGCGACCTCAGCCACCTTGCCCAAGTTGCGGCTCCGGTCCGGATCCTGCTCGATGGTGCCTTCCCCATCGTCTTTCACCGTTTGTTTGTGTGCCCCTGGCAGGTTGTTGACCAGGCCAGGAACCTCCACCACCGTGCCGTTGGGGAAGATGATCGAAGTGAAATGCATGTCGAGCTGCGACCTGCCCTTGCCACGTCCGGCGCGCACCACGCGATCCACCACGCCCTGCACGTAAACCCCAGCGGGAATCATCACCCGGTTGCCAACCACCACCGGAAAAGTCGAGGCAAGGTAGACGCCGTCACCGGGCTTGGCGCTCTTGGTGTTGATGGCGCTGCGCAATTGCAACAGCACCTTGGTCCCCGCAGGCACGGTATAGGTCTTCTTTGCCGGAGTGGCTTCAGGCTGATCGGGCGATGCCGTTGGCACAACGGCAGGCGTCTGCGCAGCAGCATCCGGTGCAGTTTCCGAAGCTTGCGCCAGAGCAATTCCCGAAGCCGCAGTTGCAACTCCCACCACGATTGCAGCAATCCATCTTCCAAGCGCCAGACGCATCGTTCCCTCCGTCTACCCATGTGAGAGATAGACTTGCCATCCGCCTCCAAGGATAGCCCTCATCCCCGACAGAAGACAAAAACCTGAACCTCCGTCTATAGCGGGTGCCCCAGGTCCCTCGCGAGGGACCTGGGGCACCCGGGAATTGGCAGGGGCGGTAGAAATCCCGGACAACTTGCAGTTGACAGCTAAGACCTGACGGGCATTCTGGCGCGATGAAACTGCGGCGGATAGGGGCACCAGCGCTGTTGTCGAATTAATTACCTACAGGGTTTTGAAACATATTCAGGGATGGGGGTGGGGGGCAGGCGGCTTTGGGCGGTGAGGGTTGACGGCGGATGGTGCCTAGGGCAACCTGTGCGGCGTAGAGGAGCTTGGTGCCATTATTTCCGCCGATTGCACCGATGAGCATCCCGTGTGCGACGCAGGCAATGAAGTCGCTGATGCTTTGCTGTCCGGAGAGTGGAGGCATGGCTCTGCGATAGGCCAGACCGGCACTTTTCGAGGCATTATCCCAGTGTTCTCCTTTCGCCATTTCCGCCCTGTAAACGTGCTGCCATGCGGTGTAGCAGCGTGCGACGGCGGGGTTCTCCTGGATGGGATTCGATGCTTAGGTCATGGTTATCCTCCTTGGAGTGGGGGCCCGCAGTGCGGCAGAAGCTTGCTATTTGCTCGCAGTGCTTCTTTGTTTCGCGACTTTTATTGTGCGCTGTGGGACGGTAATTATCTGCAAATGACTGTAGTGAGGTCAGTCCTCTCTGGCACAGGCGATGGGCCCGAGGCTTGGCTGTTGACTAGCTGAACGTCTCTTGATGAGAATTCTCGAATGGCTGGAACGATTCAGTGCAACGCCCACGGTAGAGCTCAAGAGGCGTTTGTCTGCGCTCATCTTGTGGGTGAAACGTCGGGGCTGGGCTTCAACTGTAACGAGCCGGATGCCGACGATCCATTTCCTAATGCATGGTGTGACGACTGCGAGATCATCCGTGCTGCGTACGATGGCTGGAATGAGGAGTCCGAGAAACTGACCAAGATCGTCATGATCTGTTCGGGTTGCTATGCGCGCGCTCGCATCCGCAACACCCGACCGACCGTGACCCTTGAAGATCTGGCGAGTTTGAGGTGGAAGTGTGGGAGTTGCGAGGAGTGGCATACGGGACCGTGTCTGGATTTTGGGTTTCCCAAGCCCTTTTACTGGAAGAAGGAATATGAGAGGGCGACCCGCTGGCGCGTTCTTCCAACAGGGGGTTTTGATGCTCCCGCAAAATCCTTTCTCGATAGGAACTACTGTGCGATCGATAATGAATGCTTCTTCGTTCGAGGCAATATCCAACTGCCCATTGTCGCTGCGGCTGATACTCTGCGCTGGGGAGTATGGGGTTCGCTGAGTCGAGAGAACTTCGAGACTTTGCTGAAGATGGACGACGACCCGAAGCGTGCAGAGTTGCCGAAGATGTTCTCGTGGTTGAGTTGCCAGATCCCCGAATACCCGGACACTCTGAATCTGAAGATGTACGCGCATATTCAAGAGCCGGGAGTGCGCCCTCATTTTGAATTGGAATCATCCGACCACCCGCTCGCGCAGGAGTATTACCACGGAATTACCCCGGAACGGGTTAGGGAGATCATGCTCCGCCGTTTACCTGCGCACGGGGAATAGGGCTGGTTACAGACTCCAATGGACCGCCAAGACCGGCTCTTCCGATTTGGTTCGCGGTATGCGAGCTGGAGCAGTTTAGGAATGAGTGGTCATGGGAGAGAGTTCGCACCGTCCCTACGGGACTGAGAGCTTAAATGGGGATGCTGACCCAGGACTGCGCTGCGCTTGTCCTGGGCTATTCTCCTTCGCTCCCTCCGGGAGGGGCGTCTCCGACTCATCCCAGCGTCTTCAATACGATTGCCTTATTCTGTTGGGCCGGAACATGGCGCTGACCGGCGCGTTCATGGTAATCTCACAATAGACACTTAAGAGTGGACTGAGAAGACAAGAGGAGTAACACACGCCGTGCTGGCGACCGCTAAGAAAACAACCCTGATTGAAAGCTTCCGCACCCACGATACGGACACCGGCTCGCCGGAGGTCCAGATCGCGATTCTGAGTGCGCGTATCGCCGAACTGACCGAGCACTTCAAGACGCACAAGAAGGATCACGCTTCCCGGCGCGGTCTTTTGCAACTGGTCAGCAAGCGCCGCCGCCTTCTGGATTACCTGAAGACGCACGATACCGATCGCTACCGCGACGTCATCGGCAAGCTCGGTATCCGCAAGTAGCCAGAAAGCCAACATTGACCCGGAAGCGCCCAGACCGAAGATTGGTCACGGCCCCCGTTCTACCCAGGACCTGGGGCCATGGTGTACCTGGCGAAGACGACCCGCAGCCAGGGACGATGCAGAGCTATCGGCTTTGCGCGTCCCTGTTGTTGCGGGTTGCCGACAAAAGAGGAACGCAGGGAGCAAATCCCTCGACTTATTCCTCCGGGGCTAAAGCCCGTGTTGATTCGATCGGCCTTATACGGGGGTTGAAACCCCCGTCTCCCTCCGGATCGCAATTCTCCGCAGCCTTTATTGCTCCAGCCCTTTACCAGCCTCTGTGCAGCCTTCCATTTACAAGTTTCCCAAGCGAAAACAATGAAAAGAGGACAGTATGTCTAAGCATGAAGTAGCCGTCGAGCTTGCCGGTGGCAAGCGGCTGGTCTTTGAGACCGGGCGCATGGCCAAGCAAGCCTCTGGCGCCGCACTGGTGACCACGGGCGAAACCGTCGTTCTAGCCACTGCCGTAGCCTCTCCCGAAGCCAGGGAAGGCATCGATTTCTTCCCCCTTACCGTGGACTACCGCGAGTACACCTACGCCGGAGGCCGCATTCCCGGCGGCTTCATCAAGCGCGAGGGCCGGCCCAGCGAAAAGGAAATCCTGACCTGCCGGCAGATCGACAGGCCCTTGCGTCCGCTCTTTCCCGATGGATTCAGGAATGAGACGCAACTGATCGCGCTGGTCTTCTCCGCCGACAAGGAAAATGATCCTGACGTGGTGGGCATCAATGCCGCCGCCTGCGCCGTGGCTCTCTCCGATATTCCCTTCAGCGCCACGGTTGGCGCGGTGCGCGTGGGACGCGTGGAAGGCGAGTTTGTCATCAATCCGACGTACTCCGAGCGTGCTGCGACCACGGTGAACATTATGGTTGTCGGCCACAAGGACGGCATCGTGATGATCGAGTCGGGGGCCAAGGAGGAGACCGAAGAAGTCATCCTGGCGGCCATCGAGTTTGGCCATACGGAAGTGAAGAAGATCTGTGCCGCCATCGATGACCTGGTCGCACTGGCCGGCAAGCCCAAGCGGGCTTTCACAGCGCCTGAGTTTGATCAGGCTTACTTTGCAGAACTGAAGACCAAGATCGGCGATCGCCTCAAGGATGCTCTCGACACCAAGACGCATGCCAAGCTGGAGAGTCAGGATTTGGTCAAGGCGATCAAGGATGAGTTGGCCGCTGCGCTTCCCGCCGACGATCCAAACGCCAAGAAGAAACTGGCTCATTATTACGAGAAGCTGCGCGAAGAGATCTTCCGCGAGCAAGTCACGAAGGATCGCGTTCGGCCCGACCGGCGCGCGTTTGACGAGATCCGTCAGATCACGATCGAAACCAGTGTTCTGCCGCGCACGCACGGATCGGCTCTGTTCACGAGAGGCGAGACGCAGGCTTTGGTCACTGCCACACTGGGCACAGCCGACGAAGGCCAGCGCCTGGAGAGCTATGAGGGCGAGAAGAAAAAGCCCTTCATGCTGCACTACAACTTCCCGCCCTTCTGCGTGGGCGAGACGGGCCGCATGGGCGGCACTGGGCGCCGCGAGGTTGGCCACGGTGCATTGGCCGAACGCGCGATCACCGCGGTGTTACCGAGCGCGGAGGAATCACCATACACGATCCGGATTGTCTCCGATATTTTGGAGTCGAACGGTTCTTCGTCGATGGCGACGGTTTGCGGTTCGAGCCTGGCACTCTTTGATTCGGGCATCGCTCTCAAGGGCGCTGTGGCCGGTGTTGCGATGGGCCTGGTGAAGGAGGGCGACGATTACGCCATTCTTACCGACATCGCAGGGGCCGAAGATCACTACGGTGATATGGACTTCAAGGTGGCCGGCACGCGCAAGGGCATCACCGCGCTGCAGATGGACATCAAGATCGGCGGCCTGACCCACCAGATCCTGCAAGAGGCGATGGAACAGGCGCGGCGGGGACGGCTCTTCCTGCTCGACAAGATGGATGCCGTGCTCGACGGACCGCGCACCGAGCGCTCGGCCTATGCGCCGCGCATCGAGACGGTGATGATTCCCACCGACAAGATTCGCGACCTGATC
>CAZGHZ010000070.1:0-27045 GCA_964525655.1 uncultured Occallatibacter sp.
GGGATAGCCCACGCGGCAGCGTCCGTCGCGCCAGCGACTTAGTTCAAACGCCGATGTAGCCGGAAGGGGTTCTCGCCTCGCGCGGGGGCTGGAGTTAGCGTTTTTCTGGCTGGAAGGCGTTCGACAACACGCCTAAGCCGGGGATGGTGATCTCTACTCGATCGCCGGGGTTGAGAGGGCCTACGCCGGAGGGGGTTCCGGTAAGGACGAGGTCGCCGGGCTCAAGAGTCATTGCGGCGGTGATGTGGGCCAGCAGGCGGGGGATGGGAAAGATGAAGTCGAGGGTCGAGGCGTGCTGGCGCACCTCGCCATTGACGCGGGTCTCGATGGTCACGCCGGATTCAACTTCCAGCTCGTCGCTGACAAATGGGCCGACCGGGCAAAAGGTGTCGAAGCTCTTGGCGCGGGCCCATTGTCCGTCCTTCTCTTGCAGGTCGCGGGCGGTGACGTCGTTGGCCAGAGTGAAGCCGCGAATGGCTGAGCGCCAATCCTTCTCGTCGAGATGACGGACGCGATTGCCGATGACCAACGCCAACTCGCCTTCAAAATCGACGCGCGCCGAGGCCTGCGGCATGAGGACAATGCCGCCCGGAGGAAGCAGCGCCGAGGGGGCTTTCAAAAAGAGCAGCGGCTCGGCGGGCATCTCGTGGCCCAGTTCTTTGACGTGATCCCGATAGTTTCTGCCGACGCAGACGATTTTTGAGGGCGTGACCGGCGGAAGAAGATGGGCGCCACTGAGGGGCATGGGCTCAAAATCAAAACTCCACGATGTGGTCCGTCCGTGCTCCAGGCGGAAGAAGAGGTCCTCTTCGGGAGCGCGGGCGAGGTCTACGATCCACGGCTCCCCGTCCCGATCTTCAACAACTCCGTAGTGGGTTTGGTTTTCGATGATGAATCGGCAGTATCTCACGGGGAATCCTCCATCGGCGGCTAAGACCGTCAGGGATTGGGCACAGTCTCTTCGGTTGCGGCGGAGCGGGCGCTTTCGCGTCCGTTCTGACCGATAGAACTGACGGCGTAATGGTAGGTGTGGCCCGGCTGGACCTGTGCGTCACGGAAGGAGGGGGGGAGGAGTGAACCGGCGGGCGAGATGCGCTGCCAGACGGCTTCTGCTTCGCGGCGGTAAACTGCGTAACCGGCCAGATCGACGTCGGTGACTGGCTGCCAGCTCAGGTCGATCGCCTGGGCCTCACCGTTTTCTCCGGCTGTGGCCACGGCAGCCAGGCCGGTGGGCACCTCGGGCGGAAATATATCCAGAGCCTGGACGCGCAGCGGAGCAGAGAGCTCGCCGGCGAGTTCAATCGTCTTGCCGTCCATGGTGACTCGGGTGACGCGCTGGGCGCGGTATTCGTAGGTTTGGCCGAAGCGAATGTTCTTGTCGAGCGCGCGGCATAAACCCGCTGCGCCTTCCGGCGAGCAGGGGTCAACCAGGAGATCCTGATCGAGCGGCTCGGGCTGCGGCGCAAGCAGACCCTCATGCGGCTTGGATTCGGGCGGCGTGAGCAGCTTCCGGTGCAGGCGAATAGCGGCGGATTCTCGAGCGGCGGCACTGACAGCCATCCAGCGCAGAGCGACGCCCTGTTTTCGCACCTCGGCCGAGAGGCCGGCTACTGGCGCCGGGGCTTCGCCGGCGAGGACTTGCGCTGCATTCGACGGGCCGGCCGAGCGGCCATTACGGTTTCTGAGTTCGACAAAATAACTGAGCAATCGCGGCGAACCGGCAGCCAGCGCGGCAGGCAGCGTGTCGGTGAATGCGCCGCCGGCGCCAGGAGCGAAGGCTGCATCGGCACTGACTGAATCGCAGGCGCTCGAAGCCTCTTTTCGGCAGATTTGCACCGGCAGTGCAAGGTTGTTTTTGAGCAGCAGCTTGTCGGTATTTCTCTTAGGCATAGTCCAGGTAAGCGAGACCAGATTGCCTGCGCGGACAGCGGACAAATCTGTGACGGGCTCCGGCAGGTTGAGCGAGGGTGGCTGCGGTGCGCCCGGCGTTCCGCAACCTTCTATGAGCATTCCGGCAGCGATTAGGGCCAGCGCAGCAATGCTCGTTTTGTGCATCGTACTCATTGCCTTCAAGTCTATCGGACGGAGTTGGTGAGGCGGCGGCTATCGCAGCTTTCGCAGCCGGGCGCAGGCGTCGTCGAGGTCGTGATCCTTCTTTGCAAAGCAGAAGCGCAACAGGTTTTCGCCGTGGCCCCGCCCTTCGGCTCCGGCTCGGAAGAAGGCTGAGCCAGCGACTGCGGCGACTCCGGTTGCGGTGAGCAGGTGGCGGGCCTTTTCGGCGGCGGTTTTGCCGGAGAGATGGCTTGCACCGGCCAGAACGTAGTAGGCTCCGGCGGGGACGCTGGGTTCAAGGCCCGCATCGCTCAGCGCCGAAAGGATGCGGGTGCGCTTGGATTGGTAGTCGGCGGCAAGCTGCGCGTAAAAGCTGGGCGGAAGATCTTCGAGTCCGACGGCGGCGCCATGCTGGAAGGCCGATGGAGCGCAAACGTAGGTGAGGTCGTGGAAGTAGGCCATCGCGCCGATCCAGCGCGAGTCGGCAAGAACGTAGCCAAGCCGCCAGCCGGTGACCGAGAAAGTCTTGGAGAAGCCGGAGATGGTGATCGTCCGCTCTCTCATGCCCGGTAACGACGCGATCGGGATGTGCTGCGCGCCGTCGTAGACGAAGTACTCGTAGATCTCGTCGGTGAAGACGAAGAGGTCGTGTTCCTGGGCAAAGCTGGCGAGGGCATCGAGCTCGGCGCGGGTGAAGACCTTGCCGCTGGGGTTGGCCGGCGTGTTCAGGATGAGCGCGCGTGTGCGCGGCGTGACGGCGGCGCGAAGGGCGTCGAGATCGAGCGCCCAATCCGGCTCGGCCAGCGGGACAAAGACAGGCGTTACGCGCAAGGATTGCAGAGTCGAGACATGGTAGCCGTAGAAGGGCTCGAAGAGCAGTACCTCGTCGCCGGGGTTCAGCAGAGCCATGGCGGCGGCGTGCAGTCCGCCGGTGGCGCCCGATGCGACCAGGATCTCGCCCTCAGAGTCGTAGTCGAGACCGTAGTCGCGGAGTTGTTTCGCGGCGATGGCGTTGCGCAGGCGGGCGATGCCGTCGAGGCGGGTGTAGATGTTGTGGCCGTCATGGATGGCCTTGATCGCGCCCTCCTGCACCGGTGCGGGAACGGGGGTGTCGCAGACTCCCTGGGCGAGGTTGATGCCGCCGATGCGGTCGCATTCGACGCTCATGGCGCGAATCTCAGACTGCACGGCGGTTGGGGCCAGGTGGCTCAGGGCAAGACGGGAGGCGGGCTGGGTCGAGGCGGTGAGAGCTTCTTGGGCGGCGGGATTGGGCATCAAATTTCCTTGTGATTTCATCTTACATACCGCTGCAAACGGGCGGAAGGAGATGGCATAAGCGTAGAATCCATATTTTATGCATGAGCTTTCCATCGTTTCGAGCGTTGTTGAGTCGGTGACCGAGGCACTGGCTGCTTTACCTGGCTCGTCCAGGGGTGCGCGGGTGCTTGAGGTGCGGCTGCGCGTTGGGGCGCTGGCTTCGGTGGTGACCGAATCGCTGGAGTTCTGCTACGGAATCGCCAGCGAAGGGACGCCGCTTGAGGGTTCGCGGCTGGTTGTCAATGTGCTGCCGGTGGTGATGCACTGCGAGACGTGCCGCGACGACGTTGAGCTTGACGGCGTGCAGAGCTTTCGCTGCCCGCGCTGCGGCGAGCCGTGCAGCGAGATGCGGCAAGGGCGCGAGCTGGAGATCGAATCGTTTGAGATTGACGAGATGAACGAAGCTGAGGTGAAGCAATGACCACCAGAATCGTCGAGCTGCGGCGGGGGATTCTCAAGAAAAATGACGAGCTGGCGGCCGGGTTGCGGGCAAGCTACGCGGCGGCCGGCGTGCTGGTGCTCAATCTGGTTTCAAGCCCCGGCACGGGCAAAACGGAATTTTTGCAGCGGACTCTGCGTGAGTTAAAGGCGCGCGGCGCGCGGGTTGCGGCGCTGGTCGGCGATCTCGAAACCGACAACGATGCGCGGCGGCTGGCGTCGAGCGGTGCTCCGGTGCGGCAGATCAATACCCACGGAATCTGCCACCTTGACGCGGAGATGATTGGCAAGCACATCGACGGCTGGGAGGGAGTTGTGCTGGGGGAGCTGGACTATCTCTTTATCGAGAATGTCGGCAACCTGGTTTGCCCTTCAAGCTACGACTTGGGCGAGAAGATTCGCGTGGCCCTGCTGAGCGTGACGGAGGGCGAGGACAAGCCGCTGAAGTATCCGACGCTCTTCAACTCGGCCGATGCGGCGGTGATCACCAAGATCGACATCGCCGAGCCCTGCGGCTTTGACCGCGAGACAGCGCTCAAGAATATCAACGAGATACGGCCAGGGATACGAATCTTCGAGACCTCAGCCAAGACCGGCGCGGGGATGGAGGAGTGGCTGGGGTATCTGGCGGAGGAGCGGGTCGGGCGAGTTCAAGTGTGATAAAGTATCTCTAGGTAACACCTTGGAGTGCCTCTATGCCGACTACTGCCACGACCAGCGTAAAGCTCGGCTCTGAACTCAAAGAACGTGTTCAACGGCTCGCATCAGCCCGCCGCCGGTCAGCGCATTGGATCGTGCGCGAGGCCGTCGAGCAATATGTCGGACGTGAAGAGATGCACGAAAAGCTCCGGCAGGACGCACAGGCGGCCTGGAGCGAATATCAGGCAACCGGGTTGCATGTGACCGCCGAAGAAGCGGACGCTTGGCTGGCCAAGCTCGAAGCGGGTGAGCACGCCGAGGCCCCTGAATGCCATCTCTGAAATGGACGCCGCGGAGCTTGCGTGACGTGACCAGACTCCATGATTTTCTCGAGCCAAAAAGCAAGGACGCAGCCAAGCGCGCAGTTCGGGCGATCCGGCAGGGCGTCAAGTTGCTCGGCAGGTTTCCTGAGATGGGACGTCCGGTCGAGGAGATGTCGGCCGAGTTTCGCGAATGGGTGATCGAGTTCGGCAGTGGGGCTTATGTTGCCCTCTTTCGCTACGACAGCAAGGAAGTCGTAATTTTGGCGATCCGGCACGGACACGAGGCTGGCTACTAAGCACGACGGATTGCGCCCGGTTTCCGGTGATCCAAATCACTCTATACACCTGCCCGGGGACGGTATAACGTAAAACCATGTGTCTTGCGATTCCGGGGAAGGTCGAGGAGATTACCACCGAGGGGGATCTCCGCATTGGGCGGGTGAACTTTGGCGGGGTGGTCAAGCGGGTCTGCCTTGACTATGTGCCGGAGGTCGAGGTTGGCGACTATACCATTGTCCACGTTGGGTTTGCGCTTTCTAAGATCGACGAGGAGACGGCCCTGCAGACGCTCGAGGACTTCAGAGCCATGGGTGTGCTGGACGCCGAGCTGGAGGGCGAGGAAGAGGCCTTTGCGCGGGCGGCTGCTGCGCCCCAGTCTTCCTGCCCAGACGGCTCATGCTCGGTCGAAGTTCACAAGGCAGCGGATTGAGGTTCGTGGTTTCCCACCCATTCGCCAGAAGGAAGGCGAATGGATGGGGCACGGAGCTGTTGTGTTCGAGAGAGCGACGGAAAAGCAGGTCCTTCGACTACGCTTCGCTCCGCTCAGGATGACAGTTCATTTTGGATATTGAGTTTGAAGCATCACCGGGAGTTGCTCTGACGGATGAAGTACTTGACCGAGTTTCGGAATGGCGAGATCGCGCAGCGGATGGCACGGGAGATCGCTGCCGTCACCACGCGGCCGTGGAAGATTATGGAGGTCTGCGGCGGGCAGACGCACTCGATCATCAAGAACGGAATCGACCAGATGCTGCCGGCCGGGATCGAGATGATCCATGGTCCGGGCTGCCCGGTCTGCGTGACGCCGCTCGAACTGATCGACAAGGCGCTGGCCATTGCGGCGCAGCCGGGGGTGATCTTCTGCTCCTTCGGTGACATGCTGCGCGTGCCGGGTACCGAGTGCGATCTTTTCCAGGTCAAGGGAGCGGGCGGGGATGTGCGGGTCGTCTATTCACCGCTGGATGCGGTCGATCTGGCGGTCAAGAATCCTGATAAGCAGGTGGTGTTTTTCGGTGTTGGCTTCGAGACTACGGCTCCGGCTAATGCCATGAGCGTTCATGTGGCCAAGCGGCGCGGGCTCGGGAACTTTTCACTACTGGTGTCCCATGTTTTGGTGCCGCCGGCGATCTCGGCGATTCTTGAGTCGCCGGGAAATCGGGTTCAGGCGTTTTTGCTGGCGGGGCATGTTTGCAGCGTGATGGGCTACTGGGAGTATCCGCCGTTAGCCGCGAAGTATAAGGTCCCGTTGGTGGTCACGGGGTTTGAGCCGCTCGATCTGCTGGATGGGATTCGCCGGGCGGTGATTCAACTGGAGGCCGGGCGGTGCGAGGTGGAGAATGCCTACGAGCGGATCGTCAAATTCGAGGGAAACCAGCCAGCGCAGAAACTGCTGGCCGAGGTCTTCGAGGTGACGGACCGGGCCTGGCGGGGGATTGGCGTGATTCCAAAAAGCGGCTGGCGGCTGAGCGAGGCCTATCGCGCCTTCGACGCCGAGGAGCGCTTCCACATCACCGGCATTCACACGCAGGAGTCGCCGCTCTGCCGTTCCGGGGACGTGCTCCGCGGGGCGATCAAGCCAGCCGAGTGCGCGGCCTTTGGCAAGGAGTGCACGCCACGGCATCCGCTGGGAGCGACGATGGTTTCGAGCGAAGGCGCCTGCGCGGCCTACTATAACTACGGACGGTTCCTGTCGGCGGAGGAGCTGGCTGGGGCCGGTGCGGGGATGACGAGGGTTGCGAATGTCTGAGAACGGAAAGACCGCAGCTCCGGATTTTTCAGGTTGGTCCTGTCCGCTGCCGCTGGCCGACTACCCAGTGATCGTGATGGGCCATGGTGGCGGCGGCAAGCTGGGCAACGAGCTGGTGGAATATTTGTTTCTGCCTGCCTTCCGCAATCCGGAGCTGGAGAATTTGGGCGACGCGGCGGTCTTTGATCTGGGCCTCGGAACAAATCCGGCCAAGCTGGCCATGAGCACCGATTCCTTTGTCGTGCAGCCGCTCTTCTTTCCCGGAGGTTCGATCGGCGAGCTTGCGGTGAATGGAACGGTGAATGACCTGGCCGTCTCCGGAGCGGAGCCCAAGTTTCTGAGCGCGAGCTTCATCCTGGAAGAAGGATTTCCGCTGAGCCAGTTGGCGGCGATTGTCGAGGCCATGGCAAAGTCTGCTGCCATCGCCGGAGTGAAGATCGTTACCGGCGACACTAAAGTCGTTGAACGCGGACACGGCGACGGCTGCTATATCAATACGGCGGGCGTGGGCCTGCTGCGACAAGGGATTCAGGTCGGCCCGCAACGAGCGAAGCCGGGCGATGCGATTCTCGTCTCGGGCACCATCGGCGACCACGGGATGGCGATTATGAGCGTGCGCGAAGGTCTGGAATTCGAGAGCCAGATTCGCTCCGATTGCGCAGCGCTGAATGGGCTGATTGCGGAGGTTTTGGCTGTGGCGGGAGCAGGGGTTCACACGATGCGCGACCCTACGCGCGGCGGCCTGGCTTCCACGCTCAACGAGATCGCCCAAGCTTCCGGAGTGGGCATCGAGATTGACGAGCCCAGCCTGCCGGTGCGGCCCGAGGTGCAGTCGGCCTGCGAATTGCTGGGCCTGGACCCAGTCTATGTAGCCAACGAGGGCAAGGCGGTTTTCTTTGTTGCGCCTGAGGCTGCCGACAAGGTTCTTGCAGTCCTGCGCGCTCATCTGCTGGGCAGAGACGCCGCGCGCATTGGCCGGGTGACCTCCGAACATCCTCGAATGTTGGTGGCGCGCACCGCGATGGGCGCCAATCGCGTCATCCCGACACAGATCGGAGAGCAGTTGCCGCGAATCTGCTGAGTTAATTCACCGTCACCGATAAGAAACAAAAATGCAGGTTCAACAAAACAAAGGGTGATCTTGTGATCCCACCCATCGGACAAAAGCAAATACGTCCGATGGATGGGGCACAGTCTCATTCTTCGTGGGTTGGCGAAGACGACGGACGGCTGCGACCTGCATCGCAGGTCGGACTGGCATGGCTCCGCGCTGATACACTGAGCCTGCAAGGAGATGCATCCCGAAGACCCCATGGTAGAACTGCTGCCTTCGATTCTTTCGGCGGATTTTGCCCACCTGGCCGACCAGGTTGCCGCAGCCGAGCGGGGCGGCGGCACTGCGATCCATGTGGATGTGATGGACGGCCATTTCGTTCCCAACATAACGATTGGACCGCCGGTGGTGAAATGGCTGCGAAAGTTCACCACTTTGCCGCTCGACTGCCACCTGATGATCGAGAATCCGGATGAGTTTATCCCTGCCTTTGCCGAGGCAGGGGCGAATTGGGTGAGTGTCCACTACGAAGCCTGCACGCACCTGCATCGCTCGCTTGAGTTGATTGCCCAGCATGGGATGAAGCCGGCGGTAGTCGTCAACCCGGCCACCCGCGTGGAATTGCTCAAAGAGATTCTGCCCATGGTCCACCATGTGCTGGTGATGAGCGTGAATCCGGGCTTCGGCGGGCAGCGATTCATTGAGTTTTCGCTGGACAAGATCCGGCGGCTGGCCGCGTTGCGCCAGGAACTGGGGCTGGCATTTAGAATCGAAGTGGACGGCGGAGTGGCTCACGACACGGTGGCCCGAATCGTCCAAGCTGGAGCGGAACTGCTGGTGGCCGGCAATGCAGTCTTCGGTGCGGGGCACCCCGAGCAGGATGCGCGCGCACTGCTTACGGCAGCACGGGAAGCTGTCGGCCAGTAGTTAATTAGAGCAAATGAGATTCGAAAGCAATAGGGAAAAGGCTTACGGCCTGTCGACGGCCCGCAGCCGCAATGAGGCATTATGAACCGGTTGACGTTGAAGATTGCCGTAATAGCTCTGACGGTCTTGATGCTGGGCGGAGTCCTGGCCGAGGCAAGGGAAAAGAAACCCAAAAAGAAGAAGAACGAGGACCTGAGCGTCAACCCGCTGGCCGGAGTGAACTCCAAGCAGCCCGACAAGGAGCTTTACGACAAGGCGATGGTTGCCATGAAAAGGGGCCACTTCGACGTTAGCCGGCTCGATCTGCAGACCATGCTGAATACCTATCCCGACTCTGAGTACCGGATGCGCGCCAAGCTGGCCGTGGGCGATAGTTGGTTCAAGGAAGGCGGCACCGCGGCTCTAACGCAGGCCGAGTCCGAGTACAAGGACTTCATTACCTTCTTCCCCAATGCCCCGGAGGCCGCCGAGGCGCAGATGAAGGTCGGCGACATCTATTACCAGCAGATGGAGAAGCCGGACCGCGACTATACCAATGCCCAGAACGCCGAGCGGGAGTACCGGACCATGATCAACATGTTCCCCGACTCGACATTGATACCCAAAGCCAAGCAGAAGCTGCGCGACGTGCAAGAGGTTCTGGCCGAGCGCGAGACCGAGATCGGCCTTTACTACGGAAGCCGGGAAAACTACGTTGCTTCCGTTGCGCGCCTTCAGACCGTCGTCGATACCTATCCGCTCTACTCCAAGAGCGACCAGGCATTGCTGGGCATCGGAGATGCCTTTGCAGGCCAAGCCCGATACATTCAGAACCAACCTAATATTCCTGCTGCGATCAAGGAGCGACTCCGCGCCGCCTATCAGGACCGGGCCGCCGAAGCCTACGCCAAGGTGATTACCCGCTATCCCACGGCGCCGCATGTCGAAGACGCCCGCGACCGCCTGGTCGCCATGAATCGCCCCGTTCCCGAGCCTACCCAGGAAGCTGTGGCCGAGAACGCCGCGGAAAACGATAGCCGCCGGCCCATACGATTTACCGACAAGACATTCGACATCATCAAACACGGACCGTCAGTGGTCGAGGCCGTCCATGTGGGCGAGCCGAGCTTGGACGATCCCAAGCGCACTCTCGCGCCCGACGTTACCAAGCAGAATGCAGCATTGGTCAACGCCGCCATCAATGAGGGCAGGCCTGCTCCTTTGCCCATCGGAGCGGTCGCGCCCACAGGCCCCAACGAGCCTCCTCGCAGCGATCAGCCCTCCCAGGCTCCTTTGCAGCTTGAAAAGCCGGAGGGCGGCAACACAGGCGTAGGCGTTCAGATTGTGAACGCGCCGGCGGCCGACCCCAATGCTGTCGTCAAAGCTGTAGGTCCGGCAGACACCAGCGTCCCGGCTGCTGAAAAGCCGGCCGAGGCTCCCGAACAGGTCAACGACGTTAAGCCCGGCTCGAATCCCACAACGGCCGTCAATCCTGACGATGCCAAGAAACATAAGGCGGACTTGAACGACGAATCCTCCAGCAAGAAGAAAAAGAAGAAGGGGCTCGCCAAGCTGAATCCATTCTGAGGGCGCTCACTGCTGATCGTCATAGGGGGCGATCCTGGTCGGGCCGCTCCCCTGCCCACCACCCGGCGTGCGAGTCCGCACCGGGCGGTTCATAAAGTTGAGGTCACCACGGACGACGGATTCCGAGTTGATTGGCCCATTACATATTCAGCGCAGTGTTGACTATCCTTCAGCTTTTGCGCCACCAGAGGCAGGTGTTGGCCACCGCTTGCGCCGCGACCCGTTCCCTCTCATTGAATTGCGCCCCACTTCGCTCACTGTGACCAGTTAACGACGGGGCTTTCACCCGTAAGAGCGCGCTTATGCTGGGCAGATACACAAACAAAAGGCGCCCCGAGGGGCGCCTTTTGTGCTGATTGCGGGTTGAGTCTAGAAAGTGAGCTTCAGGCCATACTCTATCTGGCGAGGCGAGCCTTCAGCATAGACGCCGGAACCGGCGCTTACACGGAAATTCTGTTCCTGAGCGTGTCCAGCCGTACCGTTCGGACTGCCCTGCGACCCGTTCAACTCGCCGCTGATCAAATTAGCCCCATTGTTTCCAGTGCGGTTGTTGTAGTTCGAAGCGTTGAGGATGTTGAAAAATGAGAAGGTAGGCCGCGCACTGAATCGCTCCCCCCTCACGTGAATCGTGCGCCCCAGGGTCACATCCCACGTCCGCAGGATGTCGTTGCTTACCTGATTGCTGGGCGCCGGCGTAACCGATTCCAAGACGCCTCCCAACTCGGTCATCTGGGCCGAGCTAATCCCAATGTTTGAATTCACGAGAGCCTGGCCCGCCGGACTGAGTTTGCCCGCATAAGTGGAGTTGTATTGGCTGATGAGCCTGTTGATGCTGGCACCGTTGTATTTGCGGCCGAATGCGCCGATGTTGGTGCCAGGCATTACATAGCCGACACCACCAGGAAAATCTCCTTGCGCGCCGCTACCGTTCACATCGTCGGTAAAGATATCGGCGGAGCCCACAACCGGCAAATAAAGACTGGCCGGCAGCGATGAGTAGAGGTGTGCGATTGTGTTGAATTCAACCCCGCCAAAGGTCTTCGTCGTCAGTCCGATGGAAAACTGGTGGTGCCGATCCAGCGAAGTGGGACCAAAGTATTTTGTAGGGTTGTTATTGTCGAAGGCATTCCCACCGAAGTCCGCATCTCCCTGGGTTGTCGTGCCGGTGGAGTCATAATGCGAATAGGTGTAGGCGGTTTGCAGATTGACGTCGTCAACTCCTCTTGACAGGTGACGAATCTGGCCCGCAACTGAGATGTCGAGCGCGTTGTAGACTGAACGACCCGACGGTTGGAGAACCGAGACCTGACCCCAGGTGGGGTTCTTCCCGGCAAACGCGCCGCCGGCGCCAGGTAAGCCGCCACCAACCACGTTCTCTGAATCCAGGCCATTCGAGGCGAAGTCGGCGATCGTGGCAGGACCGGCCGGCACGGCCGGACTGGTAGAGGTGGCCGCGACTGGAGGATGCAGTCCTGGGCACGCAGCGATTGCCTGGTCGACCGTGCCGACGGTGACAGATTCGGTGCTGCATTTGCCGAGGGTCGCGGCAATCGCGGCCTGGGCGTTTGCCACATTCAGATACTGCGCATCTCCTACGTGGTTGACGTCAATTCCAACGATGGAGTGAATACCGACGCTGCGCACGTAGTCGGTGGTCAAGACAATGCCGGGGCGTAGCTCGCGCTGGATGCCGAGATTCATCTGATAAGAACTGGGCGACTTGTAATTTGGGGAGAACAGTTCCAGTCCAAAGCCTGAGGGCACCGCAAGCAGACTCCCGACATACGAGCCGTTCGCCTGGGGTCCGGCAGCCGCCGTTGCAGTTTGATACGCCTTCTGGCCGGCAGCTACTTGCTGATAGACGTTGCCCACTGGCTGACCGCAGAAACTGGCCCCGCCTGGGCAAAATGGCTCGGTTCCAAAGAACAGCCCCTTTTGAAGCTTTGGCGGACGGTCAAAGAGAACATTGTTCCAGACATTATTCTCGTAATAAACACCTGCACCGCCCCGTATCACAGTCTTGCCATTTCCCTTCAGGTCGTAGGCGAAGCCGGCCTGCGGGCCAAAGTTCAGGTTCGGCTGGCTGGTTCTGTCTCCCAACCCCGGCTGAACTTGATCCAAGACAGGTATCTCAGGCATATCTGCATCATCTCGCCCCGTGTCCCGCACATAGCGCAGTCCATAATTGACCGTCAGATGTGTGCTCAACTTCCAAGTGTCGCTTCCATATAAAGTGAACCGCCAATCGCCCTGGCCGCCGCCAGGGAAGCCGAACTGTGGAATCTCGGTGAAGAAGCCTTCGCCGTTGCCGTAAGTTACCGAGTTGGTTGCGCCCGCGCCAGTAGGATAGTTGAGAGGATTGGTGGCAGCACCGTAGGTCCCTCCGCAGCCGTCCGAACTTGTTTGGACCGACGTAGGACCGATAGCAGCGAAGGGTCCCGCCTCTGCAGCTTGCAAAATCGCGCATGAGCTAACACTGATGTAAATTTGCGGGGCCAAGCCGAAGAAGCTGGCGAAACCTCCGCCGAGCATGTGATTGATGCCTGAGCCAAAACGCAAGGTGTGTGAGCCCTTGACCCAACTCCCGTCATACTTGAACTGCTTGTTACTTTGCACGGTTGCCTGCGGAGCCAGGTCATTCGCGCCCGATGAGAACCCGTAAGGGTTGATTACCAGATTGACACCAGGGGCCGGATTTTCAGAGGCGGGAAGTCCTGTGGTGGCGTCCGCGATGTGGTTGACGAACTTAAAGTAGCCGGCATGGAAGCTATGCGTAAAACTGCCGTTGGCGAGATCGAGACCGCCGCGGTACCCAGGGGTATTGTCGCGGTTCAGAAAAGGCGAATAATTCGATCCGCCAAACGCGGCCACGTCGCTGTTGTTGTTGTAGGCCATGCCAACAAAGGCGCGAATCCCATGCGGTCCGTTCCAATCCACACGGCCCTCGCTCAGGGTTTCGTGGAATTTAGCGGGATATCCACCGTTCTCGCTCGCCAGGGGGCCACCGAAGATGACCGGATTAAATACATTTTGGCGGAAATACTCATATTGCCCGAAGATGAAGACCTTGTCACGACGGATCGGGCCACCTGCCGCGCCGCCCATGTTGTTGCGCTGCAAATAATTCGCGTCGACTCCGGGAATCGGCGTATAGCCGACCGGCTCTGCGTTGCCAGAACGCTTGTCGCGGAAGTTGTAGAAGCTGTCCCCGTGAAACTGGTTCGATCCGGGGCGAGTAACGATATTCACCGAGCCCGATGAAGTAAGCGATGTGGAGATATCCAGGCTCGACTCCGCAATCTGAAACTCCTGAATCGCATCCTCCGAGATGTTCTGGGTCGTGGTTCCGACGTTTTCATCGGAGATATCGACTCCGTCCAAAGTGATGCGCGCGGTGCGTCCGAAACGCCCTCCGAACGAAATGCTCGAGAACCCGTTCTTGGTGGGGTCAAAGCTGGTTCCATCCTGGATCTGCACGCCCGGTTGGAGTTGAGCCATATCCAGGAAGTTTCTGCCATTCAGCGGAAGTGCTTCAATTTGCTGGCGGTCCAAGACTCCTTCGACAGCCGAGCTGGAGGTGTCCACCTGTACCGTTTCAGATTCAACCTTCACGTCTGTTGTCGTGCCCTGCAAGCCAAGCTTGGTGTCTCCGTTCGCCGTCTGGCCAACTTGAACCACCAGTTCGAGGGTGGAAGAAGAAAATCCGGTAGCATCGACACGAACCGTGTATTTGCCCGGAATGAGCGCTCCTGACGAATAAAAGCCAGCGCTGGATGTCTTCAGAACCTTCTGAAATCCGGTCGATGGCTCGGTAATCGTCACTCTGGCGCCCGGCACAACTGCGCTCGATGGGTCGGTGATCGTGCCTTGGATTGCGCCGGCGGCCGTAGTTGCCTGCGCGTACCCCACTTGTTGCGTGAGCGAGGTCGTGAACAAGAGAGTGAGGATGACCCCAAGAGTGAATGCTGTTGCTTGAAAACGTACAAATCGCATGATCTCCTCCAGATCTGGTGGGCTAGGACAGCTCCGATAACGACCGTTTGAGTTCGCTAACTGCGTCTGGGCGAGTCGCTTGGAAACACTTATCGATATTTGGATAATGGGGAATTCGATCCCAAGAGAGCCCGACACCGACTTGTCAGCGTCTTAATGCAGTTTGCTTGCCATTCTCATAAAAGGGGTCAGCTACATCTAAATTATTGAAAATAAAACCACTATGTCCGTCGCAAGCCGTGAGCAATGTTGAACATAATATGAAAATCTGGAGGCTGAATCCAAATACCTGGACAAAGTTAGGGCAAATATGAAATTGGAGATCTTTGGACAGCAGAGGCAGTGTGCGACCACTCGATGAACTGAGGTTTGCGTGAAGGAGCACACAAGAATGTGGGTGTGGGCCGGGTTCAGCGTCTGAACCCTAAAAAATCATCAGCGATTGAAGTCTCCCGCAGAATCAGTGCGTTAGTATGATTTCCACGAGCCGGGCAGGTCGGGGCGCCCTTCCCAAAGGAGACCTCATTATGCGCACGCAAATCCGCTGGGCCCTTGTCGCGATTTCCCTTTCAACTCTTCTCGCCGCGCCGGCGCAGATGCTGGCCTGGGGCAACTCGGGCCATGAAGCCGTAGCCTATGTCGCCTGGCAGCAGATGACGCCGGCGGCGCGTGCACGAGCGATCGAACTGATAAAACTGGTACCGACGCTGCACAACGCCGACAACACAAAGTCGATTCCGGGCTACGCCGAGTGGATCTCGGAGCTTCCGGCCGGCCTCTCGCAGGACGACCAGAATCTTTACCTCTTCATGCGCGCGGCAACGTGGGCAGACTCGATCAAGCATCAGTGGCTTATCGACTCCGACACGGCGCCCAAGGGTATGACCACCGACGTCAACAGTGGCTTCACCGACACGAAGAGCCACGGTTACTGGCACTTCGTCGACGCGGGTTTCGCCTCAGACAATTCGACGGTACCGCCGACTCCCGTCCCCAATGCAGCCACGCAGATCGTCGCGCTGCGCCAGTTCATTGCCTCCGATGAGGGTGACCTGCTGAAATCCTACGATCTTGTCTGGATCGAGCATCTCGTCGGCGACATTCATCAGCCTCTTCACGGATCGACCCGGTACTTTGCCGGCGCCAGCGACGCGGGTGGCAACGATGTCCCGATCAAGCTCCCGACAGCAATGAAGAAGGAATTTGAGGGCACTCTCTCCAAGAGCGCGCCGAGCGAATTGCATGCCTTTTGGGACGATCTGCCGGGCGAAGGAGAACCAGCCCCTGCTCTGCCTCAAGCAGCGACCTTCGCAAGTGGCCTTTCGCAAGTTCCGCTCAGCAGTGTAGCCGACACCGACCCCTTGGACTGGGCCGCAGAGTCGCTGGCGCTGGCGAAGACAGACGCGTATGCGCCGCCGATCGGCAATAGTCCGAAGCCGGCCGCAGGCACCGCGTATCTCATCACCTCGGCCTATTACAACGCAGCGATGAGCGACGCGAAGAGCCGCATCGCACTTGCAGGAGCGCGGCTTGCCAAGCTGCTCAACGAGAATCTGAAGTAGTTTGCGGGGCCTAGAGCCGATCTGACGTGCCGCGGCGCCCTTTTGCGCCGGTGCCTGCTCGTCGATATGAGAGAATTCTCTCGGCGGCACGCGCCTCCCAATTCCCCAGTTCCCGGACAACACTGCATGGCTTTGTCTGTACGCGTATTGAATCTGCTCTTTGGGCGTCCGCTGGCCACCAGCGAAGAGCGCGCCGAGCACATTGGACCCTTGGCGGGCATTCCGGTCTTCGGCCTGGATGCTCTCAGCTCTGCCGCATACGGTCCTGAGGCCGCACTCACGCTGCTGATTCCGCTGGGCCTGATGGGCGTGCACTATATTGTGCCGGTGATCGCGGCCATCGTGGCTCTGCTGGCAATCGTCTACTTCAGTTACCGGCAGACGATCGATGCCTATCCGCGCGGCGGCGGCTCGTATACCGTCGCCAGCCAGAATCTGGGCGAGGGCGCAGGCCTGCTGGCTGCCGCAGCGCTCATGATCGATTACACCCTCACCGCAGCGGTGGGTATCTCAGCTGGCGTGGGCGCGCTGATCTCTGCCGCGCCAGGATTGCAACCTTATACTCTGCAACTCTGCCTGGCGGTGCTGGCGATTCTCACCTTGGTCAACATGCGCGGCGTCCACGACACCGGCGTGGTCTTCATGATTCCGACCTATTTGTTTACCGGTACCCTGCTGATCGTGATCGGAGCGGGTATTTGGCAAGTGATTCGGAGCGGAGGTCATCCGCACCCCGTGACAACGATGCCTCCCCTGCCGGCGGCTACCGCCTATGTGAGCCTGTGGCTGCTGCTGAAGGTCTTTTCGTCCGGATGCACGGCCATGACCGGCGTGGAGGCGGTCAGTAATGGCGTGATGGCCTTTCGCGACGACACGCGAAAGAACGCCAAGATTACGCTGACGATCATCATCGTCCTTCTGGCCGTGCTGCTCGGCGGAATAGCATTTCTGTGCCGCAGCTACGGAATTGCCGCGACAAATCCCAACGGTCCCGGTTACGAGAGCGTGCTCTCGATGCTGACGCGCGCGGTGATGGGCCACGGGGCTTTTTATTACGTCACCATCGGCTCGGTGCTGCTGGTGCTGGCCCTGTCTGCCAACACCGCCTTTGCCGACTTTCCGCGATTGACCCGCGCCATCGCCCTCGACGACTACATGCCGCATGTCTTTCTGTTGCGCGGACGCCGGCTGCTTTACTCATGGGGCATTTATGTTCTGGTGGCTCTGACGGCATTGCTGCTGATTGTCTTTGGCGGCGTGACCGACCGCCTGATTCCTCTCTTCGCCATCGGCGCTTTCATGGCCTTCACGCTCTCGCAGGCCGGCATGGTAATGCACTGGAGACGGCAAGGAAAGGCCCAGCTGCACATGCTGGTCAACGGGCTGGGCGCACTGGCCACGGGCATCACTACCGTGGTGGTGCTGGTGGCCAAGTTTGCCGATGGCGCCTGGATCACCGCGCTGCTGGTTGCGGTGATGATTTTGATGATGCGCGCCGTCAAGCGTCACTATATTGGCGTGGACCGGGAAACAGCCTGCGACCGGCCCATCGTTCCGGCCCAGATCAGCGAGCCGATCGTGGTGGTGCCTGTCGATGGATGGAACAGGATCACGGAGAAGGCCCTATCTTTTGCTTTGGGCATGTCCTGCGATATTCGCTGCGTGCACGTGCAGATCGCCGAGAAACCGGACCGGATCTGCGAGGAATGGGAAAAAGACGTGGCAGCCCCGTTGCGTGAGGCCGGCAAGTGCGTCCCGAAGCTCGAGATTCTGCGATCGCCCTTTCGCTATGTGCTGGTTCCGATCGTCGATTACATTTTGAAGATCGAACAGGAATCCAGCATCCAGAAGATCTGTGTACTTGTGCCGGAACTGGTGGTTCACCATTGGTGGGAGAATCTGCTTCATAACCGGCGCGCGGATATGCTGAAGGTGATCCTGCTGCTCCGCGGCAACCGGCGGATTGTGGTCGTCAATATTCCCTGGTATCTCGAGCGGGATTAAGCAATCTCACGCGGAGCCTTCATGAGCAACTGTGAACCGGGCAGAATTGGACACCGGCCGGTGTGGCGCTGGGAGTGCACTAGAATAAAGAAGCATCGATCTCCGACATAGGATTCCCCGCTTATGACTGAAGCTCTGAAATCTTCACTCGTCACTTCTCTTGAAGCGGCCGCCGCTCAGGCCGGCCTGGTTCTCGTCTCCTCCACACAAGGGGCGGACTCGAAGGGCCGCCCAACAGCCGTCTTTGAATTGGGCCTGACTGGTGCGGAGGCGGCTGGGCGAACACTCAAGCTCGAACTGAGTGAGGGCTTCGACTTCGACAAGCCGGAGTTGCTGCCCACGATGACGGCTCATCTGGCCGCCGAGGCCAAGCGGCTGGCCAATCCAAGGCCTGAGTGTTACGTGACCTTGGGCGGGCTGCCGGTGGCCTTCGGTCAGTTTCAATGGCCCTTTCACCGCTCGACCTCCGGCGCGGATACCTACATCGTTCACGGCGAACTGCACCTGGCCGACGGCGGGGAGCATAACCTGCACGCCAAGGTCGCCGCATCGGTGACGCTGACCTTTGCGGAGATCGTGCCGGCAATGGAGCAGCCTTTTGCGGAGACCTTTGTTTACAACGCCGTCCGCAAGGTCGTGGATCTCGGCCAGCTTGAGTTCTTGAAATCCGGCAATCGGCAGCCGGTGCCCGTGACCACGCGCTACTATAGCCGCTGGCAAAAGAAGTTCCTTTTCACCGAGACCAACGACGAGGAGCGCCTTGAGTACCTGCTGCGCAAGATCTACTGGTTGAGCGGCGTGCTGGGCGAGGGAAAACCAGTCTGGGTTGCCGACCCGCGCGACGCACAGTATCTCAACACGACCGAGGCCGATCTGCTGCGCATGGCTGGCAGCAAGGCCGGCGAGGGGCTGCTCGTGCTCGATGGCGAGTTTGCCGCCGCTACGTTAAAGCTGATGGCCCGCAAGCTGGAGTATGAAGCAAAGCTCGAGGCCGCGCTGAACTTCACCAAGCCGCAGTTCAATGAGTCGATGCGCGCCGGCCGGGCAAATATGTAGCTCCGCGGCGCTGACGTGTTATTGCAGCGCCGCCCCGCAGCCGGCACAGAAGCGCGCGGCCTGAGGGTTGGTCTGGCCGCAGCGGCCGCAGGCTGTCAGAGTGCCGGGTTGCGCCGCCGGGGGCACATTCACTGTGACATTAATCGGCTGACCCCAGCCCGGCGCTGGAATCCCTAGCATTCCCGCGATCGCCGCGGCCTGGATGGCGTTGAACTCCCGCACCCGGCCGGGCATGAAGAAACACTCGATGAAGCCCAGAATCCACGGGATCGGCGTCCAACTGAAGCAAAGGTAGAGGATCCCAAGGCCAGTCCGCCGCAGATAAAAGTGGTGAATGCCGAAGCCGCCCAGGAAGAGCGCCAGCAGAATGCCAACTACCTCATCGCGGCGAACCGTCTCATATTGCTGGTAAAAGATCGCTTGCGCGTTGGGATAGGGCTGGCTGCTCATCGTCGTACTCCTTGCTCTGGATTCTACATACGTGGCTGGCACACGCCGGGTTCCAACGGCTAAGAGACGGTGCAACGCGCAATACCCGCACCAGATTGCGATGACGTAGAATCCAATTCATCATGAGTTCCCCGACCCCGCCCGCTGCCGCCGGCGGCGCCTTCCTCATCGGCGGCACCTTGCCCGTCTATCGCCTCGGTTACGGAACCATGCGCCTGGTTGGCAACGGCGCATGGGGAGAGCCGTCCGACGCCGCCGAGGCTCGCCGCGTTCTCCGACGTGCCGTTGAGTTGGGAGTTACTCTCATCGACACCGCCGACGCCTACGGGCCGGAGATTGCCGAGCGCCTGATCGCCGAGGCGCTCCACCCCTATCCTCCCGCGCTGGTCATCGCGACCAAGGGCGGCATCACGCGCCAGGGGCCGGCCAAAACCGAGTCCGTCGGCCGCGCCGGCTACCTCATCCAATGCGTGGAAATGAGCCTGCGCCGCCTGAAGCTCGGCCATATCGACCTCTACCAGTTCCACCGGATCGACCCTCGCACGCCGCTCGAAGAGAGCCTGGGGGCGCTGAAGAGGATGCAGGAGCAGGGCAAGATTCGCCACATCGGCTTGAGCGAGGTCACTCCGGCGGAGATCGATGAGGCGCGCAAGATCGCCGCCGTGGTCACTGTCCAGAATCGATACAGTCTCGAAGACCGGCGTAATGAGGAGACGCTCAAGTATTGCGAGCGGGAGAAAATCGGCTTCCTTCCCTGGTACCCGATCAATGCCGGCAAGCTGCTGAAGCCCGATCAACCTGCTGCCCAGGCACTGGCGCGGATCGCCGCACGCCACTCGGCGACGGTGGCCCAGCTCGCATTGGCCTGGCTGCTGCAGCGTTCTCCGGTAATGCTGCCCATACCCGGCACATCGAAGGTGGCGCATCTTGATGAGAATGTCGCCTCGGTCAAGTTGAAGCTGAGCACGGAGGAGTGGGCCGAGGCTGAGAGCCTCTTTGAGAGTTAAGCAGGCCACGCTATGCCGGGGCGATTGCCGCCATCGGATGGAGGGATGCATCCGTGATCTCCGTGGAACCCTCAATCTTGAGAGGGCAATCGCGGTGCAGGCAAAGCATATTGAAGCTGCCGGTGTTTCCGTAGACATTTTCATTGTTGCCAAGGAAGTTGTTGGAATTGTAGAGCGCAGCGATGTGCCACCAGAGCCGGTAATCGCGATCCATCAGCCACTGAATCAGCGGAGCGGATTTTTCCACTCGATCGTTCTCGACGTACAGGGCCGGATGGCAGCGCGCAATCGAGTTTCTGGCGCCTTTCAGAACCTCCAACTCGAAGCCCTCCACGTCGATTTTGATGAGAGCGACAAGATTCTGTTGCACGATCTCATCGAGCGGTTGACACGGGGCGGTTACGACCGCGGAGATGCCGCCCTGCGCAGACATCGAGACACCGCCGAAGTTGCCTTGCTGTCGATAATCCGGCGCGGCAAACGAAACGACTCCCGCCTGGCTCCCGCAGGCATAGGGCAGCGCCAGCACATTCATCAGGCCGTTGAGGGCCAGGTTGGCGCACAGTTGCTGAAAGATCACCGGCTGCGGTTCGAGGGCCAGCATCGTTCGGCCCTGCCGGGCCAACTCGGCGGCCAAAGGCACGGTGTGTGCCCCCATGTTCGCGCCGACATCGATCACCAAGCCGGGAAATCGAAGCAGCGAAAGCAGAAGATTGATCTCGTCTTCGCAGCATTCTCCATAGCGAAGATAAGCCTGCCCCATGTAGATGTCGTTGGAGTTGACCAGCATGGTTCCGTGGCGTGCGGAGACAAGCTGGTAGGGAGCGGCGATGGCAGCATTGGGCATGGAAGACGATTCTCTTGGAGGCAACCGGTACCGGAGGGAGCAGAAAGTGGGCCAATCGGGATGCTTCGAGATTAAAGCTGTGCAATGCAAGCGCAAGTCGATGGGACTCAGTGAGAGACCAGACCTCTGATTCGTCCCTGGCCTGTCGATTCCTAACCGTCCAGTAGACCAGTTAGAATCAATGGAACGAGTTACCCTGGGGGTCTGGATGTCATACCGCGTTGTCTGGCTGCTCGCGCTTCTGTGCCTGCCGTCCGTCCTCCGCGCGCAGTCAAAGGCGCCTGACCACTACCAGATCTTCGGAGGCTACTCTTTTCTCTCCAACTCCATGAATGGAGTTCCTGGATCCCGTCAGCCGCTGAACGGATGGGATGCCGCCGTTGCTTTTCCATCCTGGCATGGGTTGCATTTCAAAATCGACACCTTCGGTTACAACGGCACCAACCTGGGTGCGCCGCAGCACGTCTACTTCATCATGGGCGGCGGGCAATACAACTGGCATTTAGGAAGAGAAAACGTCTTTGTGGAGGGATTGGTGGGAGACGGCGGCATCAACAGAGATTGGGGAGCGAACAAGTCGCCCGGTGAAACCGCCTCATTTTCAACTCTGATAGGCGGCGGCATCGACACACCGCTCACGCGCCATATGGCTTTCCGCGCGGGCGGCGACTATCAATACGCATACTTTGCTCTCCAAGGCCCCAAACCTAACATCATCCCATACCGGATTCCCGGATTGCCTACCAATTTCGGCCGCATCTCCAGCGGATTGGTCTGGCGGTTCTAGTTTGGGTTGCAACCATCTCTCGGTCTTTACTTGCCAAGGTGGTAACTAATCCCTCCGTTGTAGGTCATCGAATCCAGCCCTGGGTTGCTCGGCACAATGAAGGCATCCGAAAAATGAATATCGGCGTAGCCGACGCGCAGATCGAGCCGCTTGCTGAGTCGAAATTGCATTCCGATGCCTATCTGCAAAAGGAAGTTCTCATACGCCGCATCCTCTGAAAGCGCCTTCTTGTCGAAGACGATCAGCCCGCCCTTGGCAATGAAGTAGGGCTTGATGGATTTGTTGCTTCTCCACATCATGCGAAGGCCGATCGGCGAGAGAGCCACTCCGTACGCAGTCTCCTTGGCATTGGTCTGAGGGTCTCCCCACACGTCGGTACTGGCCGGCTGACGAAGAATCGCCACCGGCAAAGCCTCCGCGACATAGTCCATCCGCGCCCCGATGAGGTTGCCCCAGGTGTGACGGTCATACTCCACGCCGCCGGTGTAGAGTTCGCTCCACCAACTGTAGCCAAAGATGTGGTAGTGGCCGAACGAACCCTCGCCCTCCACGATCAGTTCGCTCTCTGGAGACTGCTTGATCGGCGTTTTGGCCTCTGCCGCGGCATCTGAAACCTGGGAAAATGCCATCTGCGGCACTGCGAGACTGAGCGAAGAGAGGATGGAAAAGCAAATCATGACGAACGCCCCGGAGAGACGATGTTTTTTGTCTCTCCAGGTCAGTGCGAACTCAGGAAGCTGAATGATCGGCACGAGGCACCCGATTCGTTGAAATGGTAGATTATTTTCCAATTGTCGATTCCGCCCAAGATTACCGTCTTTGGGAGCGATTCCACAAGCGCTGGCCTTTCGGCCTTATCCTCAATAGAGACCCCGTGTCCGACTTTGCCCAAACCGTCAAGCAGCAGGCCGACATCGTCAAGGTGATCGAGGGCTACATCCGCCTGCGCAAGGCCGGGGCGCAGAACTACACCGGCCTCTGCCCCTTCCACAAGGAAAAGTCGCCGTCGTTTTCCGTCCATGCCGTCCGCCAGTTCTACCACTGCTTCGGCTGCCAGGCCTCGGGCGACGTCTTCAGCTTCGTCGCCAAGATCGAAAACGTCACCTTCCCCGAGGCCGTGCGGATCGTCGCGGGCAAGTGCAGCATTCCGCTGCCCAAGCGCGAGTTCTATTCCCCTGAAGAGGCCGCCGGGGCGCGGATGCGCGCCAAGCTGCTGGAGCTGCACGAGACCGCGACGGCCTGGTTTGAAGACCAGCTACGCGGACCCGAAGGCGCTGTGGCGCGCGAGTACCTGGCCGGCCGCGGACTCACGCCCGAGGGCATCAAGGCCTTCCGCATCGGCTACGCGCCCGACAGCTTCAACGCCCTCCGGGACCGGCTCAGCCCGATGGCCGACAACGAAACCCTGCGCGCCAGCGGACTCTTCGCGTCGAAAGAACAGGGCGACGGCACTCTCGGCCCCATTTACGATCGCTTCCGCAAGCGGGTGATGTTTCCAATTTGCAACGAGAGCGGCCGGGTGATCGCCTTCACCGCGCGCACACTCGAAACCGGCGAGAAGGCCGGCGCGAAGTACATTAACTCCCCGGAGACGCCGCTTTATTCGAAGAGTCTCGTCCTCTTCAATCTCGACAAGGCCCGCCAGTCAATCCGCCAGCATGAGTTTGCCCTTCTCGTCGAGGGCCAGATGGACTGTATCTCGGTCTACCTGCGCGGTATTCAAAACGTGATCGCGACCAGTGGGACGGCCTTTACCGAGCAGCAGGTGGCTCTGCTGAAGCGCCACACCTCTCAGGTTGTTGTCAACTTCGACCCCGACGCCGCCGGCTCGAATGCCGCCGAAAAATCCATCGCCCTTCTGACCGAAGAGGGCTTCAACATCAAGATTGTCACTCTGGACGGTGGCCTCGACCCCGACCGTTACATCCGCGAGCGGGGCGTCGAGGCCTATACGGCTGCCCTGCGGGGAGCCCGCCGCCAGGCTGACTACCTCATCGAGCGAGCCCGGATGCTCTTCCCCGGCGCCAGCGCGGAGCAGAAGGTGAAGGCCATGAACTACCTGCTGCCGCACATCCGCCGCCTGCCCGAGAAGCTGGCCAGGGACCAGTTTGCCGCCGACGCAGCACAAAAGCTCGGCATCGATTCGGCTGTTCTTCGCGAGGAACTGCGCCAAGCCGCGCTCCGCCGCCGCGACCACGTCGAAACTCGGGCCGCAGTCCTCACCGAGGTCGAACGCGTCCTCCTCCGCGCCCTGGCCATCGACGATCCGGAGTTCGGTGGTGCGCGGCGATTGGCCATCCAGGCCCTTGCCGAGCAACCATCATGGTTTGAGCATCTTGGAGC
Organism: uncultured Occallatibacter sp.; assembly: GCA_964525655.1. Lineage (GTDB taxonomy): Bacteria > Acidobacteriota > Terriglobia > Terriglobales > Acidobacteriaceae > Telmatobacter. The sequence continues at coordinate 24,392 of CAZGHZ010000070.1, forward strand.
ATTCTCGGCTCTCCAGGCGCTCGCCGCCCGCCAAGCCCACGACCCCATGGACGTAGTCGAAGACGAGGCGCAGCGGGCCCTGTTAGCCGAAACGCTCCTCGCTGAGACCAAGCCACCCGAGGAGAGCGAGGTTCAGAGTACCGTCCAGGAGATTCACGAGCGGGCTATCGAGAGCCGCCAGCGAGACCTGCGGGCTCTGATCGCCGAGGCCGAGCGCCGCGGCGACTTTGCCGAGCTGGCCCTGCTGACCCAGCAGAAGCTCGATCTGGACCGCGCTTTGCGCCAGTTGCACAATCAGAGGCCGCCGGAGCGGTAGGCTTTTTCGTCGACGCTGAAAATCCGGGCCGGTGAGAGCATAATGAAGATGCAAGAAAATCCTGCTCGCCCTGCGATTTGAGGGGAAATATGGCTACCAAGATTGTCAACTTCTTCAATTTTCTCAGGGGATTGTTTTGCGGCATTTTGGTCGGACTAACGGAGAGGCCGACCAACCCCCGAACAGCACTCAACGATTTTTTGCAAAAGAGGCGAGAAGCAAAGGCTGAAGAAACCCGTAGCCGGTCAGAAATTGGCCTGAATCCGTCAAGTGATTGACATTCGCTGGAATTATCCCCGTAAAGGAGGAACTGCCATGATCGTCGAACTAAAACCCGAACAGCAGAAGATCATCGATCGGGCTGCTATCTCGGGCATGAGCCCGGAAGAGGTGCTCGATCAGGCCTTTGCCGTCATTCAGGAGCAGTTTCGGAGTGAGGAGTGGATGCTTGCCGACCAGGGAGCCATCGCCGCCCAGATCGCGGAGGGATTCGAACAGGCGGAGCGCGGTGAGCTTGTGGATGCCGAGCAGGCCATCCAGCTTCTTGCGGACAGCAGGGCAAAACGGCGCATCGCCTGATCGATGCCTATTCCATTCCAGCTCACCCCAAGAGCGCTTAGCGATATGGACGACATATGGAAGTATATTGCGGAAGACAATGTCCGTGCCGCAAATCGCGTGGAGTCAGCTATTTTGTCTGCGTGCTCCAGCCTCGCCCGGCACCCCATGCTCGGTTCCAGGCGAAGCGAAATTACGCCGCTGCCGGTTCGATTCTGGACGGTAACCCGCTATCCCAACTTCATCGTGGTCTATCGCCCCGAAATGAAACCGTTGCAGGTCGTCGCAATACTTCATGGGAAGAGAGACATCAAGACACTCCTTGAGGAACCGGGAGTCCTGTGATCGGTGCCTAACGGATTAGGTGGCTCCCCCAAATCCTGCGTCGAAAGCGGCCTTTCTGCGTCAAATAGTTAGAAGCAGGAGCGGAGGGAAGACAAGATCGCCCGGTTCCAGCTTGGCGGTTGGCTCAAACTTTCTCGCTTCGCCCTGGCTTTTATTGGAGAAACCGGGCTAAGTAGTGGTATTCTAAGAGTCTCTGTGCGGATGCGCGCCCCTTTGCCCCAACAATGAGCCATGGCTCGCGGGCGACCCAGGTGAATCCTGAAGCGCTTGTCATCCTGTTCCGAGCAACCCCCTGAAACCGCTTTTTTGGCGGATGACCGCAGATCCTCGTGCAGATGCGCCCCGTTCCGGAGTTTCGCGGGACAAGATTTATGTGCGCACGGCATCAGGATACGCACCGGCGCGCAAGACGGTGCTGAAATTGCCTTGCGTAGAAGAGTAGGAGTCATTTGGCAATCGAAGAAAAGTTCGAACACGAGCACGAGCATGAACCCGATATCGACACACTGATCGAGGTCGGCAAGGAAAAGGGCTATCTCACCTACGGCGATGTCAACGACATGCTGCCGGATGATTTGGCCACTTCTCCTGACGATCTCGACGACCTGATCACGACGATCGGCACGCAGGGCATCGATCTTCTCGACGGCCCCAAGTTCGGCGATAAGGACTTTGAGCTGGAAGAGGGCGAGGACGTCGAGCTCGATCTGACGCCTGGCACGCTGGAAAAGACCAACGACCCGGTGCGCATGTATTTGCGCGAGATGGGCACCGTGCCCCTGCTCACCCGCGAGGGCGAGGTCGAAATCGCCAAGCGCATCGAGCGCGGCCAGCTGCGCGTGATGAAAGCCATCTCGCGCTCGCCCATCGTGATTCGCGAGATCATGGCCCTCGGCGAAGACCTCAGGCGCGGCGTACGCAACATCAAAGAGGTCGTCATCTTCGACGACGAGGAACTTACCGAAGAGGTAGTCCAGACGCGCGTCAAGGCAACCGTCACCCGCATTGACGCGTTGCTCAAGCACCAGAAGAGAATCGCTCAGCTCGAAGAGAAGCTCGTCGGCCCCGCACCTGCCACCAAAGCCAAAATCCGTGAACACCGCCACAGCCGCTGGCTCATCGCCCGCGAAAAGGTGCTCGTCTCGCGCATCGTCCGCGAACTCAAATACACGGCTCTCGAACGCAAGCGCCTACTCGACAAGGTCAACAAGACCGTCGACACCATGCGGACGCTTGAGCGCCAGATCCGTTCGCTCGAACAGAAGCATGAGGCCAGCCGCAGCGAAGAACTCAAAAAGGAGTACCGCCGCCAGCAGAAAAACTGCAAGGCCGATCTCGAAAAGATCGAAGGCGAAGCGGGCGTACTCATCGCCGAGCTCAAGCGCACGCAGCGCGAGATGATCCAGGGCGATATGGACGCCGAGCAGGCCAAGCG
>CAZGHZ010000071.1:0-26906 GCA_964525655.1 uncultured Occallatibacter sp.
GGGCTGATCCTCATAGCACCGCCTTGTACTTCTTGGCCAGCTCGGTCTTCACCTTTTTAAACATCTCGGCATATTGTGCGCCCGACTTGCGCATCTCCTCGGAGTATGCGTCGAGAATCACGCGCACCTCCTCGTTGATGCGGTCTTCAAGCGACAATTCCTCGATCAATCCCTCGCTAACGCGCGCTTCGACCACCTTCAAGTCGCTGGTGGTGATCATCTTGGCGTCGATGAGGTGCTTGACAGTGCGGCGGGCCAGATACCCGATGTAGTCGCGGGAAAAGATCATGGATTAAAGTTCAGAATACCGCATCGGGCTGGGCTCTGTACAACGGCAGCGAGTTTATCAAAAAAACCGTCGCCCAACTGCTTGAAAGACTCGGCGTCGAACAGTCCAAGAGCTGGTCCCGTGAAAGCGGCGACAACGGCCTGGTGGAGGTCAAGAACGGCGCAGTGACCGGGTGCACCAGCCACAGTTCTTCGTGATTGGAGTGGATGATTCGCAAACATCGGTGGGCCGACAACAGCCAAAATCGCCTTTGAGATCGACTTCTCCACAATTATTGCCGGAGAAATGCGCACTTTCCATTCACAACCGAGCCAACCAAATCTCCTTCAGCGTTTAGAGCCACGAGATTGGCCGCATTCCCGACGGCCAGCGAGCCGGTTAGATCGCCGAGTCCGGTCATCGAAGCCGGGTTGGCGGTCATCAGGCGCAAGGCCTCCTCGAGCGGCGCGCCGGTGTACTCCATAAAGTTGGCGAGCGCGCGGTCCAACGTAAGCACGCTGCCGGCGAGAACGCCGCAAGCCATGGCTCGGCCGTGAGCAACCGAAACCGCAAAGTCGCCTAGCTGGTAGGTGCCGTCGGGCATTCCGGCAGCGCTCATCGCGTCCGTGACCAGAATTCCGCGCTTGGATCCTTTTGAGTGCCACCAGAGGTCTACTATCTCCGGTGCGACGTGGATTCCGTCGCAGATCAGCTCTGCGTAGAGCGAATCATCGGTGAGAACCGTACCTAGAATTCCTGGCTCGCGGTGGTCGAGCGACCGCATGGCGTTGAAGGTGTGCGTCGCGCTGACGGCGCCGGCGGCGATAGCGGCGCCAGTCTCGGCGGCGGTGGCATTCGAGTGTCCGAGCGAGACGCGGACGCCGCGGGCGGTGGCGTGAGTGGTCAGCTCGACCGCGCCGGGCAGTTCCGGCGCCAGCGTCATCAGCCGGATCTGACCTTCGGAAGCTTCGAAGAACCGGTCAAAGAGGTCAATGCCGGGGGCCAGCAGATGCTGGGCCGGCTGCACGCCGCGTTTGACGTGCGAGAGAAACGGCCCTTCCAGATGAATACCGATCGGCCTCGCCTGGCCCTCAACAGGCGGTTTTCGGACGAGCTTCGCCAGCCCGGCCAGCGAGCGTAACGTCGCATCCAACGGCGATGTAACTGTGGTCGCCAGGTAGCTGCCCGTGCCGTGTTCGCCCAGGAAACCGCCAATAACACCGAGCGCCTCCGGGGAGGCCTCCATCACGTCGTGGCCTTTGGCTCCGTGAAAGTGAACGTCGAAGAAGGCGGGGGCCAGTGTCGCGCCGGGAAAATCCAGAATCTGCGCTTCGCCAGGCACCTCACCGGCAGCCCGCGTCGAGATGGACGCGATCTGGCCGTCTTCGACCAGGACCGCGGGGGCGTCGACTTGCCTGACGCCATCCCAAAGCCGCTTCGCTGTAACTACGATTCGCATACCGAGAGATTATTGCAGGCGTTACTAAGGAATGGGACCGATCAATGGACCAGATTTGTACGGTCCGGGGCAGCCGCTCCGCTCTGCGCACGCGCCTGGAAGGCCGCTTGCGCGGCTGCCAGCTCTGCCCGGCACGCCGTCAACTGCGCCGCGAGATGGGCGAACTGCGATTCCAAATGCAGACGCAGCTCGTCGATCGAATTCTCCAACCGGTCGTTGGCTGCGATCTGCTCCGCCTGGCTCACCTGAACGCTCTGCAGATTGGGCAGGATCACGTCGGTGAGCACCCGAGTGAGGGAAACAAGAGGGTCTTCCATAAGTAGATTTTAGGATAAAACCGGAGAAAGTGCCCGTTTTGAGACCAGGAGCCTGGCCGTTGGTAATGAATGGCAAGGCCTCGTGGCGCGGAGAGTGACAGCTTCCGCGGGTCGCGCGCCGGTTGGGAGACGCCCCTCCTATCGACTACAATTGCCGGTATCCGGTCTGTGGAGGCTCGCCCTGTTTGCAGCGCTTGTGAACCGTCTTACATCCCTCGCCAGCGACCCCGGCATCAATCTTGAGGGGCTGCCGATGCGGGTGGCGGAGTATCTGATCTTTGCGCCCCAGAACGGCCTGCGCCACTACCTGAAGATGCAGTATGCCGATCAGACATTCAAGGGGCTCTATCACTGGAACCTGTTTGACGCGGCGGTGCTCCTGCCATACTTCGCGGTGATGATCGTCCTGGCACTTTACGGTGTGCATCGTTACACGATGTGCTATCTCTACTTCAAGTACCGGAAGAACTACAATCCTAACCCTCCAAAACACTTCGAAGAGCTACCCAGGGTAACTGTTCAACTGCCTATCTTCAACGAGCAGTTCGTCATCGACCGGCTCATCGAGGCGGTCTGCGCGATGGAGTATCCGCGCGAGAAGCTTGAGATCCAGGTGCTGGACGACTCGACCGACGAGACGCAGGCGGTGGCCGCTGGGATCGTTGAGCGCTATGCGGCGCTGGGGCATCCGATCGTCTACATTCACAGGACAAACCGCCATGGCTTCAAAGCCGGGGCGCTGGACGCCGGGCTCAAGGTCACGAAGGGCGAGTTTGTGGCCATCTTCGACGCCGACTTTGTGCCGCCGCCCGACTGGCTGATGAAGGTGATCCATCACTTCGCCGAGCCGGAGATCGGCATGGTGCAGACGCGCTGGACTCACATGAACCGCAACTACAGCATGTTGACCCAGATCGAGGCCATTCTGCTTGATGGCCACTTTGTCATCGAGCATGGCGCCCGCGTCCGCTCCGGCGATTACTTCAACTTCAACGGCACGGCCGGCATGTGGCGCATCAAGGCGATTGTGGACGGAGGCGGCTGGCAGCACGACACGCTTACCGAAGATACCGACTTGAGTTATCGCTCACAGTTGGCTGGCTGGAAGTTCAAATATCTGCCCGAGGTTGAGTGCCCATCCGAATTGCCCATCGAAATGACCGCCTTCAAGACGCAGCAGGCTCGCTGGGCCAAGGGGCTGATCCAGACCAGCATCAAGGTGCTGCCTCTGATGTTCAAGTCGAATGTGCCGCGGCGCATAAAGGTCGAGGCCATCTACCATCTGACGGCTAACTTGAGTTACCCGCTGATGATCGTTATGTCGGTGCTGCTGCTTCCTGCCATGATCTGCCGCTTCTACCAGGGCTGGTTTCAGATGCTGCTCATCGATGTGCCGCTCTTCACCGCATCCTCCTTTTCCATCGCCTTTTTCTACCTGATGGCCGAACGAGAACTCTTTCCCAAGACATGGTTGAAGACTCTTCTTTATCTGCCCTTTCTGATGGCTTTGGGCGTCGGCCTTACGGTGACTAACTCCAAGGCGGTGACGGAGGCCTTGCTCGGAATCAAGAGCGCCTTCGTGCGCACGCCTAAATATCGTGTGGCCAAGAAGGGCGAAAAGTCTCAGGCATCCAAGTACCGCAAGCGCCTGAAACTGACGCCGTGGATCGAGTTATTGATCGGCTGCTATTTCTTCGCAGCCATTCTTTATACCTTCTCGAACCGTAACTACTTCACCGCGCCCTTTCTGATTCTCTTCGTCATCGGCTACTGGTACACCGGGCTGATGAGCCTGCTGCAAGGCCGCTTCGAGCGCTGGCGGACCGGCGCCGGCGCCAATACCGATGAGTCCAGCCCGAAGCCGTTTCCTGTGGGGGTGTAACTCGGGATCTCTTGGCTTTTGCTCCCCGACCAAGTGGCTGCTCGGTCATAGGCACCTGCGCTTGACGATTGGCGCTCCCCTATCGAAATGAGTTACCTGCGTTCAGATTACCGTTTTCATCTTGCCCTCATGCGCTCTGCCCGTCCCTCCGGAAGGCCATCACTTGGCTTGAAACTCTGCGCCATGCGGTCGATGTAGGCTTGAAGCGCGGGTAACTCCGCGGTGGGGGCGGTTACTTTGAAAACGAAGAGCTTTCCAAAATTGGCCGACGCGGAGATGCGAACGATGGTGGGCAATCGCGGACCCGGACAAAACATGGTGAAAGTGGCGCCGGGGATGCCGGCAACGATAGTCTTTTTTTCCTCTCGCATCTCCGACGCGGGGCACTGCTGGCGCAAAAGAGACTTGTTCGCCTCAAGGAACTGTTCGACTGTCTTGCCTTCGTCGTTATTGGCGGCCGCAACGCTGATGCTCACGTTGCCGCTCTGGAATTTGACTTCGTTGGTCTCATCCTGCTCGACAAACTCCCAGTCGCTTCGATAGTCAACGAGATAGAAGGTGTCGTGGCTCTGATAGCTGAGCCAGTGAGCGGTCCGCGTAGCCGGCGGCGATTGCGCAGCGGCCGGATTCCATGTCGACGCACCGGCCAGAAGGAGGATGGCACTTTCAATCATTCTCATTGAAATCACTCTTTCCGCGTCGATGGCCGCCGCCCAGGTTTCGGTCGATGGTTAGAAATCCAGGTCTTTGAGGATATCGAGATTGTCGAGGATTTCAAAGCGGTCGGGGGCGGCCTTCACCAGTTCATCGGCTGCCGACTTCCAGGCTTCGCCGTGGCCGTCCTTGTCGCTGTTCTGGATGACGGACGGATCGAACCGATAGGCGCTGAACTCCGGATCGTCGCTGGAGCCGTCATACCAACGAGACCGATCCAGGCTCTGCTCGCCGAAGATCTCGATTTGGATCGCGTCGTAGAGGCCCCGCACGTTGTGATGGATTCGGCGCGCCGCACGGTAGCTTGGAGGTGCAAGGTCGGGCGGCGGCGGATCGAAGACCGCAGAGCTGAGTTGAAAGCTGGCGAAGATTCCTCGCAGCGTGGCGGATTCCCGACCCGCAACGGCACTGGGAACGCTGGCATGGAAGACCAGAACGTCGTAATAGCCCCCAGGGCCGGGAGTGGACGCGCACATCACCGTGTTCATCTCCAGCATTCCTTTTCCGTCGGGATTCATGTGCCCGATAACATGCACGCAGCGCAGCCCCGCCGGTGCAGGCAACTTGTCGGCACGGTCGATCTGGAGGTCGACGGGATCGACAAAGCCATTCAAGCGGCGAATCTGCTGGAAGAGGTCGGGAAAGGCTGTCGCCAAATCCACGTTGGCCGGGCAGACGATCTTGTCTTTATCGAAGGCGCCGACGCCCATTTTCTTCATCCTGGCCCGCATCGGACTTGCCGGATCGATCGCTAAGCGCGTCATGTTGAGGACGGCCGACTCTCCCTGGGGGCCCGATACCGCCAAGACTCCGGCGGCGCTTCCGGGATTCAGCTTCCAGCCGTCGGGAATACCGACACTCGCAGTGCCGTCCGAGGCCTCTACCGTATGCAGTGCGAGCGGCGCGCCCCATTGCGCGTCATCGGGCGAGGTCAAGGCGTCCCAAGCCTTGCGATCCTGCGCCGCCAATCCCGGGACCGGGAAGGATCTTGGGCGGGATTCCGGATCGGTTCGATCATGGGCATTTCCGCACCAGCTAATCTGGGTGGGCGCATTCAGTCCGCTCGGATGCCATTCGCGGGAGAGTTGTTTCAGCATCGGATTTACGGTTTGTGCGAATTGACTGGCATCATTGGTGACCAGAGCTGCCTCGACCTGCTTGGGACCATTTGCTGCGGCGATCAGCAGACCGGCCATCAATTTGTTTTCTCGCGAGTGGTCGGCCACGGTGAAGAAGACCGCTGCCGAGTGGGTTCCATGTTCCCTGAAGGCTCTTCCAATCAGCGGCTTCTCACCGCAGTGGTTGTGCAGCGCACGAAGAACATTGCTCATGGCGGCAGGCAAAGTGACAGCATCATCAACCGGCCCGTAGACGATCCTGCCGCCCTGCGGCGCATCGATGCTCCTCAATTGGGCTTGCGACCAGGCCATCGGAACACACAGGCTCAGCATCAGCATGCCCGTAATGCATACCTCCCCGATCCGGCTTGATTGGTGGTGCTCCACGGATGTCTCCGGATTACCCGTCCCTGGTTGAGTTTCACTGGAGCGTGCGCAATGCGCGGAAAAAATGCGTCACAGATCGAAGCGATCCAGCGCCATGGTTCATGGTCAGTAATCCACACCTTTCCAGTAATTGGGGGTGTCCACTATTTCGTAGCGATTGGGATCGTGCTTAACCAGCGCATCGGCGGTGGCGTTCCAGACCGTGGCATGGCCTACCGCGCCAGAGCCGTCGATGTCGTTGCCCTGGACGACCGTCTGATCGAGGAGGTAGTTTGCGAAGCTCTGATTAACCCCGCCCTGGGTAAGTTGGCCGTCGCCCGTGTTGGAATAGTGGGTTGTGTAGCTGTTTTGCCGGGCCCGTTCGCTGGCGTTCTGAATGTCGTGAGCGGCCTCGGCGGATTTCATCTGGGCGGCGGCCGCCGCGCCGATGGCATGGATGGCGGCGATGCCGGGAGCGGCCATGGCGTTGGCTTGCCGTTGAACGACGCCCTGATTCACCTGGAAACTGGCCATGATGGCGCCCGCCGTGGCACGTTCACGGTCAGCCAATTCGACCGGTATCAGGGATTGATACACGTGAACGCCATAGTTTCCCTGTTGATAATCCCCGAAACACAGAACTATGTTGCTTTCATTTGTGCCATGATTGTCATCGCCCACGATATTCCCAGTGACATGAACGCATTGCTCGCCCCGCGGGGTAGCCACCCTCTCGACGTGAGAGTTCTGCAGATTCACGGGAGTATCCTTGCCGTTCAGGTGGCGAAACTGTTTGATAATCTCTGGATATGCGCGCGTCAAATCCACATTAAATGGGCTGACAATGTGGCCTTGGGTATTGGGGAGGCTGCCGTACCGAGCGAGACTGCGTAACTGTGGATCGTTTTGGTCAATCCCCCCACGCACCAAATTGAGGAATACCATCTCCCCGTGCGGGCCCATCACACCCATGCTGCCGCCGCCGCCGCCCTCGGGCACATTCCATCCATCGGGGACGCCAACGCTGGCCGAGCGGTCGGGCAGGGTGACCGTGTGCAATTGAGCGGGGCCGGCAGTAGCCGTGCCGCCGCCTGACGGTGCGGTCTTTCCCCTGAAGGCCGAGGAGGAAGACGCGGCCTGGCCGCCTGGATGCCAGACGCCGAAGAGCTGCTGGAGCATAGGGTTCACTGTCTGGCCAAAGCGCGAGGCTTTGTCTGAGACCAAAGCCGCCTCCACCTGATGCGGACCGGATGCCGCGGAGATCACCAAACCCGCCACTGGCGTGTTGCCTAGCGCATGGTTGGTCACCGTGAAGAAGACGCCCTCGGTATGCGTGCCTTTGAACTGGAAGACCTTTCCGATTTGCGGCTTATCTCCACAGTTATTGTGGACGATCCGCAGCACCTTGCTCATCGCCTCGGCCTGGGTACTGGCGCCATCTACCGTTCCAAAAACAATCTTGCCGCCTTGAGGCCCATCGAGCGTTGTCAGCGGGGTTGGAGCTTGTGACTCTGCCCCTTGCGCTGTTGCCGCTGCCGTCCGCCCATTGCAGGCGCAAAGAACAACCATGAATAACGAGAGGATAGCTACAAAACGCCCCAATGAATGAACCGTCACAGGTATCTTACCTTTCTTCGTGCGAATTGCCTTCACTACGGTCTGCGGCACGCAAGGGCAAAGTGCGTCACAGATCGAAGCCGTCCGCGCCCCGGTTCAACGGTGGAAATCCGTGCCCAGCCAGTAATTGGGCGTGTCCACGATTTCAAAGCGATTTGGATCGGCCTTGACCAGCGCGTCGGCGAACGAATTCGACACCGTTCCGTGACCGACGCTGCCATCGTCGAAGTTGGCCTGGACCACCGTCTGATCGAGCAGATAGTTGCTGAAGCCCTGGCCGTTCCGGGCATTGTTCACCTGGCCTTCGTTCCATTCGGCGTGCTGGGCGGCATTGGCGTTTTGCTGGTTCCAATAGCCGGCGTGCTGGGCGTCGTTGGCGGCCTGGCGGGCGGCGAAGTTCCTCTGCGCCGCCTCGCCCTGCGCGCGAATCCGGCCGGATTCCTGCTGTCCCCAGTCCCGCCATTGCTGGTCGGACTGCTGCTTCTGCGCCAGTTTCTGCTGCATCTGCTGGTTCATCACTTGCTGGTTTACCTTGTAGGTCGGGATCATCGCCATCACCGTGCTTTGTCCCCGTTCAGACTCGGCGTCGGGCATGATATTGAAGTTGCGTGTGATTGAGTACGCTCCCCATTGGGCCGGCGGATATTGGCACACATCGTCGATCAGCTTCTTCATGCCCTGCCCATCCGCGTCGATGTGCCCCGTGACAAGGACGCAACTCCCCCCCTCCTTCGGCGGATTCATCGGCTCAATCTTGTCCACTTGCAGCTTCGCCGGAGGCAGGTTGTTGGCGCGCCGCCAAGCCTGCAACAGCTCCGGATAGGCCTTCGCCAGATCCGGATGGTAGGGGTAAAGCATCGTTCCCGACCCGTTGTAGACTCCGTATCGCACCGCTTGCACCTGCTGCGGGTTGTAGGGATCCACCGCTGGCTTATTTGCACCGAAGACCACCTGTTCGCCATTCGGCCCGATCAAATTCATCGCACCGCCGGCGCTATTGGGATCAAGTTGCCAGCCGTCTGGAATGCCGATGCTGGCCGAGTTGTCCGGCGCGGTAACCGTGTGCAGCTTTGCAGACGAGGCAGAGTGACCGTTGCCACCCGGAGCCGATTGTGTGCCAGCCGATGAGCCGGAAGCCGCAGCCGGTCCTTTGGGATGCCATGCACTGAACAACTGCTCCAGCATGGGGTTCACAGTCTGTGCAAAGCGCGAGGCATCGTTGGAGAGCTGCGCCGCATCCACTTGACGCGGGCCGGACGCGGCCGAGAGCATCAGGCCGGCCAGCTTCTTGTCTCTTTTGGAGTGATCGGTCACCGTAAAGAAGACGCCGACTGTATTCGTTCCCTTGAACTGAAAAACTTTCCCAATTTGCGGCTTTTCGCCGCAAGTTCTCTGAATATTGGTCAGCATCCTGCTCATGGCCTGCGCCTGAGTCGTCGCTCCGGGAACTGTTCCGAAGGAAATCTGGCCCCCTTGCGCGGCGTCGAGCAAGGTGGCAGGGGTGGGCGTTTGCGTCCCCGCCTTGCAAGCGGAGATGCAAACAATGAACAACGGAAGCAACACGGAAGTTCGCCTGAATGCGAGCATCGGCAGGGACCTGGCCTTTCCAGAGCGGAAGCGCTATCACGGTAAATGGCGGAAAATGAGGGTAGAAACATCCTAAACCGAATCGATCCCTCGCGTCGGACTATCGGTGGTAATCCGTGCCCTCCCAGAAATTGGGTTGCTCCACGTACTCGAAGCGATTGGGATCGGCTTTTACCAGCGCATCGGCCGTCGAGTTCCAGACCGTGCCATGGCCGATGGTGCCGTTGTTGTACATGTTGTTGTCCTGCACGACCGTCTGATCCAGGATGTAGTTGTCGAAGCTCTGATTGTTCCTGGCCCTGGTGTCCTGGCCGTCGCCCGGGTTGGAGTACGGGACGGTATTGTTTGTCTGGCTGGCGCTCCAGTTGGCGTGCTGCGCCGCGGTGTTTGCCTGGCTGGCGTTCCAGTCGGCATTCTGTCTGTCGTAGCCGGCCTGGCGTTCGGCATTGCTCTTCTGCATCGCCTGGCTCTGCGTGCGAATCCGGTCGGCTCCCTGCTGTCCCCATTCCTGCCATTGCCGGTCGGACTGCTGCTTCTGAGCCAGCACACGCTGCGTCTGCTCGGCCATCACTTGCTGGTTCACCTTGACGGTCTGCATCATCGCTGTCACCGTGCTTTGCTCCCGCTCGAACTGGGCGTCCGTCATGATGTTGTAGACGCGATGGATGGTGTAAGCACCCCATTGGGTCAGCGGTGTTATGCATAAACTGTCTGTCAGCTTCCTCATACCCCGCCCATCCGCGTCGATGTACCCTTTGACCACGACACACTTGCCCAATTTGGGGTCCACTTGTTGATCCGGCTCAATCGAGTTCACCTGTAGCTTGACCGGAGGCAGGTTGGCGGAACGCCGCCAAGCCTGCAACAGATTTGGATAGGCACTCACCAGATCCTGCTGGTAAGGAAAGAGGATGGTTCCCGTCCCCTTGTAGATTCCGTACTGCACCGCGACCTTCTGCTGCGGATGGTAGGGGTCCACCGCTTGCCCCACTGCACCCCAGACCGCCTGTTCACCGTTCGGCCCGTTCAGAATCATCGTGCTGCCGGCGCTATGCGGATCGAGCTGCCAGCCATCGGCAATGCCCATGCTGGCCGAGTTGTCTGGCGCGGAAACCGCGTGCAGCCGGGCAGTCGAGGCAGATTGACCATTGCCGGCCGAAGCCGATCGCACGCCAGCCGAAGCAGTTCCTGTGCGAGTCGCCGAACCCAAAGCTGCCGCCTGACCGCCCGGATGCCATGCGCTGAACAGTTGCTGGAGCATCGGATTCACCGTCTGGCCAAAGCGCGAAGCATCGTCGGAGAGCATCGCCGCGTCGATCTGTCCAGGGGCGGTTGCGTTGGCAATCACCAGGCCTGCCACCTTCACGTTTCCTCGCGGGCGGTTGGTCACGGTGAAAAAGACGCCGACGGTATCCGTTCCTCTGAACTTGAAGGCTCTTCCAATCAGCGGTTTCTCGCCGCAGTTGCTTTTCACAATGTCCAGGATCTTGCTCATGGCGGCCGGCTGTGTGCTTGCCCCGTCCACCGTGCCATAGACGATTCTGCCACCCTGCGCAGTGGTGATGTGTGTCAGCGGGGTTGGTGATTGCGTCCGCGCCTTGCTGGCGCTGAGGCAAACGGTGGACAACGAGCAAACCACGAGGAATCGTACCAATGAACGCATAGCGGCAAGTACCTCACGCTTTGTGCTGTTGAATGGGCCCTTACCGAAGATAGCGCAAGGACGGACCAAAACGCGTCACATCAATCAGCGTTTGCGAACTGTTGAGCGGGGCACGGCGGTCCTCAGCCCACACCGGTCCCCTCCGATACAATAGTTGGAAGCGCCTGCCGCGCCGGAGAGTGGAATTCCGGTCCGCCAGGCGTTCGGAGCATCATGCTATCCAAGAACCTGCCCGAAGCCCTTACGTTTGACGATGTTTTGTTGGTGCCCGCCTTCAGCGAGGTCGTTCCCGTCCAGGTAAGCACGCAGACCCAGTTGACTCGCGAGATTACGCTGAACACGCCGCTGATCTCTTCCGCCATGGACACGGTTACCGAGTCGCGCATGGCCATCGCCATGGCGCAGCAGGGCGGCATCGGCATCGTGCACCGCAACCTGACTATCGCCGACCAGGCCGGCGAGATCGACAAGGTCAAGCGCTCGGAGAGCGGGATGATTGTGGACCCGGTCACCATCGAGCCGGACCAGATGATCGGCGACGCTCTTGATGTGATGCGGCGCTACAAGATCTCCGGTGTGCCGGTGACGCAGGGCAAGCGGCTGGTGGGCATTCTGACGAATCGCGATCTGCGCTTTGAAACGCGCACCGATGTGCCGGTCGGCGACGTGATGACGAAGAAGGATCTGATTACCGTCCCGGTAGGCACGACGCTCGAAGAGGCTGAGCAGATCCTGCACATCCACCGCATTGAGAAGCTGCTGGTGGTCGACGATCAGTACAACCTGAGGGGGTTGATCACCGTCAAGGACATCCAGAAGAAGCTGAAGTATCCCAATGCCAGCAAGGATGAGAAGGGCCGGCTGCGGGTGGGCGCGGCCATCGGGGCCACGGGCGACTTTATGGAGCGTGCAGCGGAGCTGGTGCGGGCTCGCGTGGACGTGCTGGCCATCGACTCGGCGCACGGCCACTCCTCGCGCGTTTTGGAGGCGGTGCGCGAGATCAAGAAGCGCTTTCCGGAGGTGGGTCTCCTGGCCGGAAACGTGGTCACCTACGAAGGCGCGAAGGCGCTGATCGACGCTGGGGCCGACGCGGTCAAAGTGGGTATAGGGCCGGGTGCAATCTGCACCACGCGCATGGTGACGGGCGCGGGAATGCCGCAGATCACCGCCGTCGCCGAGGCTTCGCGGGCAGCACGCGAGCATGGCATTCCTGTAATCGCCGACGGCGGCATCAAGTATTCGGGCGAGATCACCAAGGCCATCGCCGCCGGAGCCAGCTCGGTGATGATCGGCTCGCTCTTTGCCGGAGTGGACGAGAGCCCCGGCGAGACCATTCTCTACCAGGGCCGGAGCTTCAAGAGCTACCGCGGAATGGGTTCTCTGACCGCCATGAGCCAGGGTTCAGGCGAGCGTTACTTTCAGAGCGCAGCCGATCTGGAGGGCGCCGAGGCCGGCAGCGAAGGCGTGGTCCAGCGAGAACGCGCAAGCGGCAACCGGCTGGCCAAGTTTGTCCCCGAGGGCATCGAGGGGCGTGTGCCTTACCGCGGGCCACTGGAGTCGATGGTCTTCCAGCTTGTCGGCGGCTTGCGCTCCGGGATGGGATACCTCGGCTGCCGCACGATTGCCGAGTTGCAGGAGAATGCGCAGTTTGTGCGCATCAGCGGCGCGGGCCTGCGCGAGAGTCATGTGCACGACGTGATCATCACTCGCGAGGCGCCCAACTATCATGTCGAATAACGGGCGCGGTCTCAAGTTCTGGCTGAGCGCCTGGCTTCCGGTTGCCGTCGGCATCGCCATCATCATGATGGAGTCCACGGAACTCTTTGGCGCCGACCACACCAGCCATCCGCTGCGCTGGCTTTGGGAGGCTGTCTTCGGCCCAGTCAGCGCGGCCCATTGGGAGATGATTCATCATCACATCCGCAAGACCGGGCACTTTGTCGGTTATGGATTGATCGGGCTGACGTGGCTGCGCGCGTGGTGGATGACCCTGCCTCACTCCCAGTTCGTAAAAGACGCCTCCCTTGCCTTGCTCGGAACGGCGATGGTCGCCAGTTGCGACGAGTGGCACCAGAGTTACCTGCCGAACCGCACCGGCTCGCCGTGGGATGTGCTGCTGGATTGCTGCGGAGCACTCACGCTGCAACTGGCTGTCTATCTCTACCTGCGCTCGATGAGACCGAAACAACTGGCTAGAGGGTTGTGAGAATCGGAGCCCCCTGATCGATCGGCTTGTCGGCAGCATTCGTAGCAGCAAGATCATCTAGACAGCACGGCTGTTTTTCATCGCACCTACATTAACTCTATCCATCGTTGCTCTTGGATATAGCAGTCGTGCCGGACAACCTCCTCTCAACCATGCTTCAGAAAGCGAATGGACAACTCAATCTCCGCAGGCGATATAATGGAACCCTCCCTAATGCACTGATTTGTAGTCTCCCGGAGTCATGTCGCAGACCCCGGGGAAGGGTCGTAGTATGCGGATGAACGCCAATCCTGCTGAACGATGTGCGCAACGTGGCATTTCTGTGGTTCAATGGAGCTTTCGCTCTGCCATCGCTGTGTATGCGCTGATCGACTGTTGGATGTGTAGATTCAGCATGAACCCCGATGGCATTTCTTATCTGGACATGGGCGATCTGTACTGGAAGGGAAACTGGCGCATAGCGCTGAATTCTTATTGGTCACCGCTTTATGGGTGGCTTACGGGTTTCCTGCTTCGGATGACGAAGCCCGCGATGCGCTGGGAATTTCCGGAAGTGCATCTGCTGAATTTCGCGATTCTTCTAGCAGCGTTATTCGGCTTTGAGTTCTTCTGGCGGGAGTTACTTGCGTCGAGAGACATTGAAACCTGGGAACTGGCGTCGCTGGAATATGCTTGGATTTTGGGATACTTGTTATTTGCGTGCGTGCTTCTCGTTGATGAGACGCTGGCGCTGGTGACGCCGGACCTGCTGGTCGCGGCAATCGTGTTTATAACGTCCGGGATGATACTCCGATTTACGCGCGGGAGCATGGTTGCTGCCTCCACTTTTCTCCTGGGAGTTTTGCTGGGAATCGGATATCTTGCCAAAGCAGCGATGCTGCCTTTTGCAGTTATATCGATAATTACGATGTTAGTAATCGCGTGGAAACAACATTTGAGAAAGTCCCTGGTGGCTGCCGCCACGCTGGGTTTTCTGACGGTCGCCCTGCCCTTCTCTACGTTGCTTTCCCTAAATATGCACCGGCCCACCTTCGGGGACTCCGCGAGAATCAACCAAGGGTGGCTTGTGAATGGCGTGCTTCCAAAGTTTCGCCATTGGCAAGGGGATCGATCCATGCCGGCACAGCATCCTACGAGGAGGCTGTTTATTTCGCCGGATGTATATGAGTTTGCTACTCCAGTGGAGGGAACCTATCCGGTATGGTATGACCCTGGTTACTGGTATGCAGGACTCGATTCAAGCGTGCATCCGGCACGAGAGATCCTAACCTTCGTAAGAGAAACCAATGTAATCGTGAGCCACATATTCAGGCTTCAAAAAGCTCTGGTGATCGTAGTGTTGATGATGATTCTCCTGAGCGATGGGATCGGGTCGTGGTGGCGTCGGTTGATGAGGTTATGGCCTATCCTGATTCCGTCCACACTCGTGATCCTGATGTATGCAATTGTGCACTGGGAAGAGCGATATACCTGGGGAGTCGTAGTTGTGCTGTTTGGAGCAGCGATGGTTTCGACGGTTTTTTCAGACGAAGGACAGAGGACAAGAGCATTCCGGACAGCGGCCCTGATACTTGCCTTGTTGACGATATCTTGGATTCCAGAATCGATAATTCGACACAATGCAAGGAGCGTAGAGGAGCAGCAGCAGGTTCTGGTTGCAGAGCAGCTGCATGCGATGGGCATCGAACCAGGCGACCACGTCGCTTTGATCGGCGACGGGATTCATGCATATTGGGCGAGGCTTGCGAAGGTAAGAATCGTCGCCGAAGTTCCGCACAGCCTTGATTCGCAGGCTTCTGACTCGGCTGCCGTTTTCTGGAACTCGAGTCCGGAGCGCAAACAGGCAGTGCTCGACGTATTAAGGAGTACCGGGGCGAAGGCAGTTGTCACTGACACTCCACCCAGTACCGTTCCTCCAGGATGGGTTTCTATGGGTAACTCGGAGCGCTTTGTCTATTTCTTTCGGTAAGAGAATTGACCGCGGCAGGACCTAAGTACTCGGTCATGAGGCGCGTGCTTTGACAAGACAATTGATCGACGAATGCTCGAACTCTTAATGATGGTTGAGACCGCCTTAAGGACGGGTATCTTGATCGAAACCCTTTAGTGACTTAATCCTTTGATAAAGGGCATCCTTTCTGAAGCTCAATCGCAGACAATTTGGAGCCGAAAACGCTCACAGACATATAGGGGCAAGTCTCGCGAGGGACGCACCCGTGGTTGCCTTCCATATGAAAAAGAAGACCGCCGGAGAATTACGCGGCTCGACGGCCTCTTCATTTTTCTTGGCTTTTTCCAACTGTTTTTCGAAATCTGCGCTTCTTGGCCTCGATTTCATCGCGCTTCTGGCGCTTGGCGTCGAGCCGCTTTTCGGCGCCGAGGAGTGGAATGCCTCGCCAGGCCCTGGATCCTCAGTCCCTGTTCTCAAAAGTTCTCGGTTTCGGTGGGCAATTGCAGATCCACCGAATCCAGCGGCTCGTCCTCGTCGTCGTAGCGATTGTAGCTGGCGGCCAGATCGGTGGCGGGTTGGCGAGTGGCGCGGGCGGTGCGGCTTGTGATTGAATCTAAGGTGTGAGCGGCCGGGCAGAGAGGTCTTGAATCGATGGCGCGGCCGGCATGGGCGAGTTGCACGCGCCCTGAGAATGGAGAGAGATCCATGGCAAATTCCCTACTTCCCCCCGAAGAGCGCAACCTGACTCCCGATCAGGTGGAGGCGCTGGATGCCAGGCGCGACCTGGGCCATACTTTGCTGGTGATTGCCGGACAGTTTACAGCGATCGCCATGGTTCTGCTGCTGTGGGTGGGCCAGGATCTGACCTGGTCGCCGGGATGGGCGCATCCGATCGCATTCTACTTCGCGATTGTGCTGGCGATCATAGCGGTTTGCGGCGTGGCGGGCTATCTGCTGCGCCGAGGCACACCGCGAATCGACTGAACCTGCTGTAGTTAAAACTCTGCCAGACTTCGGAAACCACGTTCAAGTGCGGTAGCTCGGGAGTTGCCAATGGCTGCTGTGTCTCTGAATCCGCTTTCAAATCCAGCCGCTGCGCCGCTGAGGGATAGCCACGGGCGGGTGATCCACGACCTGCGCGTGTCGATTACGGACCGCTGCAACTACAAGTGCGTGTATTGCCGGACAGGGGAGTCCGGATCGCATTATCCTGAGCTGGCCAATGAGGAGTATCTGCAACTGATCCAGGTCTTTGTCGGGCTGGGGATCACAAAAGTCCGGCTGACAGGAGGCGAGCCGCTGCTGAAGCACGGGCTGGTGGAGCTGATCGAGGAGCTGGCGCGGATTCGGACGCTCAATGGCGAGCCGCTGGAACTGGCGCTGACGACCAACGGCCACATGCTGGGCGGGCTGGCCGCAGGGCTAAAAGCAGCAGGGTTGAAGCGCGTTACGGTGAGCATGGACGCAGTGGAGGCGGAGACCTTTGAGCGGATAACCAGGGTACCGGGCAGCTTTGAGACGGTTCTCGGCGGGATTCGCGCGGCGCGGGAGGCGGGCCTTGAGCCGCTGAAGGTTAACTGCGTTCTGTTGCGCGGATTCAACGACGATCAGATCGAGGGCTTTGCCGGCTTTGCGCGCCGGGAGGGCGTGGTGGTGCGGTTCATCGAATTCATGCCGCTGGAGGAAGGGCGGCTATGGACGCCGGAGATCGTGGTTCCGCTGAGGGAGATTGTGGAGCGGATCGGTCGCATTTTGCCACTGGTGGAGATTGCTCCTCGAGAAGCGAGTGAGACGGCTCGGCGCTATACCTTTGCCGATGGGGTGGGCGAGATCGGGATCATCGCGCCCGTGAGCCAGGCCTTCTGCGGGGCGTGCAGCCGGGTGCGGCTGACCTCGGACGGCAAGATTCGCACCTGCCTGTTTTCGCAGGTGGAGCACGACCTGTATGGAAGGCTGCGGGCCGGCGCAAGCGAGGAGGAACTGGCAGCTTATATTGTTCGTATTATTGAGGGGAAGGAGGCGCGCCACCACATCGGCGAGCCGGGGTTCCTGAAGCCTTCGCGCTCGATGGTTCACATTGGAGGCTGAATGGTTCTGGTAAAGATGTAGACGCTGAGGCCTCGGCAGAGTAGATTCTTGATGGGAAGAAGATCTTCTTCAACGGTTTTTTTGAGCAAGCCGACAGAAGGCTTGAGAACCGTAACCACTCCCCCGGGAAGGCTGAAGAGCCGGCGCTTTGCGCACGCGGCGACCGCGGACAGGATTTTCTCCGCGCGTGACGGTCGCTGTGTGCAAGAATTGCTGAGAGACTCCTCACATTGGGCCCCCGGATGACCAAGAAGACGGAAAGCAACATCCCAATCGACGACCTTCTCGTCTTCCACCAGGTGGCGCGCTCGCTGACCTCGAGCTTCGACCTGGACACGATTCTGCGCACGATCATCGAGCATATGGAGCGGTTCATCGAGGCGGAGTTGTGGACGCTTCTGATGCTGGATGAACCCCGGCAGGAGCTCTATTATGCAATCATCGCCGGCGCTGACGAGTCGGCTCTGCGCAACGTCCGCGTCAAGGTAGGCGAGGGTGTAGCCGGCTGGGTGGTGCAGCACGGCGAGACGCTGCTGGTTCCCGAGGCCGATCATGATCCGCGGGTTCAGCAAACGCGGTCTGGACGGCCACAAAAGGTGCGCTCGGTCATCGCGCTTCCCTTGCGCGGACGCAAGGGAACCCACGGCGCCATCGAGATCTTCAACCCCAAGGCTGATCAGCTCACCAATTACACCATCGCCTTCCTGCACATCCTGGCCGACCATGCGGCCATTGCAATCGAAAACGCGCACGATGTGGCGCGCATTCAGCAACTGACCATCACCGACGACTGCACGGGCCTCTATAACGTGCGCTATCTCTACGAGCTTCTGGACCGTGAGATGGAGCGATGCAGCAAAAAACGGCCGGTGAGCCTTGCGTTTATCGATCTGGACCACTTCAAAATGGTCAACGACGAACACGGCCACCTGATAGGCAGCGAACTGCTGTCAAAAACCGGGTCGAGGATTCAGGAGCTGAGCCGCAAGCAGGACTGGTGCTTCCGCTATGGCGGCGACGAGTTTGTAATTTTGATGCCGGAGACGAACGCGGATACAGCGCTGGCGCAATGCGCCAAACTGCATCGCGCTCTGCTTGACACCCAGTTCTGCCTGAAGAACGGGGAGAATCTCTTCGTGAGCGCCAGCATGGGCGTGGCGACGGCACCAGTCGACGCCACTACGGTTCATGCCCTGATCGGAACCGCGGATATGCGGATGTATGCAGTCAAGGTGCGCGGGCGGGGTGCGGTCAGAGGGCAGTAGGGGCGCGCCTTGTTGCCGCATTGACAATCGGAGAAATCTAGGGACGCCCGTAAGTGATAGTCGTGCGCGGATCGCTAGAAATGAGGTGCGGTAAAGGTATATCGACCGGCTTGCGGTAATCGAAGACCGTAATTGAGAGCCTTGGCCGCACAGAATCGAATTCCTTCTTCGTTAAGAATCTCTTCGCATAAAGGGCCTTCGCGGCTTCGTGGAGCTTTTCTTCCTCTGAAGTGGCCATCGCTTGAAATTCCAAAGAGACCTGCTCCTGGCCCTTCCAAATGATGGTTTCGGATTCCTGCACCTTCCACGGCATCTTCTCTTCCGTTACTCCAAGCATCTCCGCCAGCAATCGATGCCGCGTCTCGGCGTTAAGGGGAAGTGGATATGCGCAGGAGCCCCAATTCCTGTTCGTCGCGAATCGACGATAGGTAATGCGATCGCCGCCCGCTGCTACGATCGCAGAATCATCGTCGGATCGATTGTTCTCTTCAATTCTGTAATCGAAGAACGGCGGCCATCCATTTGGCGAAGGGAGTCCCCAGCCGTCGACACACATGCCGGATCCAACGCCGCCGCCGTGACCGACGCCCGAGTCGCTCTCGACCATTACTTCAAGGTCTTCCTCGGATTCGGCCAAAACGCTGGCCGCAAAACCCGGTGGTGGCGCTTTGGCAAGCATCATTGCGGCGATGCGTGGGATGGCCAAGTGTTCTTCGTTCTTTCCATTCTCGTACCAGGTCAGCAGAAGGGGCGTCGCCTCGGGGAGGGGCAAGCGAGAGGCAAGAATCACCGCTTGGCGCGGGAATGAGGTTGCAATCGCTTTCAAGCCGGCGGGGGGAACTTGTTCGTTGCGCTGAACCAGGGCGTCCAGGACCTCGCTCATCGCATCGATCCGGAAGCGCCCGAGGGTATTCTGCGCGCCGTCCGGAGGTGTCCAACCCTCCACCAGCCGCACCATCGCGGATATGGCGCCAGCGCCAGCGCTTTCGCGCGCGAAGTACGCGCCCCACGCAATCAAACGCGGATCGCCGCTATCCAACCAAGTCTGAATGTCTTTGGGTGTCGGCTTTGTATCGACTGTGATCTCGTCCGGCTGTGCATGGCCGGCCAACGCCGAAGCGCACAGGATAATCGCGATGATTGTGAGGCGATACTTGAGCATAACCGCCGTCCAACACCCGAATGCCGCAACCTAACAGTCCGGTCAAAAAGCCCCGAAGAATCATCTTATAGGACGCAGCGGTTGGAGAATTGTCCTAGAGCCGGCCACATAAATCATAGGAGCCAATTGAATGACGTCCCTCAGGGGTTAAAACCCCACCGTTTATGCGCATTTTCCGGCACGGCTAAAGCCATGCCCTTTCAAGACTGGATTTATTCAACCAGTTCCAGTACTTCTTGTTGCTCACTCTTCTTCACTCGGCGGCTTTTCGATGATCTGGTCGCCGGCGAGGCGCTCTAACTGGTTCCGCCAATCGAGGGATTCTACGAAGCTCTTCGATTCGCGCCAGTCGGGCTCGACGATGACGTGCAGCTCCAGGTAAACTCGCGTGCCGAGCAGAGACTCGATCTGGCGGCGGGCGCCGGTGCCGATTTCTTTCAACTTGGAACCGCCTTTGCCGATCAGGATCGCCTTCTGCCCGTCACGTTCGCAATAGATCGCCGCCGCGATGCGGGTTAGCGGCGCGCGAGCCGGGACTGCACCTTTCTTTCTTGGCACAAAGGGCGCTGGTTCCTCGAAGCGCTCAATCACGACCGCGGAGGCGTAGGGGACCTCTTCGCCGGTCTCAACGAGAATGCTCTCGCGAATCAGTTCGGCGACCATGAAGCGCTGCGGCTGGTCGGTGTACTGATCTTTGGGGTAAAAGCGCTCGCCGGTGGGCAGGACCTCGACGATTTTGCGGACCAGCAGATCGAGGCCGTCGCGCTTGCGGACGCTGATGGGGATGACCTGGGCGAAGCCGAAATGGCGGGTGAGCGTGTCGATCATCGGCAGCAGTTGATCTTTGGCGACGAGATCGATCTTGGTGAGCACGAGGAAGACCGGACAGTCGAGCTTGCGGATGAGTCCAAAGAGGAACTCGTCCTCGCTGGACCAGTTGGTGCGGTCGTGCTTGGGAAATGTGGCAGGGTTAGTTTCGCGTGCCGCAGTAGAACTGGGTGCCCCAGGTCCCGCTTCTGGGACCTGGGATTCGATTGGATTCCGAACTCCCGATGCGGGCTCCGCGGCGGCTTCGAGTTGCACACGGCGAGTTGCGTCCATGAGCACCAGCACCAGGTCGCGAGTTTCGAGGGCTTCGTAGACCTCCTGCAACATGCGGCGGTCGAGATGCGAGCCGGGCTTGTGAACGCCGGGCGTATCGACAAAAACGATCTGCGCCGCCGGATGCTGGCCTTTGCGAGACGGGACCTCGACCACACCGGCGATTCGATTGCGGGTGGTCTGCGGTTTGGCGGAGACGATGGCGACTTTTTCGCCGGTGAGGGCGTTGAGCAGCGTGCTTTTGCCGGCGTTGGGCCGGCCGAGAATGGCGACGAATCCAGATTTCAAGTGGTTTTCATACTCCTGATCCCATTATCGCGGATTCGCTGATCGGGCGTTGGTACAATCGGCGCATGATCCCCGAAGGCATGACTGACCGCCTCATCCTGCGCCCGCTGGAGATGGCCGATGCGGTGCAGATTCAGGAGTTATTTCCGCGTTGGGAGATCGTTAGATTCATGACGAACAGCATTCCCTGGCCCTACCCTCCCGATGGCGCGCTCCAGTTTGTGAGTGCTACTCTTCACAAGATAGAGCGCGGCGAAGCATGGCATTGGAGCATCCGCCTGCGCAGCGACCCGTCCCACCCGATCGGAGTGATCGGAGTCTTCCACGCCAACCCGAGAGAAAGCAATCGCGGCTTCTGGATCGGCAAGCCTTGGCAGGGCCACGGTTACATGAGCGAGGCCTGCGTGTGGGTGAATGATTTCTGGTTCGAGACGCTTGGCTTTCCGGTCCTTCGTGTCTCGAAGGCTGTCGCCAACGCAGCCTCACGCCGCATCTCGGAGAAGCATGGAATGCGCGTGGTGGCAGTCGAAGAGCGGGAGTACGTCTCTGGCCGGCTGCCCTCGGAGGTCTGGGAGATCACCGCCGAGGAGTGGCGGGCGTGGAAGGCGCAGAACATGGTTCCAAAAGGGAAGAACGCTGACTGAGTCTTCTGGATTCCCATTCATTTCGTGAAGCACACGAAAAGATGGGGATTCCTGCGATTCTAGGCTCGCGAGAACTTGCGATAGGCCACACCGGCCAAACCCGTCAAAAGCAGAACGAGGGTTGATGGCTCGGGAGTCGTTGATGGAGGGGGGCCTGACCATGTTCCCGGAATGTAGTTAAGCCCATAATTGTCCCCAGGATCAATGTTCCCAAGAGGGTAAAAAACCGAGTCTATTTCAAAACCTCCAAATATGTCCTCGCTTGTGATCTTGCCCGTTGTCCTGTTGCCAAAAGTCTGAAAGACACCAAAATTCCAAGATAAAATATCGCCGCTCCCGTCGGTAAAAAAACCAAACTCGGACGAACTGGCATTCATGTTAGTGATGGTCTGCATTCCATCCGAGAAGCTGAATGCGGTGGGCGTGATCTCGGCAAGGTCTCCCGCGTCATTCAAATTGTCCGGCAGGGGTGAACCTACAGTAAACCACCCGCTGATCGAGTCGCTGGTGGTGTATTCTCCTATGGCAGTTTGGAAGTCTTCGCCGGTGTAATAGTAGGTGGCATCAGCCATCACCGGTAGCGGCATAAGGAATGCGGCAATTATAACCAGAGTCCGAAGTTGCATGGGGTCTCCCTCAAAAATCCTGCAATTGAGAACTCTAGGACGAAGTGCGGTGCTCGCCTGGCAGTCTATTGAGTATTTCTGATGGATAGAAGTGCACTTGCCTCGCCAAATGGGAAGTCGCAAAGCTCCCATTTTCGCTTATCTCCGCCCGGAATCAGCGTTAGAGTGTGCAGTGATTTGCAGTTAATGAGAAAATCATTTCCACATGGCTCAAATTGAAACCCAGTTTTCTCAAACCAATATCACGGGGTTGAACGCAACCTTAATTTCCGACCTGCGGCGCAGTTTGTGGCGACGTTGTCGGCACCATCCTCATCGCAACGGTCGCAGCTTGAAAGGGTGAACTCACCGCATCAGACAATCGGATGTCTCGGAAGTAGAGGCTCTCGCAGAAAATCGGAGTTCAAAACACCACAGTCCGGCAGGTTCCAACAACAAAGCCAGGAGATCGCAAGGATCATGCGCCGGGCGGCTACCAGAACCACGGAACGAGACGAAATCGGACTCTCCGGCAATACTCCGTATACCCAGGCAGATTCTTTTTGAGGAACGTCTCTTCGTTGAGCAACCGCACCACGATGACAAAGGTCATTGGAACGATCATGAGTGTTCCCCACCATGATGCGAGCGCAAGCGGAGTTCCGAAGAGCATGACCAGCGCCCCGGCATACATCGGATGACGGACGATTGCGTAAGGACCAGTTGAGATCACCTTCTGGTCGACGGCCACTTCAATCGTCGCCGAGGTGAAGGAGTTTTCCTTGTAGACCAGGAAAACAGCAAGAAACCCAAGCGCCACCAAAACCTCACCCGCGATCACAACGAAGAGCGGCGCACGCGACCAAAGATAGCGGTGGTCAAGGGACGGAACAACCAGGATTCCAATGAATGCCAGCGATGCAAAGACCTGGATGATCCTTTGGCTCTTTTCATTCTCGGCGTGCGGTCCGGCCTGCACGCGGCGTTCGAGTAATTTCGGATCGTGCTTCCAAAGATAGACGGTGATCAGGGCGGAGGACGCAGTAAAGACGAATAAGTAGACCCACGCCTGCCAGAAATCGAGCGTCCACGCTGGGGCAAAGAGCGCAGCGCCCAGGAAAACGAAGAGCTGCATGAATCCGAGGATGGTTTTTGCCGCGAGACTGTTCACACTCTCAGCTTACGGCTTCGAGACGCCTCCGCAAACCGAACCATCGCAATCGGGCCACTCTTCATGACAACGGTTCTCGAGCGGTCTCAGCCGCCGGCGGGAAGACGCGTAGGCGCTCGACGCGGCGGTCTGTCGAGGCGACTATCTCCATCCTCATGCCCGAGGGTTCGAGCACAACGACTTCACCGGGCAGCGGGATGCGGCCCTCGATCTCACTCACCAGGCCGCCGAGGGTAGTGGCCTCGTGGTCGCCGTCCAGATCGCTCAGGCCGGCCTGCTCGCCGAAGAGATCCGTCAACTGGCCGATGGGAAAATTGCCGGGGACCAGCCAGACGCCATTTGGCTCGCGCTGCGGCTCGGCTTCGTCATCGTGCTCGTCTTTGATGTTGCCGACGATCTGCTCCAATAAATCTTCAATAGTGACTAGGCCCGAGACGCCTCCGTACTCATCGATCACGATGCGCATGTGCTGCTTTTCTCGCTGCATCTCGCGCAGCAACTCGTAGCCGCGCTTGGTCTCCGGCACGAAGACGGCCTCGTGCTCGATGCTGGAGACGGTGCGCGAACGGGCCTCCTCGTCGGTGATTTGCAGCAGGTCGTGAGCGAAGGCGATGCCGGTGACATTGTCGATGGAGCCGGAATAAACCGGAACGCGAGAGAAGTTGTGTTCCCGCAACTCTTCGAGAAACTTCTCGAGAGTGATCTCACCAGGCACGGCAAAGACCTCAGGGCGCGGGGTCATTACTTCCCGTACCAGCTTGTCGCCGAACTCGACGGCGGAGCGGACCAGATCGATGTCGTTCTCTTCGAGGATGCCTTCTTCTTCTCCGGCTTCGAGCAAGGCCTCGACATCGACGGCGGTCTCTTCCTCGGGAGTGGCCTGTTCTTCGGCGAGCGAGGCCACGGAAAAGAAGAAGCGGACGAAGACGGTGATCGGGGTCATCAGCCACAAGAGAATACGGATAGGCCAGATGAGCCGGGCAGCCCAGCGGCCTTCAGTGCGGTCGAAGAGGACAGTGGGCAGAAGCTGGTTGCAGAAGACGACGACCAGCACGACAGCCAGAACGGCTTGAGCGATTTCGGCGGCGTTGGGACGCGTGAGGCCTCCGCGATCAAAGAGGACCGCTCCGAATTCGAGGGCGACCAGGCCGAGGGCAAGTTGCTGCAGGACCTGCGCGGAGATGGCGGCGTGTTCGCGGGTCAGGCCGAGTTGCGGCTCGACCAATTCCTCCCAGGCATCGAGGTTTTCTTCGATCTCGCGGGTTAGGATCTTGCCAAACTCGGCGTAGACGCGGCTGATGTAGGAGGCGAGCGTCTCGATAGCGGCGAGGAAGAGGATGAGAAGGAGGATAGGCAAGGTCATGGCTTCTGCCCCTTGCTCGGGGTTTGGGTTCGTGGTTTCCCAGGTCCCAAACGCCGGATCTCCACCCCACGGACTAAGACCTGTCCGCGGGGATCCCGGACCTGGGGCACTCGGTCTTTATCGGAGGGAGCAGGGGCCTTCAGGCCCCTGAATGCTTGCTGACGATTAGTATGGGCTTCAGCCCCGGAGCCAGGCTTTCCCTGTGTCTGCGCCGCAACCCTCTCAATCAGACCGTGCGGCAGGCCTAGCTTGGCGCGAAGTTGGCCTTCGCGGCGAGCCATCTTGCCCTTATCGGCTTCGTGATCGTATCCGGCGAGATGGAGCAGGCCATGGAGGATGAGGACCTTGATCTCTGTCGCCAGCGGGTGACCTTGTTCGATGGCTTGCTTGAGCGCTGTGGGAACGGAGATGGCCAGATCGCCGGCGATCTCTTCTGCGCCAATGCCATCGGCGGGAAAGGATAGCACGTCGGTGGCTTTGTCTTTGCCGCGAAATTGGCGGTTGAGACGGCGGATGGAGGCGCCGCTGGTGAGCAGGACGGTGACTTCGCCTTTGAGGCGGACGGCGGCCTGGGCCTCGGCCAGAAAATGGGCCAGAGTTCGGGCGGATGGCAGGCAGAGATTACGTTTTAGAGCTGATGGGCCAGGGGCAGCGGTCTTCTTCGCCAAGGAGCGGGTCGGCGCGGGGTCGGGGTCCATATCTGGGTCTAGGAGGATCATCTTACTCGGAGCGCAATGAACGCGGAACCGGTTGATTTCATTCTACGCGGGTTCAAGTTGACCCACCCTGACGGCAACGCTGGGCTATCAGGCTCCCCCCACCCCTATTCTGTGCGCAAAATCCTTGCTTTCTTGAGCTTACGGGGATGGTTGAGCTGTAAAATCATGATAACAAATAAGTTCCATGCAGAGTCCTCCAATGAAAGGAGTTACGAGAAGTTTCGGTCTCTGTTGGCAGCTTCCGGATGAAGAAACTGCGCGAGAAGGACGGGCCGGGGCGATTGGAGAGAAAGCTTCTGGGGATTATTGTGCGGCGAAAGGGGAGATAATCTGCAAGCACCTTCCGACTTCGCTAAAGGCAGGCTCTACGGTGCGACCAGTCGCTCGCTATTCGTTCGCATGGGGTTCGTGGGATCCCAGGTCCCCAAGTGCGAGGGATCTGGGGCACCCGCCATCCCATCTTAGGGATCACGCCGCGTCATAATCATAGGCGTTCTTTCCACGCCCCATAGTGCCCATATGCTTATAGGGATTCAGACCGACAATGCGGTATGCGTTGGCAAACCCTAAATCATTCCTCCGACTTGGAATCTGCTCGACATAAACGAGCGGAACCTCTGCTAGTCGGCTGATCGCAGCCTTGATCTTTGATCGGTCTATAGCAGTGTAATCCTCAATCTTATCGTAGCCAATGTTTGCCATGTTGGTATCTCGTCCGCGCTGTGACACGAAAAGAAGAAATAGCTTCAACGCGTTTAGCTCGGTCGCACTTCGCAGGTGAAAATCATTGAAAGCGACAATCCTCCCCGAGGAATACATACACTCGGCTGGGAGCATCGCCCACCCGCCATTGAGATTGAAGTTACTTAGTTGATAGCTGCTGCGTCCTTTAGGGGTTCGTTCGACGACCTTGATGCGCTCTAGCACATCTAGGCCATTCGACAATTTGGCACGGCTAAGATCCATCACGGAACAGAGAGCGTCGTAGGTGAGCCTGGCAACCCCATCTTTCGGGTTTGCGTGGTGCGCGATAGCGATCAACGTCATCAATGCTGCAGTGTTGTCGGAACCCCTGCCGTCTCTTTCCCAGTGAAGTGCTCGAAGCCCTTTTCCCCGTATCCAATTGGACGGCAAACGTACCCATTTCTGTAATGCCATCAGCGTCGCCCCTTTACCACGGCTAAGACTGCGTAGATCGCAAAAGCCGCCAACCCAAATGCGGCCAGAATTACGAGTGCAATAAGTCCCTCGAAGGGCATTGCTCCGAGGGTTTTGGGAATTTCATTGAGATCCGGCATTGACCTTGCCCTCAGAATGCGTATCTCTTAACCGGCCGGGTTTTGAGGATTAGA
>CAZGHZ010000072.1:0-26814 GCA_964525655.1 uncultured Occallatibacter sp.
AAAAAATATCGCTGTTGCATCCTGCCCGAAGTCGCTATAAGATGCGTCAAACGACTTCATGCCTGTCTTCGGTCCCACTTCGCCCAATCCCGCGCCCGCACCCCCGGCCCGGCTCCGCCTAGAAAACATGGGCAAGCTCTGCGTGGCCATCCAGGCCGGCTCGCCATCGGAGCTGATCGGGCGTGCCCAGGCGGTACTCAATGAGTCGCAGCCAGACTCTCGGTTCATCGAACTCCGCCTAGACTCGCTGCCCAAACCTGCTTCATCGCTACCCAAAATCAAGGAGTTGCTTGCCGCTCATCGCGAGACGACGGTCATCGCCACCTGCCGCCGCAAGCAGTTTGGAGGCAACTTCGATGGGCCGCTCACTGCGGAGCTGGAGTTGCTGACCAAGGCCGCCCAGGCCGGCTGCCAGATCGTCGATCTCGAGGTCGAATCTGCCGAAGAGGCAACGGCGAACCAGATGGACCGATTCCGCGAAGGGCTACGGTCTTCGGGCACGGCGTTGCTCGTCAGCTTTCACGACTTCACGCGCACCAAAGACCTGGAGCAGGCCGCGTTGCGCATCGATGCCTTCCATCCGGAGTTCGTCAAGGTCGTCTCGACGGCCCGCTCGCTCTCCGACAACCTCGCTGTTCTCCGGCTCATTGACAATCTATCCGGCTCAGCCGAGGTCGTGGGCATCGCCATGGGAGAGGAGGGAATGCTGAGCCGCATTCTGGCCCTGCGCTTTGGCGCTGCCTTCACCTTCGCCTCATTCTCTGAAGGTTCGGAAACCGACCCCAAGCTAGCCACCGCTCCCGGCCAGATCAGTGCGCGCACTCTGCGCGACCTCTACCGCGCAGATCAGCTTGACCGGGCCACGCGCCTCTTCGGCGTCGCTGGCAACCCCATCGCCCACTCGCTCTCGCCACTGATGCAAAACACCGCCTTCCGCCGGGAAAACGTCAATGCGGTGCTCGTGCCCCTGAAGACCCGCGATCTCGCCGATCTGCTCACCGTGGTGCGCGAACTGCCGCTGGCCGGTGTCGCCGTCACTATGCCTCTGAAGCAGGACATCCTGCCCCACCTGGCTAACCCTGTTGCGGGCAAATCCGCCCCGTTGACTCACCGCATCGGCGCCTGCAACACGCTTCGCACCGGCGCAGACGGCAAGCTCTACGGCTTTAACACCGACGTGGATGGAGTCATTCGCCCTCTTGAACGCCGACTCAAGCTCAAGGGCGCGCGCATTGCCGTACTCGGCGCAGGAGGCGCGGCCCGGGCTGCCGTCTTCGGCCTCGTCGATCAGGGAGCTGAGGTCTTTATCATCAACCGCACCCACGAAAACGCCGTCACCCTGGCCAAGGAATCCAAGGCCAAGGCGCTCAAGCGCGAACACTTTGCCGACAGCCACTTCGATGTGCTCATCAACTCCACGCCATGCGGCATGACCGGCTCCAAGCAGTCGCTGCCGCCACCCTTCGACGGCGGGGCCAAGGAGCTGAACTCGAGCCTGGTCTTCGACATGGTCTACAACCCGATGGAGACGCCCCTGCTCAAGCTGGCCAAGGAGCGCGGCATCCCGGTCATCACTGGCCTCGAGATGTTTGTCCAGCAGGGCGCGCGCCAGTTTGAGATCTGGACCGGCAAACCCGCCCCCGAAGCCGAAATGATGCGCGTGGTAGAGCTGGAGTTGCGCCGGCGCGTGTAAGGGCCGATCGCCGATTCATGAGCTGGAATCCAGTAGACTATGGAGCGGTCTTTACTTGCCCTTTTTCTTCCCTGCCTTGGCAGCCTTTTCCTTTTCGCCTTCCAGGTGACCCACGGGTATCGGCCCCATGTCAGGGCCGATGCGCTTGACGCGCGTGTCGTCCATCTCGAACCTGACCGTCCGCGGGGATGCAGGCCGTGTAATGCCGGTCTCAGGATCGGTGGTCACGTTGTCGCCGCTGGCAATCTGGAAGCTGAAGACCGGTGCGCCTCCACTGGTCGGCGGCAGCAGCCGTACCGGCAGATAGCCCTTGATGGGATGCAGCCGGAAGGCAGTCTCATAGCGATGACGTTTGGTGCTCCAGGTATAAACGCGCACCTGGTCGAAGTCGACAGGCAGCCCCGCCTTGGGCGGCGAGAGCACGGTCAAATACTGCGGCACCTCGTGGCTAGGAGAGGTCGATTCGGAGTCGAAGACCTTGTTAAGCACCCAAACACCCACGTACCGCTGTCCCTCCGCATACGCGCCAATCTCGTCTGGAACGTCCACATCCATGCGCCCCGCCAGCAGCCATCCCGCGTGACCCTGTCCGTCACGTACCAGCCACCAGTCTTCCATCGGCGGCGGTTCAGCCTCAGGCTGCCCTGCAGGGGACGCCGGGCCAACGACCGACACCGGCGCTGGCTTTGCGGCAGGTTTGGCCACAGCACTTGACGCTGGAGCCTTTGCCATAGGCGTGGTCATGGACTTGGGCGTTGCAGGCCTGGGGGCGTGGGCCGGGCCCGCTGCCGCCTTCAAAATGGACGCTCGCGCCAGCAGTTGAACCTTGGCGTTCGCGGGCAGCAAATAGAACCGCTCCGTCTCTCGCCCCGGCGTCAGATGCAGATAGACCTCGTCGCGCACCACTCCGGTAGCCACCACCGGATCGTCTTTGTGATGAACACCAAGCTGGTCAAATTCCTGAAAGGTTTTGCCGTCGATCACTGCCCGTTCTTCAATCCAGCCGATCTCGTTCTTTGCGGTCTTCACCCTTAGGAATCGTCGTCCGTGTTCGAGCACTTCGAGCGGCTGGCCATTCGTCACCTCGGCCACGCGATTGGAGACAGCGGCGACCCGGTCATGCAGGGCCATCTGTCGCGCCCAAACATACACCGTGTCGTGATGCTCCTGATGGAAGCGCGCGCACGCGGAAGAAAAGAGGATGGTGCTCAGGAAGAGCAACGAGAGGGCAGAGGCGATCAAGCGCCGTTGCGAAGAGACGAGTCGGATAGATTTATGCGTAAGCACAGCCAGTGCCAATCACCTTGAGGATAGCACTCGACTGTAGAAAACAGGGAAGCAAAGAACAAGGAATAGGAAACCGCGCCGGCCACAACTCTCCGTGCCCCGTCCTTTCCGCTTCCTTCTGCGGAAAGGGTGGGACATCAGAACAGTTCGGGTCTCGCGCCCTTACGACTCTCCGCTTCCTGTTCGCTGTGTTTACGGCGCCACCGGCGCCGCAACGACGGCTATCGAGGTGGCCGGAGAGGTGGAAGTGACCTGCGAGTCCAACTTGCCTGCTGTGGTAGCGTCGAAGGTAAATGCGTCGAAGTAGGTACTGGCGGAAGATCCCACCTCGAAGATCCAGTCGTCGGTTGAATCCTCGGCCAAGCCAAAGGGATTAGCCCCGGTCGCAACGATGGTGCCTGTCGAGATCCCGGTCGATGTCACCCCAAATCCCGTGATATTGCCTGTTGTTGCCCCGGCGCCCAATCCGTTGGCTACATAGACATAATCGCCCGAGGCGATGGGCAAGATGGAGTTGGGCGCTACGCCTCCGCTGGAGGTGGGACTAGCGGCGTTGAGCTCGGCGAGACTGGTGCCAGTGATGGTAAACACCCGCAAACCGCCTGAGTTGGCTGTGCTATTGGAGTCGATCTCGCCGATGTACAGGAACCGGTTCTGGGGATCCATCGCCACCGAGATCGCGGTGCCCGCCGACGTGTTTGTCGGCTTGATCGGCGTGCCGCCGGCTCCGAGCGTTTCAGAGCCAAAGCCGAAGATCTGAGTGCCGGTCGAGCCCATGGCAACGGCAATCAGCGCTTCGTTCGGAGAGACGGCGATCCCACCCGGCTCAACGGCTGTGGTGGCCAGCGGCTGCGACTGGGTCGAGCGGGTTGAGTCCAGCGTGCCAGTCGAGGTGATCGGGTAAGCAGTGAGCGTGCCGCTCCCAGAAGCGTCCAGCAGCCATTTGCCGCTCGGGTCAACCGCGAGCGCTAAGGCAAATTTGTCGAGGTTGAAATTGACCCCTTGCGTCAGCGCGCCCGTGCTGCTGATGGAGTAGAGTGTGATGCCGCCGCTGGTCGAAGCCACGTAGAGGAAGGTGCCGCTCGGAGCGATAGCCACCGCAGTGCCGCCGCTCACAGATTGGGAGCTGCCGGAGACCGGCGTAAGCGTGTTGGAGCTGATGGAAAACCCGGCAATCGACCCGCTGGCGCCGCTGGTGCTATTCGCGTTCAATATGTAAAAGTAGCCGCTTGTGGTGGAGGCGGCAGTACAGGTGCCTGTGCCCGACGCCGACACCTCTACGCACAAGCTCGTCGATTCCGCAATGCTGCCCGATACGCCGTTGATCGTAATGTCATACGCTCCGAGCGGCGTGTCGCTTGCAGCAGTCGCGGTGACGGTCGGGGTCTGCGCCGTGGCGGTGCTGAACGTGAGCGACGAGGAGGAAAAGTTGCAGGTCGGGTATTCGGAGCTGGTGGCGCCCGTGGGCGCGCTGGTGATCGTGCAACTCAACGTCACCGTCCCCGTAAATGAACTGCCCGGCGTCACGGTGATCGTTACGTCGCTGGAGGTAGCGCCAGGGGCCACCGCGAGGTTGCCACTGTTGCGCAGGGTGAAGCCGGTGGTAGTGGAGTTGGTGGGCGCTTCCCAGAAATCTCCGCAACCGGTCAGAAAACAAGCCAGAACCGGCGCAGCCGCCAGCAACAACCGTGTCCAATCCCCAATCTTCATCGCCGCTCCCTTTGCGCCGCTTTCAGGCCACGCTATCTTGAACATCCCAATCTCAGGGTATCGCCCGGATGCGCATCCTGTCTTGGAAGACGAACACACACCGACCCTCTGCTCAAAAGACGCACGCCTGCGGCGATTCGCTTACCATGCGCCCGGAGGAAGCTTCGGTCACGGTCACCCGCACAAGCTACAAGCTGTTAGATTCTAAATAGAATCGTGACACTCTCATTGCGGGCGTAGAGCCCCGGTTCGGGAAGCGCACATTAAAGGAATCTAGCCATGTTCCACTCGACAGAAGATCTACGCATCCAATGGACTCGAGTCGTTCTTCCTCCCGTCTTTCTTGAAGAAGAGCGCCCCATCACCGAGGCCGCATCGGCCACAATCTTCGACGCCCGCGGTGAGATCGCAGCCATCCTCAACGGGCAGGACTCGCGCCTGCTGGTCCTCGCCGGCCCCTGCTCCATCCACGACCCCAAGGCCGCCCGCGAATACGCCGCGCTGCTCAAAGCCGCCATCGAAGAGTTCTCCGCCGATCTGCGCATCGTCATGCGCGTCTACTTTGAAAAGCCCCGCACCACCATTGGATGGAAGGGCCTCATCAACGACCCGTATCTCGATCAGTCCTACAAGATCAACGACGGCCTGCGTCTGGCCCGCCACCTGCTCATGGACCTGGCCGAGATGGGCGTGCCCACCGGAACCGAGTTCCTCGACATGATCTCGCCGCAGTATCTGGCCGGGCTCGTCTCCTGGGGAGCCATCGGAGCGCGCACCACCGAGAGCCAGGTTCACCGCCAGTTGGTCTCCGGCATCTCCTGTCCGGTGGGCTTCAAAAACGGCACCTCCGGCAACGTGCAGATCGCCATCGACGCCATCCTCTCCGCGGCCCACTCGCACGCCTTCCTCGGCCACACCAAACATGGCCAGTCGGCCATCCTCATGACCACGGGAAACTCCGACTGCCACATCATCCTGCGCGGCGGCCGAGGCACGGTCAACTACACCGCCAAGAGCGTCGCCGAGACCGCGGCCCAGATGGAGAAATCCGGCCTCGCCCCGAGCATCATGATCGACTTCAGCCATGCCAACTCGAGTAAGGACTATCGCCGCCAATCCGTCGTCTGCCACGACGTAGCCGGCCAGATCGCCGCGGGCGACAAGCGCATTATGGGCGTAATGATCGAGAGCAACCTGGTCGCCGGAGCACAGCCGCTCATCCCCGGTCAGCAGCTGGTCTACGGCCAAAGCATCACAGACCCCTGCATCGACTGGCCCGAAACTCACACATTGCTGAAAGAGTTAGCCGCCGCAGTCCGCGCCCGGCGCGGCGCCTTATAGATATTGAGCCGTGCAGCGGCGTCGCTAACCCAGGATCGGCTGGCGCCGCTCGTGAAACGTTTTGCCTCCGACGATCACTATTCTTCGCACTCGTCCACGAGCGCACAAGGAGGTTTTTCAATGACAACCAAGGTTGAGAACGAATACAAGTCGCCCGCTCACATCGCAGAATCGCTGGAACCCAATCTGGTCGTATTACCAGCCCCGTTGATTGGTGCCTGGCACAACGTCGATTCGTCGACGAGGGATCTGGTCAAGATCGTCATCACAGCGGCCGGCAGCGGCATCTCGGTGAACCCCTACGGAGCCTGCTCTCCCACTCCCTGCAATTGGGGTGCGGCGCCAGGCACCGTGTACGCTCCGAATGTAAGCTCCAGCAAGGCGGAAGCTTTCGGCGCCGACTTCACCTTCAGCTTTGCAAAGGTGGAAGTTGTCGGACATCTCCACAAGCACGAGCTTTTGGTGGAAACGTTCACGGTATTCACCGATGGAAGCGGCAGGTCAAATCTCTACACCTCCGACACGATGGTGAAGTAGGTCCTGACTCCGCGCCCTCCTCAACGAGAGGGAATGCGGCAGAGCTCAAAATCAGCAACAACTTCCCCGGCCGCGCCGGAGATTCTCGTTGACAAGAATCTCCGGCGCGGTTCTGCGTGCAGCAGAATCCCATACAAAGCTAAATGAATGAGCCGCCGCCTGCACTCGCTGCGGCGCATAGTTCCGATAGCCATTAGCCGTCTCTTGGCTACGGATTGTCTGGATCGTCCCTGCGATTCACACTCCGTTCATCTACCCCTCATTGATCTGCAACACTGCCGCGTTCTAATGAGGCAACCGATGGATCAAAAATCAGTGGGATCAGCCTTTCCGACACTCCAGCCGGTTGAATTAGAAATCTGTCCATACCCAACGACTACGCCATGAATCGATTGATTTTGCTCATCGAACGGGCGCCATTGGACCCAACTGATTCGCAGTACGACCTTTTCCCAGGAGAGCCATGATGTCAAAGAGGAAACGTCTCATTCAACGGGGACTTGCCGTATTCTTCACGCTCTGCGTAGTACTTGGCAGCCAGGCATTTTCGCAGACCTATACCGAAGGCTCCATTGCGGGCACTGTCTTCGATGCCAGCGGCGCTGTCATTGCGAATGCCGCGATCGTCATCCATAACGACGGTACCAATGCGGAGGTTCAACTGACCTCCGATAGCAGCGGTTTCTTCAAAGCTCCGCAATTGCCTGCCGCAGTCTACACAGTGTCGGTGAACTCTGCGGGCTTTGCTCCCTTCAAAGAGGTCAACGTCATTGTGCAGGTTGGCCAGACGACCGAGGTTCTGCCGCATCTGGTTGCTGCCGGTGGTTCCTCTTCGGTGGAAGTGACCGGCGAAGCGCCAATTCTCAACTTCGAGTCGCCGGATATCAGCTCGGTTCTCACCAAGACCGCTCTTGAGGATCTGCCGCTGAACGGCGGCCGCTGGTCGGATATGGCGCTGCTCACTCCGGGCGCGGTAGGGGACTCGAACGGCTTTGGCCTGATCTCCTTCCGAGGCATCAGCCCGATTCTGAACAACGTTGAAATTGACGGCGCCGACGACAACCAGGCCTACTACTCTGAAGAGCGCGGCCGCACTCGTGAGGGCTACTCCACATCCAAGTACATGATCGAGGAGTTCCAGGTCAACACGGGCGTCTACTCGGCGGAGTTCGGGCGCGCCGCCGGCGGAGTCATCAACGCCATCACCAAGAGCGGCACCAATACGCTCCACGGCATCGCGTATTTCTCCGACCGCGATAACGACTGGGGCGCGATGAATCCCTATACCACCAACACCATCAATACATCCACCACATCCACACCCGTTTTTTCCACCATTCCTTACAAGCCGAAGGATTGGCGCAAGGAATGGGGATTCGATGCGGGCGGCCCGCTCAAGAAGGATAAGATCTTCTGGTTTTACGGTTATGCCCAGTACAAGCGCAACTTCCCCGGCACCGCTAAGGCGAATACTCCCGGCTCGTTCTTCACGCTCCCGGACGCGAATCTTGCCACTGGCTACACCTGCAATACGACCGATGTAATTACTGGAGGAAAGATTACAGCTGGCGCGGGATACATTACCGCTCCGAGCGGCGGCGCCGCAGCAAGCTCGATAGACCAGCAGTCCTGCGAGTTGGGTGTGCGTCTCTTTAATTCGGCCAGTTCCAGCGCCGTCTACGCAGCCGGTGCGGCAGCTTACTCCACGCAACTGAATAACCTGCTTGCCGATCTCGGCAAAGTAGCCCGCACAGGCGACGAGGTCGTGAACACACCCAAGCTTGAGTGGCAGATCAACGCCAAGAATCATCTCAGCGCGCTCTATCACCGTCTGCGTTGGGATTCGCCCGGCGGCGTGCAGACGCAGGCCACCAACACCTATGCCATCGACACCTTCGGCACCGATTATGTGAAATTGGATTACGGTCTGACGAAGCTGGATAGCCTGATTACCAGCAACATCTCCAACGAGGTTCGCTATCAGTTCGGCCGCGAGTTGAATGACGAAGGTCAGCAGCCGTACAGTGCGTACACCAAGCAGTATCTACAGAGCACGAACGGGATCACAAATACTGCCGCGGGAGATTTTTCGCCCAACATTCCGGAAGTCGCCCTGAGTACCTCGACCGGGTTTTATCTCGGATCGCCCTACTACTCCTATCGCAAGGCGCTGCCCGATGAACACAAGTGGCAGGTAGGCGATACCGCCGCGTGGCAAAAGGGAAACCATAACATAAAATTCGGCGTGGACCTGATCCATAACTACGACATCTTGAACAACACCTACGAGGGCAACGGCGTTTACACCTACAGCTACATCGGAAACTACTTTGCCGACCTGCTGAACGAGGGGAAATCGACCGGTGTCTGTAACAGCGTCAGCTCGGTCTCGGCCCCCGGAAGCGCCACTACGGATTACACCGGCGCGGCGCCTTGCGGAACCTTTGTGCAGGGCTTTGGTCCCACAACCTGGAATATCTCCACCATGGACTATGGTTTCTTTGGGGAGGATCACTGGAAGCTGACCCCGCGTCTGACCCTCGATCTTGGCCTGCGCTACGACTATGAGAGCCTGCCGGCGCCATTTTCGACGCTAGTTACGGCGTCCGGCAGCTTCGCGCCATACCTGGCTTCAACGAATGGCCTGTGCGCCGCCTACTCAGGCCCCGGCACCTGTCCCGCAACTGCCGCCGCGGCGAATATCACCAATCACCCGAGCGACAAGGCCGATATCGGTCCCCGAATCGGCATTGCCTACGATCCCTTTGGAGACGGCAAGTCCACCGCGCGTCTCGGCTATGGCATCTACTATGGCCGCGTGACCAACGGCGAACTGCTGAACAACCTGCTGAATACCGGCAGCCCGCTCGGCCAATATGTCTCTGCATCCTTGAAGCCGAATAGCACGGGCGCGCCGCTGTTCCCGAACATCATCTCCGCCGCGGCAGGGTCGGCTCCGAGCTCGCAGTTCTTCTCGCAGAACTTCAAGAACCCGCAGGTTCATGAATTCGACCTTTCCATCCAGCATGATTTTGGTCATGGCACGGTGGCCCAGATCAGTTACATGGGCGCGCTGGGCCGGCATCTTCCCAACGCGGTCAACATCAACCTCAACCCAAATGCAAATACAAATGCATCTGGCTCGCCCAACGGCGTGAACGACAGCGTTATCACAGTCTCGGATTCAACGGGATTGGGACCGATTCTCAACGGCACTACCTTCGTTGTTCCCACCTACAATAGCTTGTTGAACACCAACTTTGGGGCTGTGAACGAGCTCGTCAGCAATATCAACTCCAGCTACAACGCAGGGATGGCCGAGATCCAGAACAAGTCGTCCAAGTTGGTTCAGTACGACGTGAACTACACCTGGTCCCATGCTCTGGACTACAACCAGAACGAGACGACCACCACCCTCAGCAGCGGCGTCTTCGACCCTTATAACATCGACGGATTCAAGAGGGGCGCCAACTACGGGAATTCACAGTTCAACGTTGCAAACCGCCTGGTCGCCTGGGCCTTGATCAATTCCCCCAATGTCCAGAGAAACGACTGGGTCAAGTGGGTTGCAAACGACTGGAGCCTCAATCCCGTCTACCAGGCACAGAATGGCCTGCCGTTTTCGGCGACTATCGGTACAGGCTACCCATCGGCCTCCGCCTACGGTTCCAGTTGGAACGGCGCCGGCACCAACTATTGGATTCCAGCCATTGGGCGCAACACCTATCAGATGAAGCGGACCATGGTCGTCGATATGGTGCTGGAGAAGCAGTTCATCAAAGATATCAACGGCAAGCCATACCACCTGGAATTGATGGGCGACTTCTTCAATGTGGCCAACCACCAGAATGTTACCTCTGTAAGCTCCACGGCTTACAACCTGTCGTCCAACTCCTCGGTCACCAGCGGCTGCACAGCACTGGTGGCCGGGCAGGCCCAGCAGGAATGCGCGACTCTGACCTACGTGCCAAAAACCGGCAGCGGAGTCACCGCCAGCGGCTTCCGTGCAATCACCAACTCCGGCTCCAACTTTGCCTATAGCCCGCGCCAGGTCATGCTCTCGCTTCGGCTGGAGTTCTAGCGCAAAATCGGCTTTTTCTTCGATGGGCGGCGGCTTCGGCTTCCGCCCATCGTTTCTTGTTCGCATCCATGGCCGCGCGCAAAGCCGATGCCGCAAGCAGAAGGTGGCCTTGAGTCGTTGGTCGTGAAACTCTGGAGCATCATTCAGCGTATTCAATATAAATAGCTTCCAAACGCCTGCGGAGCACAATCTTGAGAACAGCAAATCCGCCAACCTGATCATTTCCGATACACGGTGCTGGACCGCTATCATAGACACAAGAACAGGAACCGGGCCGAGCAAACAGAGAATGTATGCCTCCTACGATCTTCATCTCGGCAGGTGAAGCCAGCGGCGAACAATACGGCGCGCTGCTCGTTGCCGCGCTCAAAGAGCGCCTTGCCGCCTCCGGCGAATCCGCCAGCTTCATCGGCATGGGCGGTTCTCGCATGGCCGCCGAGGGACTCCAGTGCGTCGTACGCGCCGAGGACATGGCCGTCATGGGACTCACCGAAGTTGTTGCGCATCTGCCCCGCATCTACGGCGAGTACCAAAAGCTTGTGCAGGCAATCCGCAAGCACACGCCCAGCGTCGCCGTGCTCATCGATTTTCCCGAGATCCACTTCCGCCTGGCACGGGAGCTCCATCGCCTCGGCGTGCCGGTGATCTTCTTCGTCAGCCCGCAGTTGTGGGCCTGGAAGAAACACCGCATCAAGCTGGTGCAGAAATACGTCGACAGGATGCTGGTCATTTTCCCCTTCGAGGAGTCTTTTTATCGCGGCCACGGCGTCGAGGCCGAGTTTGTCGGGCACCCGTTGGCCGACCAGCCCGCCCAGTCCATCAGCCGCCGGCAGTTTGCCGGCGAAAACGACCTGGACCCCGCGAAAACATGGATCGGTCTGCTGCCCGGCAGCCGTCCCAGAGAGATTCGCGACCATCTGCCGACCATCCTGCGGGCCGCACAAGCGCTCTCCCACAGTCTCGAATACATCCTTCCCCTCGCCCCCTTGCTCAGCGAGCGCCAGCGCAACGCGGTGCGGAGGATCGTGGAGAAACGAGGCGAGGGGCTTACCATCCGCTTCGTCGACGACGCCCGCGCCGCACTTTTTCACGCCCGCGCCTCGATCGTTGCCAGCGGCACGGCCACCGTCGAGGCGGCTTTGGTCGGCAATCCCTTCGTCGTCGTCTACCGGGTCTCGCCTCTCACTTACGCCATCGCCGAGCGGATGGTCAAGGTGCCCCACGTGGCCATGGTCAACTTGATCGCCGACAAACGCGTGGTGACCGAGCTGATTCAAAGCGACTTTAAGGCGGAAAATATCGTCCAAGAGATCGAGCGGCTGCTACCCGACGGCCCTCCGCGCCAGTCCATGATGCAGGAGCTGGCGAAGATCCGTCTCCTGCTCGCCAAGCCGTCACAGGAAGGCGCAATCGACCGGGTGGCGGAGATTACCCTGGAAACTATCCGGTTCTATTAAGACTTGGATTCGAGGCGAAATAGAATGTCTATGGCTGTGTTACGGTCTGTGATTCGCAGGCGAAAGAATTCGTTGCTGCCGACTTGCGCTTTGCTTTGCGCCCTAACGACCGTCGCTCCGCTCGTTGCCCAGCGGCCGGAACGCCCCACGCTGGCTATCTCTGCCTACGCCATCGACGCCGAGATCGACACGGCCACCCACCACCTCGCGGCAAAGACGACGGTGACCTTCACGGCTCCAGACAACGCGGAACTGGTGACCTTCGGGTTTCATCCGGCGCTCAAGATCACCAAAATCACCGATCAGGCAGGCAAGGTCCTCACGGGCGAGCGCTCGGCCGACGGCACCGTTCGCGTCACCCCAGCCTCCCCGATCATTCAGGCCGTCGAACAGAGCTGGACCTTCCAATACGAAGGCATCATCACGGGCAGCGAGGACGGCCCGATCGAAGGCCTGAAACTCGCCGCCATCCAGGAGCCGATCACCTACCTGCTTTATGCAGCGCGCTGGTTCCCCATGACCGGCTACATGACCGACCGCTTCAAATCCCAGATTCATATTCGTGTCCCGCAGGGGATGCGCGTCTTCGCCAGCGGCGCACAGGGCGGCTCGAAGCCCGTCACGCTGGCCAGCGGCAAGCCCGGCGACGAATATGACTTCAATTGGGACAAGCCGGGCTTTCCCGGCACGGTGATCGCCGGCCGCTTCGTTGGCCCGGTCACGGCTGGCCCCGGTAACGTCAAGGTCTGGCTGACCGTCAGTCACCAGCAGGCAGGCAACGAGCTGGCCCAGACCGCAGCCAAGGAGTACGACTTCTTTACCGATAGCTTCGGCGCCTGCGAGTCGGCCCACCTCAATGTCGTCGAAATTCCCGACGACACGCTGCCCGCTGCGTGGGCGCCGGAACTGGCTGCCATTCTCGGTTCGCGAGTCGGCGACAAGAGCGGAATACGCTTGCTGGCTAATACCATCGCCCACCAGTGGTGGGGCTCCGAAGTCAGCCCTCGCACCCTCAACGACGCATGGATCACCAACGGCATGGCCCGCTATGGCGAACTGATGTATCTCGAAGAGGAAAACGGCCGGAACGCCCTCAAGGCCGCCCTGCCCGACATCGCCGCCGGCGCCCTGGCTTATGACACAATCCCCCTCTCCAGCACTGGCCGCCTCAGTCCCTTCTCGCCCGAGTTCCAGTCGATGACACTGGAAAAAGGCGCCATGATCTTTCACATGCTGCGCGGGGAGATCGGCGACAAGGCCTTTCTGGCTACCCTCAAGGGTACGCTGAGCCAGTATGCCGACAGCCCGATCCGCGCGGCCGACTTGACCAAAGTCGCCGAGGCGCAGAGCGATCAGCAGTTGACCGCCTTCTTTTCACAGTGGGTCGACGGCACCGGCGCGCCGCAGTTCACCAACAAGTACGCCGTTTACCGGTTGGGCAACAACAAAGGCTTCCGCACCATCGGCGAGATCGGCCAGGACCTCGACCTCTTCCGCATGCCCGTCGAGCTGCGCATCGACACCGATGGCAAGACCGAAACCAAGAAGGTCGAGGTCGTAGGCACCGATACCCAGTTCGTCGTCGATACCTTTGGACGCCCACGCCGCATCAACATCGATCCGCAGGACTGGGTGCTCAAATCCACTCCCGATCTGCAGGTGCGCATCAGTATTCTCAAGGGCCAGCAACTGGTGGCCCAGGGCGACCTGAACGGCGCGCTGG
The DNA here is from genome assembly GCA_964525655.1 of uncultured Occallatibacter sp. Lineage (GTDB taxonomy): Bacteria > Acidobacteriota > Terriglobia > Terriglobales > Acidobacteriaceae > Telmatobacter. The sequence continues at coordinate 13,830 of CAZGHZ010000072.1, forward strand.
CCGAGTATCAAAAGGCTCTCGAGGCCAACTCGCAGAGTTCCCTGGCCAGCTATCGCATCGCCGAGCTGCTCTTTACCCAGCGCAACTTCCAGGCCAGCGTCAACTCCTACCGCGACGCCCTCCGCGGCGACGGCGAACCCCGCTGGACCGAGGTCTGGAGCCACATCGCCCTGGGCAAGATCTTTGACATCACCGGCCAGCGCGATCGCGCCGTCAACGAATACCGCCTGGCCGTGCAGACCAACGACAACACTCAGGGCGCCCTCAACGAGGCCCGCCTCTACCTGCAAAAACCCTACAAGCTCCCCGAGAGTGAATAGGGGACAAGATCTCCGGCAGTCTGCCTTCATGCGGGCAGCACAGAATCCGTATGCTCCGCTCAGCGAGAGAAGCTTAGTTCCTCAGCGGCGACGTCCTTGCCGATACGTTTCTGCGGCAGGAGATCGAGCAACCCGTATCGGACGCTCCCATGGTCGATTGACCTAAACTGTCTATGAGGGGCCGCCATGACCATCATCCGCCAGGAAGATTTTGTCGCCAGCGTTGCCGGCGCGTTGCAGTACATCAGCTACTACCACCCGGTGGATTACATCACCAGCCTCGCACGCGCCTATGAGCGCGAGGAGTCGCCCGCGGCCCGCGACGCCATAGCGCAGATCCTCATCAACAGCCGCATGTGCGCCGAGGGACACCGGCCCATCTGCCAGGACACGGGCATTGTCACCGCCTTCCTCAAGGTTGGCCTGGATGTGCATTTTGAGGCCGGTCCCGGCGAAGAACGCAAGGACATACAGACTCTCGTCGACGAAGGCGTGCGCCGCGCCTATCTCGATCCTGACAACAAGCTGCGTTTGTCGATCCTGGCCGATCCGGCGGGGACGCGGAAGAATACCAAAGACAACACGCCGGCCTGCGTGACCGTGGAGTTGGTAAAGGGAGATAACGTCGACGTGACGGTAGCGGCTAAGGGCGGAGGCTCCGAGGCCAAGGCCAAATTCATCATGCTCGACCCGTCGGACTCGGTGGTCGAATGGGTCCTGAAGACGGTGCCGACAATGGGCGCGGGCTGGTGTCCGCCGGGGATGCTGGGAATCGGCATTGGCGGCACTGCCGAGAAGGCGATGTTGATGGCCAAGGAATCGCTGATGGACCCGATCGACATTCAGGAGCTCAAGGCGCGCGGCCCGGCTAATCGCCCCGAGGAGCTGCGCATCGAACTCTACGACAAGGTGAACCGGTTGGGCATCGGCGCGCAGGGGCTGGGCGGACTGACCACCGTGCTCGACGTGAAGGTGCGCGACTATCCGACGCATGCTGTCAATCTGCCGGTGGCCATGATTCCCAACTGCGCCGCAACGCGCCACGCGCACTTTGTCCTCGATGGATCGGGGCCGGTCTATCTCGATCAGCCCAACCTCGACTTGTGGCCGAAGCTGACTCATGACGTATCGGCGGCGCGCCGGGTGAACCTCGACAAAGTGACCCACGAAGAGGCGGCCACATGGAAGCCGGGCGAGGTGCTGCTACTCACCGGCAAGCTGCTCACGGGCCGCGATGCCGCGCACCTACGCATCACTGATATGTTGAATCGCGGAGAAAAGCTGCCGGTGGACTTCCACGGGCGATTCATCTATTATGTGGGACCGGTCGGTCCGGTGCGCGAAGAGGTGATGGGGCCAGCGGGACCGACGACGGCGACGCGCATGGATAAGTTCACGCGGCAGATGCTCGCCGAGACGGGCTTGTTGGGCATGGTGGGCAAGGCCGAGCGCGGACCGGCGGCGATCGATGCGATTCGTGAGTTTGGCTCGGTCTATCTGATGGCGGTCGGAGGCGCGGCTTATCTCATCTCGAAAGCGATCTATGGCGCGCGCGTGCTGGCCTTTGCCGACCTGGGAATGGAAGCAATTTATGAGTTCGACGTGCGCGATATGCCGGTGACCGTGGCCGTCGATTCAAAGGGAACCAGCGTCCACCAGACCGGCCCGGCCGAGTGGCAGCAGCGCATCGCGGGGATTCCGATACTAAAGTGAACAGTGCTCAGTAGTCAGAGATCAGATAGCCGCAAGAGCTTTTGAGACCTGGCTTTGAAAGGGCACGGCTTCAGTCGTGCCATATGCGACTGAAAAATGAAGCAGGGCTTTAGCCCCTGAGGTGGAAAGTCAGAATCGCCTCGGCTACCTGCTCCGGGGTCAGCTCATCGACTTGGATCGAGACATGCGACCTGCGATAGAGCGGCAGACGGCGCTCGTAACGGCTGGCGAGATTGGCATGCTCTGCAAGAATGGGGCGCGCCTGCTCGGTGCCGCTGCAACGCTTCAGGGTCGTCGCCAACTCCACTTCAAGATGGACCAGCAGCGTGCCGGGAGCGGCCAGCAGCAGAGCGCGCGTGGCAGGATGCTCGATGGCTCCGCCGCCCAAAGCCAGTACCAGTGCATCGGTCTGGACGAGGCGCGCAATGGCCGCGTGCTCGCGTTCGCGAAAGACCGCTTCGCCGTGGCGCGCGAAGATCTCGGTGATCGTCATGCCGGCTTCGGCTTCGATCACGTCGTCCGCATCGAGAAACCTCCAGCCCAGCCGCTCGGCAACCAGCGGGCCAACGGTCGACTTGCCCGAACCCATGAAGCCGGTGAGAACGATCCGGCTTGGCGCGGGGACCTGGATCTCGAATTGGGCGTTGGCGGTCATGAATCCTTCTTCGCAGCTTGCATACCATTGTTGCCGAGTGCGTGTTTCAAAAAACCGGCTTTGTATCAGTAGTCCACCGGCGTTGCCGACTCACGGGAGGATGAAACCGTCTGCTTTTTCTCCCGGCGAGAGAAAGCGAAAATAGCCCAGGACAAGCGCAGCGCAATCCTGGGTAAGAGCCAATTTGCGAGTCACAGCCCCGTAGGGACGGTGCGAAACCACAATCAGGAACACATTTCAACACAACCAACAACTTGCAATCCGCACCCAGGGCAGCTTCTTTTTACGGCACGACTTCACAGGCTGCGGAGAAACTCCATCAACAGCGCCTTCTTTGAAAGGGCACGACTTCAGTCGTGCCGTAAGTGCTGCAAAATCAATGCCGGCTTTAGCCTCCGAGGGATGCTTTTCGTGGACTTTCCCATGACTCAGACCTTTTTTCCGCAGCTTGTTCAGTCGTGCCGCAAGCTCACCTCAAAAAACGCCGGGCTTTACAGGCTTGGACACCCCGATGAACCATGCGTTTTTCCGCAGCCGATTTTCTGAATCACCACTTTCAGTATAGGGAATCTGAACAGGCTTTGAGCCCTTTCACCCCAACGCAATCACCACCGCTCCAGCAGTGATCAGCAGGCCGCCGACGATGGCCGGCGTGGTGAGCTTCTCGCCCAGCAGCAGCCACGCAAAGACGATGACCAGCGGCACGCTGAGCTTGTCCAGCGGAGCAACACGCGATGCCGGGCCGAGTTGCAGGGCGCGGAAATAGCAAAGCCACGACAGGCCGGTGGCCAGGCCCGAGAGCGTTAGAAAGATACACGTGCGGCGGTCGAGCGTGCGCATCTCGCCGTGCTTGCCCAGCGCCAGCACAATCCCCCAGGCAAAGACGACGACCACGCTGGTGCGCAGGGCCGTTGCGAGGTTCGAGTCCACATGCGCCACGCCCACCTTGGCCAGCAGGGCGGTGGCCGCGGCAAAGGTCGCGGAGAGCAATGCCCATCCAATCCAGTTCATGGGAAATATAGTACGCGTCCCACATTGATTCATGGTGACCAACTTGGTCCTGCCTGAGGCAGTAATTGGCATCCCACCCTTGCGCCAGAAACAAGGCGCAAGGATGGGGAACGGTGCGACGTGGAATTAGGAGCAAGACGATGATAGGGCACGGTGTGATGGGAACTGAGGGCAAGACAATAAACTGGAATGGATGGAGACCGGCAAAGCCAGCAAGACAGCCCTTCGCGTCGCGATTCGCCGCGCGGCGCACCAGCTCATGGAGCAGCCCCGCATCCTGGAGGACCCGATCGCGGTGCGGCTGATCGGCCCCGAGTACGCCCGCGATCTGGAGCGCGCCAGTCACAAGGTCGCGCGCGACTTTCGCGCCTTCATGGCTGTGCGCAGCCGGTATGTCGAAGACCGGTTGGCCGAGGCCGTTTCGCGCGGCGTTCGGCAGTACGTGATTCTCGGTGCGGGCCTCGACACCTTTGCCTATCGCAATCCGTTTCCGGAGCTGCGCGTCTTTGAGGTTGACTTTCCGGCGACCCAGGAGTGGAAGCGCACTATGCTCGACGAGGGCGCCATTGCGGTGCCAGCCAGCGTGACCTTTGTGCCATTGGACTTCGAGCGCAAGACGCTGGCCTCCGAGCTGGCAGAGGCAGGTTTCGACTCCGGCATGCCGGCCTTCTTTGGCTGGCTGGGCGTGGTGCCTTATCTGACACTCTCCGCCTTTCGCTCCACGCTCAACACCATTGCGCAACTGCCCGCAGGCAGCGCCGTGAGCTTCGACTATGCTCTCGCGCCGGAGACGCTCAGCCCAGTTGGGCGCACGGCCTTCGATGCGCTGGCCGGGCGCGTGGCCGCCGCCGGAGAGCCATTTCAGCTCTTCTTCACGCAAGAGACGATGGAGTCGGAGCTGCGCAACGCCGGTTTTCATCGCATCGAGCAGTTGGATTCGGACCATCTCAACGAGATCTATTTCAAGAATCGCGCCGACGGCCTCCGGCTCTCTGCCGTAAAACTGGGAGTATTGGTAACAACCAGAATTTGAGCAAACGGGCCAGTGATCGCTCCACTGTAAAATTGCTTCATGCGTTCTTTCTTCTTTCCGCCGATCGCGGCTGCCCTGCTTGGCCTCTCAGGCTGCGGATACCACACGCTGGGCGCGGCCACTCATCTGCCGTCCGGCGTTCGCACGCTCGCAGTTCCGGAGTTTGCCACGCAGACCGACTCTTACCACACCGAGACGGTCATGACCGAGGCTGTGATCCGCGAGTTCGCCACGCGGACTCGATTGCGGGTAACGCCGAGCCGGAGTGAGGATTCAGGCGCGGTGCTGCACGGGACGATCCTCAAGGAAGTCGTGGCGCCGCTCACTTACAACACCACCACCCAGCAGTCGTCCAGCTTCCTCATCACCATGGTCGTCTCGGTTACGCTCACCGGGCGGGACGGCAACGTCCTCTATGAAAACAAGAACTACGTCTTCCGACAGCAGTACCAGTCCACCTCCAACCTGCCGACCTTCTTCCAGGAGAATCCCGCGGCCATCGAGCGGCTCTCGCGCGAGTTTGCACGGCAGCTTGTGGCCGATGTGCTGGAAGGATTATGAAAGTCAGGGACTAGGGGCTAGGACGGAGCGCCCCCCGATTGCCACTGGTTTTGGCGCGGCGGGAGGGGTATTCTGGAGACGCATGGATGATGCACTGTCGAACCGGGAGCTGAAGCAATGAGCGCCGCGCGCTGGGGCGCAGGATTCACCGCGACAGGCCGCTTTGTCGCGGAGATCGAGGCCGCTGCCGCCGGCAAAGGGCCACTCAAGACCGGTTACGTGCTAGCAGGCGACGAAGCCTTTCTTCTCGACCGTTGCCGTGCAGTTGTTCTCAAGGCATTTGTGCCGCCCGACCTGCGAGATTTCTGCCTCTCGGATCTCGATCTCTCCACCACTTCAATTTTCGAGGTACTGGATCGCGCGCAGACTCCATCGCTGATGGCTCCATTCCAGGCGATCTTTGTCCGTAACGCGAAACAGCTTTATACACGCGGCGCGAAAAAAGACGAATTCGCCGCGCTGGAGCGATACTTCCGCTCACCCAACCCGCAGGCGCTGGTTCTTTTTGTTGCCGACTTCGTGCACATTCCGTCCGATGTGCGGCGCATGGAGATGGACGACAAGAACCGCTTCGAGCGCCTCACCGAGACACTGGGCCAGCACTGCGGGATGGTTGAGCTGGCGCGCGTGAACGAAGACGATGCGATGCGCTGGATCGCGGCCACCGCGCAAGAGGCCGGCGTTCGCGTCGAGGCCGATGCTGCTCGCGAACTGGCCGACGCGCTGGGCGCGGATATGATGCTGATCTCGTCTGAACTGGAGAAGCTGCTGCTCTACACTCTCGGTCGTGGGCGTATCTCATTGGGCGACGTCGAAACGATGGTGTTGTCTGCCAAGCAGCGCTCGCTCTACGAGCTCACCGACGCTATCACGGCCCGCGACCGCGTGCGAGCTCTGGCGCTGTTGCAGGGCCTCTTGAATAGCTCCGACGCGGGCGAGGACTCGGCGATCGGCCATCTCTACATGCTGGCCCGCACCTTCCGCCAGATGCTGGTGATTCTTGAAAAGAACGTTCGCGATTCGCGCGCCATCTGGCAGGCGCTGTGGCAGGGCTTTCGCATGCCGCCCTTTGCCGCCGACGATCTGATCCGCCAGGCCCGCCGCTTCAAGAGCCGCCGCGACCTTACTCGTACCTTGCGGCTGATCGCACGCGCCGACCTGGAGCTACGCTCCTCCCCGCCCGACAAGCGGCTGGTGCTGGAACGGCTGGTTTATGAGCTAGCCTCCGAGCCCAAGCCAGCGCCGCCGTCTTGGACCACGGCACAGCTACTATTTGAGAGCTAGCGCACGCCGTGCTCATTCATCCAGGGCCCGTACTTCTGGTCCTCGCCCTGGATGTGTTTGGTTAGCCAGTCTGAGAGGAAATTCAGCAGATGCACGCCCAGGGTGATATCGCCCTTCTCGAGGCGGGCCACGTAGTCTTCCACCTGCTTGGTCAACTCCCGGTGTGCGATTCGATGAGCGGCTAACGCTGAATACTTGGTCTGCTCCATCATCGCTTCTTCCGCTGCAAAGTGATCGCGTGTGTACTGAATCAAGTCGTTGAGAATCTTTGCCGCTACCGCTCGGGCCTGGCCCTTCATCATGGCCGCGTGAAGCTCGTTCAGAGTCTCAATCAGGACTTTATGCTGATTGTCGAGGGTTTCAACACCTACGGAAAGCTTGTCGTTCCAATTCATGAAGGCCATGAGCTACTCCAGGCGGCTTACGCCGGCATTACGTGGTTCGGTTAAGGTTGAGAAAGGGTCGAGCGGCAACTCCAGCCGTGCAGCGCTCCGGGCGTGAGTGCCCGGATAGCGCCGCGAGCAGCTCACTTTATGCCGCGCTGATTCAGACAGGGTCCGTAGGATTGGTCTACGGCCAGAATGTGTTTCTTTAGCCAGTCGGAAAGGAAGCCGGACAGATCGGTGCTTAGGGTGAGATCGCCTTGCTGGAATCGGGCAATATAGTCCTCGACCTGCTTGGTCAAATTGCGGTGCAGAATGCGGTGCTGGGGCAGATCGGGATATCCCGCGGTCTCCATCAGCCGCTCTTCTTCAGTGAAGTGATTTCGCGTGTAAAGCAAGAGCCTGCACAGCAATTCGCCAACGATTGTTCGGGCCTGGCCCTTCATCATTGCTGCATGAAGCTCGTTGATGGTGTTGAACAGGATTGTGTGCTGCTCATCGATGGCTTTGACGCCAACCGACAGCTTGTCGGACCAGGTTACAAGGGGCATGAAGAATCTCCTGACGGTGCGCACCTGCTAGAGGAATATCGGCCACCCGCGCTGAAAAGTTGAGTCAAGCAGTCCAAAATGAGCGCGAGCCCTTGGAATAGCCGAATCATCGATCCAGACCGTGCAATCCACCATCTTCCAGGGTGGCGCCCGGAGTTTAATCCACTCCCCGGCCATTCAGCCAGGGTCCATACTCCCGGTCCATGCCCTCGATGTGCTCGGCATAGGAATCGCGCAGGAAGCACAGCAGCGGGCGCATCTGCATCTTTTCGCCGTGCTGCACGCGATGGGAGGACTGGAGAATCTGCGCCAGGATGCGCTGATGCTCGATTCGGTGCTCGGCCAGGCCGGGAAAATCATGCTGATCCAGCAGTTGCTCCTCGCTGCAGAAATGCATGCGCGTAAACTCGATCAGCCGGTCGAGCACCTCGCTGACCTGTTCCCTGCCCCAGCCGCGGACCGCCGCCAGGCGGAGTTCGTTCATCGTGTCCATTAGAATCCCGTGCTGGTCGTCCATGGCTCTCACGCCCACAGTGCAGGCGTGATTCCAGGTCAAGAGTGTCACATGAGCCTCCATCGATCGCTATTTGAGTTATCGGTCACGCAGCGGAGAATGTTAACTTCGCGACGGTCGGCCGACGTGACCAAGGTTTACTCAAACGTTTTTCTGCGAAAGATTTATGGGAGGAACGGCCACCTATTCCAGAATGATGTCGGGCTCCGAGACAGATCCCGGATGCGGGCCGCAAGTGGTCAGCGCCACGGCTGCCGCCAGGATGAGGCCGCCGCCTAACCAGGCAAATGGACCGAGGTGTTCGCCGAGCAACTCGACGCCCAGCAGGGAGCCGACCGCCGGTTCGAGGTTCAGGAAGATTCCTGCGCGCGAGGCCGGCACGTGATGGATTCCCCAGTTCCAGAGCAGCGTTGTGGTGGCCGTGCAGAGCAGGCCGCTGATGGCTAACGCCATCCACGCCGTAAAACTCACGTGCTCAAAGGGTGGCAGCGCGACCTTGTTGCGAAGCCAGGGATTCAACAACAGCGGACTCAGAATCCAGACAGCCAGCATCATCGTCCCGGTGAGAATGGTATACGCAGTCACTACCGGAGGACTGCGCGTCTCCATCAGTTTCTTGCTGAGCAAGATCCACGCAAGCGCGATCACCAGCGAGGCCAGCACCATCAGGTCGCCGACAAGCGATGGCTCACCGCGGGCCGCCGCGCCGCGGCTGCCGCCCAGAACGATCAACACGGCGCCTATCGTCGAAACGAAGACTGCCAGCCATCCGAGGGGGTCCATCCGCTCCTCACCCGCTCCTCGGGCTGCCAAGAGCGCTCCCGCAACGGCCAGCATCACCGGCATCGAGCCCACCATCAGGGAGGCGTGGCTCACCGTGGTGCGCGCCAGACCGTGAAACTGAAGCAGAAATTGGACCGGTATCCCAAGGAAGGCGCAGGTCAAAAGCAGCCGCGTCTCTCGGCCGTTGAGCCGGAAGCGGTTGCGATGGATAAGAACCAGAGGCAACATGCCCAGCGAGGCAAAGAGAAACCGGTAGAGCACCATGTGTTCGACGCTCATTTCGTTGAGCGCCAGCCTGCCCCAATAGAAGCCCGTGCCCCACAGGCACCCTGCCGCGAAGCAGGCTCCGTAACCAAGAAACGCGATGCGCCCGGCGGCTTTCTTGTCTTCTTCCATCCCTCTATTACTGTCGCACATGCGTCCAGCGCCGGATATCTACCGACGGGAAAAAAGGAGCGAGGGATTCTGCGCCAGGGGCAAGGGCATTCGATTCGTCGGCAGGGATCAACTCTTTGCAAGAATTTCAAACAGCCTGCGGATTCTCGGCTTCGCATTTCCCGGCTGAGAAGCCGGCAGCAGGGCAAGACCCTCGTTTGCCACAGCGCGGCTTTTTTCTTTCTGGCCGGCGTAGCGATAGGCCCGGGCCAGAGTCAGCAGCATGCGCGGCATCTTTCGATGGCTCAATTCAACCGCCCGCTCGGCATATGAGACGGCCAATTGCGGGTTTTTGAGAGTGGCCGGTTCTGCGATCAGGAGATCATTCGCTGTTGTATCCAGAATCTCCGGAGAGTCCCGGTCCTCATGGATAGTTTCCTCCAAGGTGGAAATTCCTTTTCTCACCAGATCCGCGGCGTCTCGTTGACCGCGCAGAATCGATTGCACCGATCCGAGACGAACTTGCACGTCTCCGAGAACAGGTTTCCACTCCCTCTGCGATGGGTTCAATTGCAGCATCCGCTCCAAACCGGCGCGCTCCTGGAGCAAGGAATTTTCCTCCGCAACCAGGTTGCGATGCCGGTCGTCTATCGATGCACCGAGGGCGGGATCTGCTGCTATATCGAGATTTCCTGCCTGGCGGTCCAGGGAAAACAGCACGTCGGCGAGACTACGCTTATCCTGCGGATCGGCCGTCGAGCGGCGCACGGCCGACTGTACGGGTCCAGCCGCTATCGCGTTTGCCTCGGAGTATCTTCCCAACTGGGCCAGTACGAAGGCCTCGTCCACAAGAAACGACTCTCGCCATCGGGTCATCCTCAGGGTTTGCTGTTCCTCTTTCGGAAATGCAGCGACGCGTTGCAAGCCAAGCTGTATATCTTTGAGTGCCTGTTCCGGGTCAGACTCCTTTTCGGTCGGGACAATCTCCAATAAGCCAAGTGTCAGACCTTGTTTGGCGCGCAATAGATTTGGATCGATACTCAAAGCCCGCTTATAAAGGTCGAGTTCTTTCCGGTACGCCGAGTTCGACCCCGCCAGATCATTGAGGCTCTCGATGATCACCACGCCCAATTCATCGCCCAAAGTGGAGTAGGCGACTGCGGCTTCGCACATCTCATCGGGGGTGCTTCCTGGAAGGCCGATCAATCTCTCGTAGCTTGCAATCGCCGCTTGCGTGGAGGCCATGGCCTGCTGAATGGGCGCGGTTCCGAAGAGAACCTGGCCGCGGGACAACTGTGCGCCAGCCAGATCACGAAGCGCCTCTCGATCACTGGAATCCCTGGTTGTCCACGGCGTGTCCAAGGCAATAGCCTTATCGATACTGACGAGCGCCCCGGCGGCATCGCCCAAATTCTGATCGTAGGCGTTTCCCTGCAGATTCCCGAGTCGGGTATAGGCTTCGACGAGATCGAGTTGTGTTTGACGGTCGCCATGTGCGTCGTTGGCCACGTGATCCAAATGCTCGATCACTCGCGTGACAAGCAGCTTTTGCGCGCCTGTTGTACCTGGAACCTGCTTGATGGCTTCATCCAGCTCCAACTGGAAGCTATTGCTCAATTGGCGGAGGTCGGTCGAGCGGGCCTCGGCCTTGCGCCGCTCGGCGTTGGCCACTCGGGCCTGCCAGACAACGCCCGCAATGCCCGCAACGAGCGCGACAACCGCCACCGCCGCCGCTGCCAGACTCGATCGGTGGCGACGGATGAACTTGGAGGCGCGGTAACGGAAAGTGCCGCGGCGGGCTGCAACTGGCCGCCCATCGAGATAAGCGCGAAGATCGTCGGCCAGCCGCTCGGCGGTGGGATAGCGCTCTTGAGGCTCCTTGCGCAGAGACTTGAGAAGAATCGCTTCCAGATCGGCATCAAGCCGCGTGCCGGAACCAACTGGAGGAGACGGCCTTCGCGGAGCCTCCTCGCAAACCGTGCGCAACATCTCGCCGGTGGTGAGATCCTTCAATTCATAGGGTGGCGCTCCGGTCAGAAGAAGATAGAGCAGAACGCCAAGTGAATAACTGTCCGATGCCGTGGTGATGGGATTACCCAGCACTTGCTCCGGGCTGGCATACTGCGGAGTAAAGGATAAATAGCCGGCGCGGGTAAGCTGGCTGTCCTGTTCTTCCAGGGAAGGAGAGAGCAGCTTCGCAGTTCCGAAGTCCAGCAGCCGAGGCGTGGCGTCCGCGGCGACCAGGATATTGTCAGGCTTCAGATCGCGATGAACGACAAAGTTCTGGTGGGCAAACTGCACAGCCTCGCACGCGCGCAGAAACAGCTCAATACGCTGGGTTTGAGAGAGCTTTCGCTCCTCGCAAAAGCGATGAATGGGTACGCCGTCCACATACTCCATCACAAGATACAGTTCGCCCTCGGAGGTGACGCCGCCATCCAAGAGCCGGGCAATGTAAGGATGTTGCAGGCTCGCCAGAATCTGGCGCTCCTGGCGGAATCTCTCCCGGAACAAGTCGGCCTCGAAGGGCCGATCGATCAATTTGACGGCGACCTTCTGCTCGAAATGCCCATCGGCACGGTGCGCGAGATAAACGGCGCCCATTCCGCCGCGCCCCAGCAGCCGGTCGATCTCGTAGGGTCCGACAATCTTGTGCTCCGGGCGGTCTTCAGGAACCGCGTGCGCTTCGAGCCGGCAAGATGCCATCAATTCTTCTTCAGCATCGCAAGCATCCAGCAACTGGCGCACCTCGATCACGAGCGCAGAATCCTGGTCGCAGCGGGACTGGATCAAATCGGCCCGATATTCCTCGGGAGCGTCGAGCACCTCGGTGACGATCTTCTCAACAAGAAGAAACCGCTCCGTCGCTTGTTCCATATCGAAAAAACTCTCCGCCCTTGGCCTGGTCCTTTAGTTTAGATTGCGGGAAGTGCGGAGAAAATGAATCAAAGAGCTACTTTATCCGCAAGCGCGCCCGAGTGCATCCGCTGGTAGAGCCATCCCTTGATGAACTTCAATTCGCGATCGACCGTAGCCTTGGAGACGAGCATCAGCGCCGCCGTCTCTTCGGCCGTGCAGCCCAGGAAGTAACGCAGTTCGACCAGCTTGACCTTTTCCGGGTCGAGCGCACCCAATTCGTCCAGCGCACGGTTCAGGTCCAACAGTTCCGGGCTGTCGATCTTGACCCACAGAAGCTCTTCGTTGAGCGGCACGCACTTCGTGTTGCCGCCCCGCATCTTGATCTGGTTTTCCCGAGCGTGGTCGATCAGGATCATGCGCATCATCCGAGCGCAGAAGATATAAAAGTGCCGTCGATCGTCCCAGGCGGCTTTCCTCTGGTTCAGCAGGCGCAGATACAACTCGTGGACCAGGACAGTGGCCTGCACCACATCCGGATTCATCTCCCGATGTATATAGCCCGCGGCCATCTGCCGCAGTTGTGGGTAGACCAGCGGGACCAGTTCGTCAAAGGCGGACGCTTGGCCATCTCTCCACTTTGCGAGCAGTACCGTGATATCACCCATGGCCGGCACCAAATATCTGACTCTGTCCGCGCAAAATCTTCCGTTTGATTGTGACCACAGGGTACCACTTTTTCTTCACATTTTCATCTTCTTTTCTGTATCCTCTCCCGGCGAACGGTCGCGCCGAGAAACAAAGTCCTGGAATCGTGAGGCAATTCTTCTTCGCCGTTCGCAATACAGTCAAACACAAGAAGACCCTCCCCCAACTTCTGAATGCGCTGGGTGGTGACGTCAAGCCGCTTGTGTAAATACGCGGAGGGTGCGGTTTTTCCATTCCA
>CAZGHZ010000073.1:0-26568 GCA_964525655.1 uncultured Occallatibacter sp.
GATCCAGGCGGTCATCTCGCGGCCGGCCATGAAGAACTCTTCGCTGGTGTTGGATTTGCCCTTGAGGTAAAAGCCGATCCAGATCACCATGCCGAAGTAGACGGCGATCACGATCATGTCAAGGATGCCAAGATGCGCTATGGGAGCGGCGCTGAAGAAGGCCAGGAGGGCAGGCGATGCCAGCGATCCCAGGTGGGCCATGCTGTTCACAATCACGGTTTCAGACCTCTTTGTCGAGCTTCCAGGGACGGACTTCCAGCCCCTGGCGTTTCTTGCTTTTGCATCAACAACCCAGGGCCGCTCAAACACGATTCAACAGCTTGAAGCCAGCGGCCAAATAGCTTGAAGCCGTTTGTTACTTCTGTCCGTAGGTTGCACCCGCGCCATGTTTACGGAAGTAATGATGATCGAGCAGCGCCTGAGGGACGCCCGTGCTTCCCGGATGCAAGAGCGTAGTATAAACAGCCATGCGTGCCACTGTCTCCAGAATAACGGCGTGGTAGGCAGCCTCGGCCGGGGTCTTGCCCCAGGTGAAAGGCGCGTGCCCGGCAACCAGCACTGCCGGTATCGCAAGAGGGTCGATTCCGCTGAAGCGGCGCACGATGGCCTTGCCGGTATTCAGCACGTACTCGCCTTCGATCTCCGCGGCGCTCAACTCCTCAGTGCATGGCACGGGGCCATAAAAATAGTCGGCGTGGGTGGTACCGAAGGCAGGGATGCTGCGCCCGGCCTGCGCCCAGGAGGTGGCGAACTCAGAGTGCGTGTGAACCACGCCGCCGATGACCGGAAAGGACCGGTAAAGCTCCAGATGAGTATCGAGGTCGGAGGAGGGCCTGAGCTTGCCTTCGACAATCTTGCCGTCGAGATCGCAGACGACCATATCTGCGGGGGTCATCTTGTCGTAGGGAACGCCGCTGGGCTTGATGGCGACCAGCCCGGTCTCTCGGTCAATGCCGCTGGCATTGCCAAAGGTGTAGAGCACCAGCCCGCGGCGGACGAGTTCGAGATTGGCTTCCAGAACCTCAGTTTGCAAGCGCAGCAATTCCAAGCAGCCCCTCCAATACTTGTCTATTCGATCAATGCCCGACCCAAACAAGCCGCTCTGTAAACGTATTCAAGCCGGCAATACGAACTCCCAAACATTTCCAGATTGGTGAAACTAGATTATATCCTCGCGCCGTCCAATTGGAGTGGATTATCGTTCCGCTGCAAAAACGGGATCGCGTCGTCGCGCCGGGCTGTAAATCGCGACGCCCGAGCAACCGCAGTACTTGCCCCCAAGACCGGCCTTCGGAGGGGTTTTTCTTAATAAGTGAAGCGGTTTTCAACTGAGGGAGGCCGAGTTAGCCCAGCGCTTGACAGCAGCTTCCCGCGCACATTACCTTCACACCCTGAGAGCGGCCCCGACTCTCACGGCAAGAGTGAAGGGGTGCGGGAATGATTCGCCGGCACTGACAGCTGATCTCTGAGCACCGACCCAAGAAAGAGGAATGAGATGCTGAGTTTTGGATTGCGCATGACGGCGGCAGTTTTCGCGCTGAGTTCAATGGCCTGGATCGCCGGGGCGCAGGATGCAACAAAGCCCGCCTATCAGGACACCGGCCTGCCCGCAGAGCAGCGCGCCGCCGACCTGGTGAAGAGACTGACGCTGGAGGAGAAGGCCTCGCAACTGGTCAACCAGTCCAGAGCCATTCCCCGGCTCAATATACCCACCTACGACTGGTGGAACGAGGCGCTGCACGGCGTCCTCACCGGCGGGACGACCGAGTTCCCCGAACCGGTTGCCCTGGCCGCCACGTTTGATACTGCGGGGGTTCACACGATGGCCGAGGCCATCAGCACCGAGGCGCGCATCAAATATATGCAGGCCGTGCGCCGCCAGGGCCACTCCAATATCTTCGAGGGCCTCGACTTCTGGGCGCCCAACCTCAATCTCTTTCGCGATCCCCGCTGGGGCCGCGGTCAGGAGACCTACGGCGAAGATCCCTTCCTGACCGGGCGCATGGGCGTGGCCTTTGTGACCGGTATGCAGGGCGACGATCCCCGCTACTACCGCACCATCTCCACTCCCAAGCACTTCGCGGTACATAGCGGCCCAGAGTCCACCCGCCATGTCGTCGATGTGACTATCAGCAAGCACGATGAACTGGATACTTATCTGCCCGGCTTCCGCGCCGCCGTCACCGAGGGCAAGGCCGGTTCGGTGATGTGCGCCTACAACAGCATCAACGGCCAGCCGGCCTGCGCCAATGAGTTCCTGCTTCAGGACCAGTTGCGGGGCAAGTGGGGCTTCAAAGGCTATGTGGTCTCCGACTGCGGGGCAATAATCGACGTCTTTAACGGCCACCACTTCAAGCCCAGCCAGCCCGAGGCATCGGCGATCTCGCTCCAGCGCGGCATGGACAACGAGTGCATCGACTTCACCACTGCGATCAAAGACGACCACGACTACAGGCCTTATCTCGATGCGGTCAAGCAGGGCTTCCTCAAAGAGAGCGATATCGATGCTGCGGTCACTCGCCTCTTCACGGCGCGCATCAAGCTGGGCCAGTTCGATCCTCCCGAGATGGTGCCTTACACAAAGATCGACGAGAAACTGCTCGACAGCCCGCAGCATCGCGCCCTGGCTCGCAGGCTCGCCAATGAGGCGATGGTGCTGCTCAAAAACGACGGCGTGCTGCCGCTGAAAACCTCCGGCACAAAGATCGCCCTGGTCGGCCCGCTGGCCGCGCAGACGCGCGTTCTGCTGGGCAACTATAACGGCACGCCGACCCACACCGTCTCCATTCTCGAAGGCATGAAGGCCGAGTTCCCCAACGCCAGCATCAATTATGTTGAAGGCACGCAGTTTCTCAGCACGCATGGCGATCCGGTTCCCTCGGAATTGCTGAGCACTGGCGGCAAGCCCGGCGTGAAGGCAGCATACTTCCGCCAGGATTTCGACTGGAGCGGGGGCGCAAAGAAGCCGGAGGTGCTGGCCAGCCGCATCGAAACCAATATCGCTCTCACTCCCGACACGCTGCCGGCCCAGGTTGTTGGCCTCAGGCCCCTCGGCGTCCGCTGGGAGGCAGAGCTGACTCCGCGCGAGACGGGCCAGTATTACCTCGGCCTCGAAGGTGACGGCGGCTTCAATCTCTCCGCCGATGGCAACGTGGCCTCCACTTCCTATGACACCAACGGGATCGAGACCAAACTCACCTCAGTCCATCTGGAGGCGGGCAAGCCGGTTAAGCTTGAAGCGAATTACACCGCGACCGCTTTGCATCAGCTAGCCCTGCGCCTCGTCTGGAGGAAGGTCGATCGCGCGCCGCAGCCGGAGGCCATCGCAGCCGCCAAGGATGCCGATGTTGTAGTGGCCGTGGTCGGCATCACCAGCGAGCTTGAAGGCGAAGAGATGAAGGTCACCGAGCCCGGCTTCATGGGCGGCGACCGCACCAGCCTCAATCTGCCCAAGCCGGAGGAAGACCTGATCGAGGCCCTGGCGGCGACGCACAAGCCGCTCGTTGTCGTGCTCACCAACGGCAGCGCACTCAGCGTGAACTGGGCCAAGGCCCACGCCAACGCCATTCTCGATGCTTTCTATCCCGGCGAAGAGGGCGGCGCGGCGGTGGCCGAGACGCTCTCTGGCAAGAACAATCCCGCAGGACGCCTGCCGGTCACGTTTTATAAAGATGTGAACCAGTTGCCCCCCTTCGAGAGCTACGCGATGAAGGGACGCACTTATCGCTACTTTGAAGGGACGCCGCTCTATCCCTTCGGCTATGGCTTGAGCTACACGACCTTTGCGTATAGCGACCTTGTGCTACCCATGAGAGCCGTTGCGGCGGGCAGCACGGTTCCGGTCGATGTTACGGTCACCAACACCGGCAAGCTCGCGGGCGACGAAGTTGCGCAGGTCTATCTTGAATTTCCGAATGTGCCGGGCGCACCGCTGCGGGCCTTGCGCGCTTTCCAGCGGGTTCATCTGGAGCCGGGCGCATCGCAGAAGCTTCACTTCGAGCTTCAGCCGCGCGATCTGATTATGGTGACGGAAGTAGGAGTTCCGATCATCGCCGAGGGCGAGTATCAACTCTCGGTAGGCGGCGGCCAGCCGGATACTGGTGCTCCGGTGGTCAAGCAGGCGCTGAATATTGAAGGCAAGCTGGTGCTGCCGGAGTAATAGGCGGCAGGCGAAGAGACAAGGAGGCACTTCGGAAGCCGCGCAGTTTCCAAAGTGCCTGTAATCCAAATGCAACCTTCATCCCGCAACCTGCGGCGTTAAGGGGAGTAATTCGGCCTTGGATACAGGTCACTCTGCTTCAATCCCTCCTCCGAAGCCTAATTGGGCCACAGCGTGTATCAAATACATCGCTAGGGTTGAGCGGCTCGCTCCTGGACGAACCTCAACATCACGACCGAGCGTCGGAGCTTGTGCGGGGATTGTCCGCCAACCGTCCGGTTTTGAGACGTAGATCAACTCCACACCGTCCGGTTGCGGTAGCTGCGCCTGAGCGAGAACAGGAGAATTCAGAACAATAATCTGAAGACTTTTCTTCCCTGTGCCGCATCGATCGATTTCGGCTACGCGGTATGGGCCAGGAAGTCCCGCCTTGTGCAGTGCTTCCAAGACATGGGCCGCCACTGCATTTGCTCCTGCCTGACTAAGCCTATGGCTTCCAGTGTATCCGCTAATAACGCGGGGTGGTTTCGCCACACTTGCGCCTTGGCTGGCGGGAACGACAAATACCACAGTGAGTTCTTGATTGTTCGTTGCAAAATTGAACACCGGGGCTGGCAGAACGACTGCGAGTAGGCACAGCACCGCGACGGCGACCAAAACGGCTGGAGTTCTTCGAGTCAATGTCACCAGCATCGCTGAGGCGCCTACTGCGATTAACCACGCGACTGTTTGAACTACGAAGTAAAGCGGGAGGATAGTGCCCAGTTCCATCCAACCGTACCGCAATTGGCCTATATGCCCCTGCAGGATCATCCATCCTAGGAACACAGAGCAGGACAGGAACCCAGCGACCGCACCCACCAACGTCACGATGAAAGCACTGCGACGACCGGAGAGCCATCGGCGGGGATAAACAGCAGCGGCGATGCTAACGGCAAGAGCGAGCGGCAAGAGAACCCAAAGCCAAACCAGTTCCCATTGGAACCAGAAAGAAGCCCGACCTGCGAACATGCCCGTTGCACGCGTAACTCCGAAAATGATACCGCCTAGTGTGAGAGCGGTAATGCTTGCCAACGCAAATCGCAGGAAGCGACTCACAGGCCGCACATCGGCCACAATTGAACCGCTCTGTATGGCTTCGGATTTCATGGACACAAATATAGAATAAGAATCTCAATCACGGTAACTTTATTTGCTCATCCCATAGTCTTCCAGGATTACTTTCCGGAAGTCGGCCTTCGACCTCTTTCTAGGGTCTTTGGGCTCCGCTAGGGATGCTATCTAACCGGAGATTGCGCTACAACTGGCTATTTCCAACTTATGGAGGCGCCATTGAATTTGGCGAACGAGCCGGCCAGTCTTGCCTGATCCAGACCGCTGTGCAAAGTCGAGTTTCTAAGTCGCTGGATTCGATTTCGTCTTCATCTCAAACGCCAGCGGCAGCAATTCGCGTAAGGGCATCGTCTGCGGGCCGTTTTCGCCAGCGAAGATCACCGGCGCATCGGGCACGGTGAATTCCGAGAGGACCTGGCGGCAGGCTCCGCAGGGCGGGCTGGGTGCGTCATTCAGATTGGCGACGGCGACGGCCTCGATGCGAATCTTTGGCCCGAATTGGGATACGGCGCGGACCAAAGCGGAACGCTCGGCGCAGATCGTTAGTCCGTAGCTCACATTCTCGACATTGGTGCCGGTGACGATTTCGCAGTTGGTTAGGCGGAGCGCCGCGCCTACACGAAAGTGCGAATAGGGTGCGTAGGCGTTCTCTGCCGCCTGTTGCGCCAGATCGAGCAGGCTTCGGAGGGCTGGGTCGTTTGCGGGCTGATCGTTCATTAGGCCGTGCCTCATTTCGCAGCGTGAGTTAACCCTAATGCATTTTCGCACCTGGTGGACGTTGCGGGGATGGGCTGTCGGATTCCAGGTCCCCAAAAGCGAGGGACCTGGGGCACCCGGCACTCCAACCAATCCCTATTCCCTGTTCCCTATTCCCCTATTCCCTGCTCCTCAAGTTGTGCCGTATTTCTCCGATGAACCGCTTGAGTGCTCGCGGTGCCGGGGAGTCATCCTGGCCTGCCGGATGAGTGGACGCGATGGATGAATTGACGAGGGAGTTCCTGATCGAGAGCCAGGAAGGGCTGGACCGCATGGAGCGGTGCATGACCGATCTGGAAGAGCGGCCCCAGGATGCCGGACTCATCGGAGAGATCTTCCGTTCGGTACACACGATCAAGGGGACGACGGGATTTCTGGGCTTCAAGCGGCTCGAGACGCTTGCGCACGCCGGAGAGAATCTGCTCGGGCTGCTGCGCGAGGGCAAACTGACTGCGAACGGTCCGATTATCACGGGCCTCTTGCAACTGCTCGATGGGCTGCGCGGCATCCTCAAGACGATCGAGGCGCAGGACGCGGAGGGCGAAGGCGACGATGCGGCTCTGATTGGCCGGCTGGTAGAGCTTCAACTTCCGGCGCAGGCCGAAGCCAAGCGGCCGGCCCATGCCAAGGCTCGCGCTGTCTCCGCCGCGGGTCGTTCTCAGGCGCAGGCGCGGACTGCTGTCTCCGATCCAGTCACATCTGTGCCCGATCCGGTTGCTTCGTCCACGGCTCCAATTCCGGCATCGGCTCAGCCGCCAGAGCCTGCGCCATCCGCACAGCCGACTCCCACGGCTGCCGGCGCGTTGGAGGGCGATCCTGCCAGAACGCGCACTCAGGGAAGCGCCGCCGAGAGCACGTTGCGCGTCGATGTGACCCTGCTGAACCGAATGATGAATCTGGTGGGCGAACTGGTGTTGACCCGCAATCAGGTGTTGCAGGCGACCTCTGCCGATCCCAATATGACGCTGCTCAGCCGCCGTCTGGACATGGTGACCGCCGATCTGCGCGAGAGCGTGATGAAGGCCCGGATGCAGCCGGTCTCGAACATCTTCTCCAAGGTGCCGCGCATCGTCCGCGATCTTTCGCAATCGCTTGGCAGGCGCGTCCGTTTGCAGGTTGAGGGCCAGGAAACGGAGTTGGACAAAAGTCTGCTGGAAGCGATCAAGGACCCGCTTACCCACGCAGTGAGGAACTCGCTGGATCACGGCATCGAGCCGCCCGATGTGCGGCTGGCCGCGGGCAAGGACCCCGAGGGAACACTCAAGCTGCGGGCCGCGCAGGAGGGCAGCCACGTCATCATCGAGGTCTCCGACGATGGGGCCGGCATCGCCGTCGAAAAGGTGCGCCAGAAGGCCATCGAGCGCGGGCTGATAACACTCGAGCGAGCCGCGCATCTGGCCGAGCGCGAGCTGCTGCAACTGATCTTCCTGCCGGGCTTCTCGACCGCCGCGGCCGTGACCAACGT
Organism: uncultured Occallatibacter sp.; assembly: GCA_964525655.1. GTDB lineage: Bacteria > Acidobacteriota > Terriglobia > Terriglobales > Acidobacteriaceae > Telmatobacter. Next base: position 7,494 of record CAZGHZ010000073.1, read on the forward strand.
GAGCGGCCGGGGCGTGGGAATGGATGTGGTCCGCACCAATGTCGAGAAGATCGGCGGCAAGGTCGAGATCGATTCGCGAACCGGGAAGGGAACCACGTTGCGGTTGCGAATTCCGTTGACTCTGGCGATCATTCCCGCGCTGATTGTGCGCAGCGTCAATCAGAGTTTTGCCTTGCCACAGGGCGCGCTCTCTGAGCTGGTGCACATTCCGCCGGAGCAGGCTGGCGCGGCGATCGAATGGATCGAGAACGTTCCGCTCTACCGGCTGCGCGGTCATCTGCTACCGTTGATCTTTCTTGACCGGTTGCTCATGCCGGCAGTGGAGCACAAGATCGCTACGGAGCGGGACAACTTCATCGCCGTGTTGGACGCCGATGGACGGCGCTTCGGTCTCGTGGTCGATGGGCTGGCCGATCCCGAGGAGATCGTGGTCAAGCCGCTCTCTGCGGTTTTGAAGGACATCGGCCTCTTCTCCGGCGCAACCGTGCTGGGCAATGCCGACCTGGCGCTGATTCTCGATCCTGGGTCCATCGCATCGAAAGCCGGAGTAAGTTTGCGCGAGGAAGAGGCTGAGCACGCGGCCGAAGGTGAGACCGAGACAGCCAAGAGCCTCGAATACCTGCTGGTGGAGGTTGGAGGGCGACGAGCCGCGGTGCCTTTAGGAGACGTGCTACGCATCGAGCAGCTTCCGCTCTCGCGTATTGAGTACATGGGCTATCGGCCGGTGCTTAACTTCGAGGGGCAATTGTTGCCGGTCGAGGACACGGGCGGGTTGCTGGCTGCGGTCGAAAGCCTTCCCGATGCCGAGAGCAGGTCAGAGCAGCAGATCATCGTGGTGGTCTGCCGAGAGGGCAATCGTCATGTGGGCATTGCAGTCTCGCATGTGTTGGACGTGGCGGCCGGCGGCGATCTTTTCGAGGCGGGAACCACGCAGCGTACCACGGGAGTGACGCTGCTCAAAAACCACGTGACGGGCGTGATCGACCTGGGCGGCGTAGCTCCGTTGCCCGCCGGAGAAGTTGCGCAACCCGAATGGAGCCAGACAGCGGAGACGGTGGCATGAGCACAGCGACGGTAGCATTGCATCGAAAAGAGAAGACCGCGGCGCACATCGTGGAGATGTGTTCGGTCCGCCTGGGGCAGACGATCTTTGGCGTGCCGATCACGCACATCCTTGAGATTGTAGGATCGGCGCGGCCGCAGCCGGTTCCGTTGGCTCCAACGTTTGTGGGCGGGCTCTTCCACTATCGCGGGGACGTTTTGACGACGGTAAGCCTGCGCCAGTTGCTCGCCATGCCGCCGAAGGATGGCGCGCAGGACATCCTGGTGCTGGAGAGCTCCGGCGGATGCTTTGGTTTGCTGGTGGACTCGGTCGGCGAGGTGCTCACCGTCTCTTCGGCCGACTACGAACCGAACCCATCGATTCTCGACGAGCGGCGGAGGATATTGTTCGCCGGCGCTTACAAGCTGAAGGACAAACTGCTTGTCATGCTGGACCCTGAACAACTGGACCCCATGCGGCTGAGCGCGGGCCGGGCAGCCTAGCCTTGACCGGCCCACGCCGTTTTCTCTGGAGGTGACGATGCGAGCTTTGATTGTCGATGATTCCCGATTTGTACGGGGCTATCTGCGCGGTCTTCTCGAAGAGAAGGGAATCGAGTGCGCGGAGGCTGCCGACGGCCAGGAAGGCATGGACCAGTTGAGCTCGGGCGATTCATTTGACCTTGCTTTGGTGGATTGGAATATGCCGGTCATGAACGGCCTTGAGATGCTCAAGCAGTTGCGCGCCGAGGGATTTGGCGAGGTCAAGGTCATGATGGTCACCACAGAAGCCGAAAACGACTTCATTTTGCGCGCCCTCGATGCCGGCGCCGACGAGTACCTGATGAAGCCCTTCGACGACGAGGCTCTGACGGAAAAGCTGGCCATGCTCGGCTTAGTGGAGGCCTGAGCCATGGCCGCAGGCCGCAGAACCCGGATTCTGATCGTCGACGACTCAGCGGTAATGCGGAGTCTGCTGCGCTCTGTGGTATCATCCGACGCCGGCTTGGAGGTGGTTGGGACGGCGGCGGACGGCGAAACGGCTCTGAGCGCCATTGAATCCATTCGCCCCGACCTGATTCTGCTGGACGTGGAGATGCCGGTGATGGATGGACTGGTCACACTGAGAAAGCTGCGCGCGCGTGGGCACAAGATGCCGGTCGTCATGTGCAGCTCGCTGACGCAACGCGGGGCCAGGGTGACCATCGAAGCCCTGGCTTGCGGGGCCTCGGACTATGTGGCCAAGCCGGCCGGACAATCCGGACGCGAGGCAGCCACCAGGGCGCTCTCGCTGGATTTGATCCCCAAGATCCAGGCTCTCACGAGCCAGCCTCAGGCACTCCCGCCCAGCGCTGCGCGTGCCCCTCTGACTGCCCCGATGGGGCCTTTGCCCAAGGCACAGCCGATCTCAGCGGTTCCATTGGCGCTGGCCATCGGTGTCTCGACCGGCGGGCCGGCTGCGCTCGATATTCTGCTTCCCTCGCTACCGGTGAAGTTTCCTCTGCCGGTTCTGATTGTGCAGCACATGCCGGAGCTCTTCACCAGGCTTTTTGCCGAGCGGCTCAACAGCCATTGCCAGTTGCAGGTGCATGAGGCCGTCGAAGGCGAGCCCGTGCACGCAGGTACGATTTACATCGCCAAGGGGAATTGGCACCTGGAGGTCGTTGCCGGTGCGCGTGCAGGCTTGCCGCCCACGCTGCACCTGAACCAGGACAAGCTGGAAAACCATTGCCGCCCCGCTGCCGATGTGCTCTTCCGCTCAGTGGCAGCAGTTTATGGCTCAGGCGCGCTGGCCTTGGTCTTGACGGGCATGGGCTCCGATGGCTTGTTGGGATGCCGTGTCATCCGAGATCACGGCGGCAGCGTTCTCGCGCAGGACCAGGCCACAAGCACGGTGTGGGGAATGCCCGGCGCGGTCACAAATTCTGGATTGGCGCACAAGGTGCTACCCCTCAATGCGATCGCGCTAGAGATACTCCGGCTGGCCAGCCGGAGCCAAATGGAAGCTCGCGAGCTTCGGGAAACGGCGGTCTAGCGATGCAAACTCTGGTCGGCGTCGATTACGGCTATCTGCGCCAGCTCGTCTTCGGTCTCTCGCAAAACGTGCTTGATCCGTCGCGCGATTATCTCTTTGACACTCGCTTGACCAAGGTGCTGCGCAATCAAGGCATGACACGCCTGGAAGAGTTGGTCCAACACCTCAAGGTCAATAGAAGCCCGACGCTCGAGCGTTCCATCGCTGAAGCGATGACCATCAACGAGACCAGCTTCTTCCGCGATGCACGCCCCTTCGAGCTCCTGCGCACCGAGCTGCTGCCGACGCTCATCGAGTCCCGCCGACAGTCGCGCGCCCTTCGCATCTGGAGCGCGGCCTGCTCCACCGGCCAGGAGGCCTATAGCCTGGGCATGATGATCCACGAACATTTTCCTCTGCTCGCCGGCTGGAATATCCGCATCGAAGGCACCGACATCTGCGCCGAGGTGGTGGAGCGGGCCCAGGCAGGCTGCTATCACCGCATCGAGATGAATCGCGGCCTGCCGGCGCGATTCGTGGTTCGCTACTTTGACCACTTGGGCGAAGATTGGACGGTCAAGCCGGAGATTCAAAGGATGTGCAACTTTCGCCAGGCCAACCTGTGCTTGTCGACGCTGCCCTTCAACCGGGCCGAAGACCGTTTCGATGTGATCTTCCTGCGCAACGTGATGCTCTACTTCTCGCAGCAGACGCGCAAGACGCTGCTGGCCGGCATTCACAGGCTGCTGGCCCCCGACGGCATCCTCTTTCTTGGATCGAGCGAACAGCCTGCCGATTCGTCGATTTGGACTCCAATGCTGGCCGGCGGAACCTGCCACTTCAGGCCAAGGCAGCCGAGTTAGTCGGGTAGAGATCAGAGACCAGAGATCAGGGATCAGGGTTCAGAGAACTGGATTCAGGGCATGTGCCCCATTCATCGCGGCTTTATCGCGATGAGTGGGCCGCCTGCCCGAGTTAGGGCAAAGTCACCTTCTCCGCGCCCCTGACTGACTTATCCAGGTGTTGAATCCCCAGGAGATTGACGTCCTAGCTCTGGGCACACCTGCGATGGCCTTGCTTCACTCGCAGCTTGCGACGCGCGAATCCCGCCAGGCCCAGCATTCCGGTTCCCAGCAGCAGGATGCTGCCCGGCTCCGGAGTGGGACTGGTCTCGCACTTGGAGTTCTCGGAGTAGCTTACATCGGTTAGCAGATACTGACCGTCTCCGTAGTTGAAGTCGGAATTCTGCTGCTTGGTTAGATCTTCCATGCCGATGTAAGTGACCGAAGAGCCATTAACGCTCGAACCGACATAGACGGATGTATCGGGGATCGTTTCGCCCGGCCACGCTACGGCATAGGTGTGATTGAGGCCGTCAGGGTTATCGGCGGCAATGGAGGTAAGGATATCGTTCTCGGTCTTGTTCCGGAGCTCGAATTCAAGCAAATCGCCCGCATGAACTGTCAGGATATTCTCTATCTCCACACCAGCCGTTGTCGTTTTGTTATCGAACAACCAGTCAGTGGAGGCACCGGTCGTCTCGTCAATCACTTTGAAGGAATCGTCGTCGCCGGCTGTAGAGCCGTAATACCAGGCATCCATACTCCCCGTGCTGGTTGCGGTATAGCAGCAGGTTGGCGCGGGTGTCCCCGGGTTTGGATACAAAGGGGTGCAGGCGTGGACATAAGTCCCTAGGGACACAAGAACCAAGGCGACAGCAAGTGCTTTCATCATTATCTTCTCCTTTGAACTCGTCTTTTTGAGCGACAAGCGCCCACTGACGATTGCAGTCCATCGGGGGATGATGGGAATTCAGAGTTGTATAGGAAAGACTGCACAGCGAGCGTGGGCCGGTACTCCCGAGTTATGAACGCGGAATGATCGATGCGTGCCAGGAGGCTACTGCTCTCAAGTCGTTTCCATGCCGGGATTGCTATTTCGGTCTGTTGCTGAAGAGGGTTAATTCATTACAATCTCTCCACGCTGAGAGGCTCCGGTAGGCAGAGATTGAACAGGGAATGAGAGGACTCTCTTGGAGAGGATAACAGACCAAGCTATTTTGATTCATTTGGATGTCGTCATATTATGAGTATTCTTTGGTCACCACCACGTTAGTACTTTTTCAGAAGATTACCTGAGACTTGTTGACCTTATTACTCGGAAGGACCAGCTCTTCAACCAGAAGCCTCTTCACCTCGTCGTGCAGGTGCGCGGTGATGGCTGTCTCGGTCTCCTCGGCAGAAAACCGGATCGGGTGTCCCACACGCACCTCGATCTTGCCGGAACGGAACCAGCCTCGGCTGCCGGTTTTCAGCTCGCCTAACCCGCGCAGGCCCACGGGGAGTACCATAGCGCCCGATTCCTTGGCCAGCAGGCCGATCCCTCCGCGAAATTGAGCCAGCTCACCGGAAGCCGAGCGTGTGCCCTCGGGAAAGACCAGAACGTTGTAGCTCTGGTCCATCGCCGCTCCAGCATGAGCAAAGCTGCGCAGGAAGTTACGCCGCCGTGGCAGCGGAAAGACATTGAAGAGCGCCGTCAGCAACACATAGATCATCGGCCCGGGCAGATAGAAGCCTCTCTGCCCAAGTGGCCTTTCGGGGTTGCGGAAGTGCCGGTACTCCTCCAGCATGTCGCCGGCCATTGCCACCGCGATCCGACGTCGCACCGCACCCGGCAGAGCGAACAAAACCAGCGGCCCGTCGAAGGCTGTCACGTGGTTGGCGACGATGAGGATCGGGTCAGTTATGGCATGCAGCTCCGGAGCGACCACCCTGGGATCTGCAAGCAGCCAGACGAGAGGCCGAACGACTGTCTCGACGAAGGCCGCCCTAAGCCACTGAAAGGGAAGAAGCCACGGCCATCGCGGGTAGATGTATAGGGTTGGGGCAGCGTCAGCTTTGGGGGTTGCCGAGAACTGCATCGAAGCAGGGGGGGGCGGTTGTCGGGCTGCGGTTCCAGTCCCGGCATTGGCGCCGCCGGAATCGACGGACGCACGAATTTGAGAAGGATGCTCTTCGGGCATCTCGTTGGGGAGTCGGCACTCTTCCGTTTGAGCCTCGTCAGTCCTCCAACCCACCAGCCGGCGAAGTTCGCCTAGCGTACGCACACTGTCCAACACTCCGCTTTCTGGCACGATTCCCAGACGCTCTTCCAAGGCGGCTTCCAGTTGCACACGGCCCAGGCTATCCAGGTGAAGATCCTCGGTCAGTCTGAGTTGATCTCCAGAATCCGATGACGCTTCTTCAGAGCTAGCTGGTGTTTCACCGGAGATCGATTCGATCAGCCTTAGCAGCCAGTCCGGCGAGGCCCGGTGATTGTCTCCTCCGGCCACAATGGGCCTGGCCGCACTCGGAGTTGGGACCGCAGGCTGTTTCTTGGCCAGCCAGGCCGCCACCGCCTTGCGCCGCACTTTTCCGGTCGAGGTGCGGGGCAGGTCAGGCTCGGGCCACAGCATCCAGTGGCTCAGCCGCTGAAACTCCGCCAGCCTCTGGTTGGCGCGCCCGATCACCGCCGCGGCCTGTTGACTATTGCCGTGAAAGGCTAGAACAGCGCAAGGCTCAGGCCCGGAGGCTGTCTCCATCGCCACCACCGCGCAGGCGGATACGCCGGGCTCCTGGTCGATGGCGGCTTCGAGGTCCTCGGGGTGCAAGTTCACCCCCGCGGAGGTCACAATGACCTCGCTCTTGCGACCCAGGAAGCGAAGATCGCCGCCGGCCGCGTTCTCGGCTAGGTCGCCGGTGGCCAGCCACTCATCCTTGCGTGGCTGCAACGCTCCGCCCGACCAGGTAGCGCGCGAGATCATTGCGCCCCGCACCAGCACTTCGCCGTCCGGCCCCAGCTTCACCTCGCGTCCCGGCAGCGGTTTGCCGATCGTCCCGGCAGCGACGTGGAAGGGATGGTTAAGGGTAACGATCGCCGCGGTCTCGGTCATTCCATAGCCCTGAATCACCACGAACCCCAAACGGTTCCAGAACTGCTCGAGCGGTCCGGGCAGAGCGCCTCCGCCTGAGACAAGCGCCCAAAACTTTAGCCCGAAAGCGATGTGAACATCGTGAAAGCGCACCCAGCGCCCGAAGGCCCCAATCTTCTTCTCGGAGACGGCCACGCGTTCGGCCAGATCAGGCAAGTTGGCTTCGAGATGAGTCTTCAAGAGCGCCATCACGCGCGGTACGGCGGCGAGCACGCTGATGCGTTCGCGCCTGATCGTCTCGATGAGCCGCGCCGCTACCAGGCGGCTTTCAAAATGCACCTCGGCGGCGAGGATTGCCGGAACCCAAAGGCCCATCATCTGGCCAAAGACGTGGCTCAGCGGCAGCGTTTCGAGAATGCGGAGCGGATGGAAGATCTTCTCGTAAGGCAGATAGGGCTGCGCGCCCTTTTCGATGGGCTCGATGCTGGCCAGCACGTTTCCGTGGGTGAGGACGATGCCTTTGGGGTCGCCGGTGGTACCGGAGGTGAAAAGAATCTGGAGCGGCGTCTCTCGTGAGAGCCCCTCGACTGGGCCGGACTGCTCGTCGGGAAGCGCGCCGGGCCAATCTTCGAAGGACAGTCGAGACCATTCGATTGGCAATTGCTGGAGAAGCAGCGTGTCGCCCACCGCCAGCTTGGGCTGCACATCAGCTGCCACGCGCGCGGCAAACTCGGCCGTGCCGTAAGCGTCCAGCGGGACCGCCAGCACGCCGCGCACGATGCAGCCATGGAAGGCCGCGATCCACTCGGCGCTGTTTTCTCCCCAAAGCAGAACGCGGTCGCCCGATCCGATCCCGCGCTGGGCAAGCAACGCGGCGAAGCGCCCCGCCAGTTGCACAATCTTTCCATAGCTGGTCGCCCGCCGCCGGATGCCCTGGAAGCGGACCACCGCAATCTGGCGGTCGAATCGGCGAAAGTCGTCGAGCAATGTGGCCAGATGGTCTCGCATTAAGGCTCCGGCTAGTTCATGTTAAGCCCTCGCGCTCAGAGCTTCAGTTGCGAGGCTCGATTCAATTCAGATTTTTATCTTGGCGCACTGGTTTTTCAGGTTGCGGTCTGCTTACAGGATGCTCTCACCGCTTACGGTGGTTTTTGATGTGTCCTTCCCTTGCGATTCCAATCAGGCTCCAAGCTTCCAGCTCTTTCGCTTCCTCTTCGCTGACCTCCGCGCTATTCTGATTGAAGCGTGTCTCTCGACCGGCCCAAATCCGAACCAGTAATTGACCCGACTGCAGCGGCTGATCCATTCGCCTGCTTTCATCCAGTCACGGCGGAGTGGTTTCGCGCGGTCTTTGACGCGCCGACCGCGCCGCAGCGAATGGGCTGGCCGGTGATCGCTCGCGGCGAGAGTGCGCTGATTCTGGCGCCCACCGGGACAGGCAAGACGCTGACAGCTTTCTTATGGTGCTTGGACCGGTTGATGCTTGAAAGACAGGGACTAGGGACTCAGGGACTAGGGAATAAGGGACCTGAGTTGCCTGAGCGAGGCTGCCGCATCGTCTATATTTCGCCGCTGAAGGCGCTGGCTGTGGACGTGGAACGCAATCTACGTTCGCCGCTGGCCGGGATCGCCAACGTGGCGAGGCGAATGGGCGTCGAGTTCCACGAACCGACGATCAGCGTGCGCACCGGCGACACTCCGCAACGCGAACGGGCTCGATTTGCGCGCCACCCTGCTGACATTTTGATCACTACTCCCGAGTCGCTCTACCTGCTGCTGACATCGCAGGCGGCCGAGGCGCTGCGGACTGTCGATACGGTCATCATCGACGAGATTCATGCTTTGGTGCCGACCAAGCGGGGAGCGCATCTGGCGCTCTCGCTGGAGCGGCTGGAGGCGCTGACCGGGCGGCGGATTCAGCGGATTGGCCTCTCCGCGACCCAGCGCCCGTTGGAGGAGGTGGCGCGGTTTCTGGGCGGTGTGGAGACGCCTGGGACAGGGACGAAGAGACCTGGGACTAAGGGACTGGGGGTCGAGAAGAAAAAGGCGGCGTGGGCTGAGGATGAGGTAGATACTGCGGCAATGCGCTACCGTCCTGTCACAATTGTTAACGCAAGCTCAATCAAACAATTAAAACTGACAATCGAAGTTCCAGTTGAAGATATGGCGCGCCTCGGCGAACAGGAATACCTGCCCAGCGGGCCCGCTTCGCAGGCACCCCGGCGCGTCTCGATCTGGAATGCGATTCATCCTCGGTTGCTGGAGATCATTCGCGGGCGGAACTCGACGATTCTCTTTGTCAACAGCCGCCAGGTAGCCGAGCGGCTGGCCGGAGCGTTGAATGAGTTGGCCGGAGAGCCGATCGCTCGGGCGCATCATGGTTCGCTGGCCGCGGCGCAGCGCTCGATCATCGAGGAGCAGTTGAAGGCGGGAAAGATTCGCGCGTTGTGCGCCACCTCGACGCTGGAGTTAGGCATCGACATGGGCGCGGTGGATCTGGTGATTCAGATCGAGTCGCCGCCCTCGGTGGCCAGCGGGATGCAGCGGATCGGGCGCGCCGGACATCACGTCGACGCGGTGAGCGAGGGGATACTCTTTCCGAAGTTTCGTGCCGATCTGGTCGCCTGCGCCGCAGTGACCCGCGCCATGCACGAGGGACAGATCGAGTCGACGCGCTTTCCTAGAAATCCCCTCGACGTGCTGGCGCAGCAATTGGTGGCGATCGTGGCGCACCCGCCGGGAAAGCCAGGGAACAGGGAACAGGGATCAGGGAACAGGAAGCGGACGGGCGGGCAATCGCTGCGCCTCAAAAACTTGGGTGCCCCATCCTTTCCGCGTCTTTTTGCGGAAAGGGTGGGAGACTACGAACCCCAACTTGCCTCTCCGAATAAGGAACTGGAAGGGGAGATTGCCAAGCCGGAGGTCAGTGTCGATGCGCTCTTTGAACTCGTTCGTCACGCAGCGCCCTTTGGCGGATTGAACCGCGCGGCCTTTGAGGGTGTGCTTGATTTGCTGAGCGGCCGCTACCCCTCGGACGAGTTCGCTGAGCTGAGGCCACGGCTCACCTGGGACCGTGTGCGCAATGTGGTGACGGCCCGCGATGGCGCTGCGCGGCTGGCGATTCTAAACGCCGGTACCATTCCCGATCGCGGCCTTTACGGCGTCTTTCTGGCGCATAGCGATGGCAAGGCCGTGCGCGTCGGCGAACTGGACGAGGAGATGGTCTTCGAGAGCCACCCCGGCGAGACCTTTATCCTGGGCGCTTCGACCTGGCGGATTACGGAGATCACGCATGACCGCGTACTGGTGACGCCCGCTCCCGGCGAGCCGGGGAAGATGCCCTTTTGGAAGGGAGACGGACCGGGAAGGCCGCTGGAGTTTGGCCGGCGCATCGGCGCTTTGGTGCGCGAGGTGCGAGCGCTGCCGAAGCCGGCTGCGCTGACTCGCCTGGTGACTGAGCACGACCTTGACCCAGGCGCAGCAGAGAACCTGATGCAGTTTCTGGCCGATCAGGAGGCCGCGACGGGCGTTGTGCCCGATGACCGGACGATCGTGATCGAGCGCTGCCGGGATGAGCTGGGCGACTGGCGAGTCTGCGTGCTGACGCCCTTCGGCAGCCGGATTCATATTCCCTGGGCGATGGCGGTGAGCGCTCGCATTCGCGCGGCGGGCGGGCCAGAGGTGGAGACGCTGTGGGGCGACGACGGCTTTGTGCTGCGCTTTCCGGATACCGACGAGCCGCCCGATCCGGATTGGTTCATGGTCGAGTCAGCCGAGGCAATGCAACTGGTCTTGCGGCAATTGGGAACGACGGCTTTGTTTGCCGGTCGTTTTCGCGAGGCTGCGGGGCGTGCGCTTCTGTTGCCGCGCCGGCGGGCCGATGCGCGTTCGCCGCTGTGGCAGTTGCGCAAGCGGTCCTATGATCTGTTGAGTGTGGCCTCGCGCTACCCGTCGTTTCCCTTGTTGCTTGAGGCTTATCGCGAATGCCTGCGGGATGTCTTCGACATGCCGGCGCTGATCGAGACCTTGCGAGCTATCGAGCAGCGGCAGCTCCGCGTGCATGTGGTGGAGACGCGGAAGCCCTCGCCCTTTGCCGCGTCGCTGCTGTTCAGCTATGTGGCCAACTTCCTCTATGACGGCGATGCGCCGCTGGCCGAGCGGCGGGCACAGGCGCTGACCATCGATCAAGATCAATTGCGCGAATTGCTCGGCGAGGCCGACCTTCGGGAGTTGCTCGACGCCAACGCGATCGAAGAGATAGAAGAGGCGGCGCAGTGTCTTCCTGAGTCGTATCGCGCTCGCTCGGCCGACGGCATTCACGATCTCTGTTTGCGATTGGGCGATCTGTCGCGCGATGAGCTTGCGCGGCGTGTGGCTTCGCCGGAGTTGCTACAGGGTGTTGACCGGCTCGTACGTTCGCGGCGCTTGCTGGAAGTGCGCATTGCCGGCGAGCGGAGGCTTATCGCGGCTGAGGATGCGGCCCGCTATCGCGACGGCCTGGGAGTCCCACTCCCGCCGGGGCTGCCGACGGCGCTGCTTGAGCCGGTTGCCCATCCTGTGCTTGAACTGGTCCGTCGCTATGCGCGCACTCATGGGCCTTTCACGCTACGCGAGGCCGCGGAGCGTTTTGCGCTGGATACGGCGGCGATTGAAGAGGCACTGAGGCAGCTTGCCCACGAGGGGCGAGTGCTGGAGGGTGGATTCCGTCCAGGAGGGCTTCATCGGGAGTGGTGCGATGCGGAGATTCTGCGCCAGATTCGCCGCAAGTCTCTGGCCAAGCTGCGCCGCGAGGTCGAGCCGGTGGAGCAGCATACGCTTGCGCGTTTCCTGACCCATTGGCAGGGGTTGCTTGCGCCGCGTAGAGGCGCGCATCTTGACGCGCTGCTCGATGCCGTTGAGAGCTTGCAGGGTGCGCCACTGCCGGCGTCGCTGATTGAGAGTTCGATCTTGCCGGCGCGGCTTGCGGAGTATGCGCCTGCCGGTCTCGACACTTTGATCGCAGCAGGCGAGGTTGCGTGGGCTGGCGTCGAGCCGATTGGAGAACGCGACGGACGGATCGCGCTCTTTCTCGCCGACAAGCTGCCGTTGCTGCTGCAATCGCGGCCCTTGATTGAGCCCCTGACAGAGCGCGAGGAGAAATTGCTCGCGGTTCTCGAATCGACCGGCGCCAGTTTCTTCGATCCGCTGCATCAGGCTGTGGGAGGAGGTTATCCGGGCGAGACGATCGATGCCTTGTGGAGTCTCGTCTGGCGAGGACTGATTACAAATGATTCGCTGCATGCGCTGCGCGCTTACATCGCCCGGCCAGACAACGCGCGAGCTCCGCGGCGGTTGCAGACTGGGGCTGTCTTTCGTTCAAGACGCACGACGCCGCCTACCGCGCAGGGACGCTGGTCACTGTTGCCCGTGCAGGCCGGGAAGGGAATTGAGAGCGTGCCGACGGCGACCGAGGCGAGCCACGCGCTGGCACTGCAACTGCTCAATCGCTATGGCGTGCTGATGCGGGAGTCGGTGGCGGCGGAGAGTGTGCCGGGTGGTTTTAGCGCGGTGTATGACGTACTCAAGGCGATGGAGGAGAGCGGGCGCATCCGGCGCGGATATTTTGTGGCTGGCCTGGGGGCGACACAGTTTGCGCTGCCTGCCGCCGTTGACCTTCTGCGTCAGTTACGCAATGAGCCTGCGCAGGAGAAGCCGGAGTTTGTGCAGTTGGCGGCCACTGATCCGGCGAATCCCTATGGTTCTGTCTTGCGCTGGCCCGATCTGCCTGTTGCCGAGGAAGACTCTGAATCGGCCCCTCGCATTCTTACTCGCGCGGCTTATGCTGAGGTGATTCTGCGCAACGGCCAACTAGTGGCTTGGCTCAGGCGCGGCAACCCCAATCTCCTTGTGTTTTTGCCCGGCGAGGAACCGGAGCGCTCACAGGCCGCGGCGGGTCTGGCGCACTTTCTCTGCGCGCGCGGCCAGGAGCGGATGCGAACCTCGAGCCATCAGGGCGCGCTGATTACGACCATCAACGGACAGCCGGTCGCGGCGCATCCCATGGCTGGCTTCCTCATGGATGCTGGCTTTCATCCCGGCCCGCTGGGAATGCACCTGAGGCGCATTCCGCTAGCCGTCACACACCGCGAGACACCGGCGGAGTTGCAATAGGCCATGCCCGAGGGCGACACCATCTTTCGCACTGCACGCGCATTGGGCCGTGCGTTGATGGGTAAGCCGATCACCGGCTTTCGCTCGACATTTCCGCTGCTGACGCGGTTCAACGATGACACACCTCTCGCGGGGCAATTCGTGGTGAGTGTGGAGTCGCGCGGCAAATGGCTGCTGATTCACTTCTCCGGCGGCGGCACGCTGGCTACGCACATGCTGATGAGCGGCAGTTGGCATATCTACCGGCACGGCGAGCGATGGCAGCAGCCTCGGGCAAATATGCGGATCGTGATCGAGAACAGCGAGTACATTGCCGTCGGTTTTCGCGTCCCTGTGGCGCGCATGCATTCGGCGCTTTCGCTGGCCCGAGATGCGAAGATTACGCACTCTGTTCTCGATGTGCTCAATTCGGAGTTCGATGCAAAGGCCGCGCTGCGCCGCTTGTCGGCACACAGCAATGAGGAGATCGCCGATGTGCTGCTTCATCAAGAGGTGCTGGCCGGAATCGGCAATGTCTTCAAGTCGGAGGCGTGCTTTGTTGCGGGTGTGAATCCGTTCTGCAAAGTCGAAGCGCTGAGCCGAGAGCAGGCAGGCGCATTGATTGCAGTTGCACAGAAACTGGTTGCGGCCAATGTGCTGGAGGACTCGGGCGACGCGATCATGACTTATGGCGGCAGGAAGCGCCGCACGACTCATGAATCCGATCCCGGCGCGAGTTTGTATGTCTATGGCCGCAGGGGCGAGGATTGCCGGCGCTGCGGCGAGCCGATTCGCCGGCGGCTGCAAGGGCCGGATGCGCGCGTGACGTTCTGGTGCCCGAGTTGCCAGCCGATGCCAGACGGCTCGGATGTGGATGGATAGATTGGGTATTTACCAGAAAATTACCTGCAAGGTTTTGAAAATATAGAGTGGGGGGTGGGGGGTAGCACTCCCGGAATAGGGATCGGGGATCAGGGATCAGAAAGGCCCGTTCCAGTCATACCGACCATTGTGCGCCGGTTGGGAGTAATTCTCTGCAAAAATCCATTTGGATTTGTGTTCAATTCTTCAAGCAGCATTGCAATGAGAGCTTTAGCTTTGCCAAGTCTTGTCTTTTGACGTGCACAGCTGCTCAAGGTTGCAGCGGTCGCATTTGGGTCTGCGGGCCAGGCAGACCTGGCGGCCGTGGTGGATGATCTGGTGGGAGAAGTCGATCCAGCGGCTCTGCGGAATGATTCGCATCAAATCCTGCTCGACCTTTTGCGGCGCGTCGCTTTTGGTCAATTCGAGACGGCGGGCGATGCGGAGGACGTGCGTATCGACGACGACTCCTTCGGCTTTGTTGAAGCAGACACCGAGGACGACGTTGGCCGTCTTGCGGGCTGCGCCGGGAATAGTGATAAGTTCGGCGAGAGTCTGCGGAACATCGCCATTGAACTCGGCTACGATCTTGCGGGCTGCTCCTTGGATCGATTTGGCCTTGTTGCGAAAAAATCCGGTGGTTCGGATGAGGGCTTCGAGCTGCGGCAGGGTTGCCTTGGCCATCTTCTGCGGGGTAGGGAAGCGGCGGAATAACTCCGGAGTGACCATGTTCACGCGAACGTCGGTGCATTGCGCGGAGAGGATCGTGGCTACCAGCAGTTCCCAGGGAGAGCAGTGAGTTAGCGCGCACTCGGCTTGGGGATAGGCTTCGTCGAGGGCTTTGAGGATGGCGGCGATGCGGTCGGGGGCTAGGGGGCCGCGTTGCGATTTGGGCCGCCTCTTTGCTTCTGGATTCATGGCAGTCTTGTCTTTTTGGATTTCTTCAGTAGCTTCGGGTTTCCACCTACGAGATGTAGTGCTTCCTCATAGCCTCCGCCAAAGTCGACACGCGTGACGTCACTCAACCGAAACCTGGTTGGCTTCTCCTCCCAAACCGCGTCTGGGTCGATAGTATGTAGCAGGAAACTTTTCTCGGATACCTCTAGAACCCTACCGATGACGCATTCGTCTGGTTTTATTCGTTCTCGGAGAACGGTTATCAGAGGGAAGAGTTTACTTGCCGACTTTAGCAGTGAGGAAAGGCTGCTCAGGTCGATGTCAGGCTTTCGTTCTATTCTCTCTCTACGTTTGCGGAGCGCTGCAACGATAAAATCCTCGTGAGGGTCGGGTACCTTCAACTGTCTGAGGTCAGAAATGAGCGGACATTGGAATCCATTGAATTCTATGTTGTCGTCGATCAATCCCAGCAAGAAGAACTGCGGGCCAATATCCAGCACGTAACCGTGGGTCCAACCATCGTCATAAGGATTCGAGAACCTCAAAACAATTGCATTGAAATACGCTTCCTTCAGCTTCAAATCTCGCGTTTGAGTCATTGCGGCGTTCCTTGATTTAAAGATAAATACGTGGATTGGTTCAGGCGAGAAGGCGGGCTCGCTTGCCTTGCGACTTCAGTAAAGAGACAGCTTGCTTGTCGAAGCTGACAAACTCTTCGGCGCCGAGCCAGTGGCCTTCGTAGGCGATAACGCCATCGGCAAAGTCACCGCCCTTATCGAGGAGTTCCAGTCCTGCCTCGACTACCGGCCGGTTCGTAACTACGCCGGCGCTGCGCAAGAGTTTTCGTATGGCGCCTGCAATCTCCGCGGCGGATTTCTTATACCCTTGCCGCAAGACCCACACGAATTCACAAAAAACGGCCACGGGTATGGCGACCAGTTCGGCTCTCTCCAGA
Source organism: uncultured Occallatibacter sp. (assembly GCA_964525655.1). Lineage (GTDB taxonomy): Bacteria > Acidobacteriota > Terriglobia > Terriglobales > Acidobacteriaceae > Telmatobacter. The sequence continues at coordinate 23,301 of CAZGHZ010000073.1, forward strand.
ACCTTCGCCGCCATTCCGGCCTGTAGGGAGTCGTCATGGAGCGCATCCCGCAACAGAACATTCGTGTCCGCGACGATCTTCATCGTTTTCCTGCCCAGGCATCTTCGGTAATCTTCTTGATTTGCGCGATTGTGAGCCTTGGGGTGCCTTTCTTGGCCAGACAGCCGCTGAAATCGGCAATCGAGCCGTTTTGCGCGACCGGTCTCACAAGGATCTGGCCATCCGGCAGCTTGTCCGCCTCGATTTTCTGGCCAGGAACGACGTTGAGATGCCTGAGCAACTCCTGCTTCAGGGTGATCTGGCCCTTTGCGGTAATGGTCAAGACAGTCATCGGTTGCCCTCTTTATCCATAGTAAGGCAAATCATCATTACCGTCCAGATTCATTGGAGATCGCTTCATACCTTACAACCGAAGCGCTTCCCGACAGCATAAACGCAAGGCCCATGGCTAAAGCCATCCGAATTGCACGCCTCGTTTCAGGGGCCTGAAGGCCCCTGCTCCCTCCGGCCAGGGGCCGATTTGATTGTATTATTTACAAGCTGCCGCTGAGCCAGTTGCCTAGCTTTTCGATGGGCAGCCTTATGCCGATGAAGAACTGGCCGAAGAGGGCATAGACTGCGCTGACTTCGTCGAAGCGCATCTCGTAGATCAGCTTTTTGAAGACGACCGGGTCGTTGGCGAAGAGGTCTACGCCCCACTCCCAGTCATCCATGCCGATGGAGCCGGAGATGATCTGCTTGACCTGGTCGCCGTAACGGCGGCCGATCAGGCCGTGGTCGTGCATCATGCGCTGGCGCTCGGCGAAGGGCACGGTGTACCAGTTGGCCTGCTCGCCGCGCTTGCGGTCCATGGGATAGAAGCTGAGGTATTTGCCCTCGGGAACGACAGGGAAGAGGCGCGGGGCCATGGCGTCGAGCTGGCGGTCGAGGGTGGCGGAGATCTCGGCGTTCCACTCAGGCGTGAACTCCACGAGGCCCTTTTCGGCAGCTGCTTCATAGCTCTTGCGGGTGGACTCGTAGAGGCCGAGTTCGACGACGGAGACGTAGGAGTGGCGCAGCTCAAAGAAGTCGTAGAGCTCGGTCTGGGCCAGATCGAGTTCGACCTGGTTGAGGGCATCGAGTGTGGGGCGGAAGTGGATGAGGATCAGGTCACCCTTGTGGCCGAGCTGGGAATAGAGGGCCGAGCGCAAGGGCGCGTCGGGGGCCTCGCGTCCGAGATGGCGCAGCGCGGTTAGGGCATGGGCCACGATACGGTCGCGCTCGGTGGGAGGGGTGCGACGCCAGGCCTTCCAGTCGAAGTGAAAGAACTGATGGAGGAGGAAGGAGCCTTCAAGGGTGAGCGGAACCGGAGAGAAGTCGGCCAAGGGGAATATCTCCTTTGAATACCCAATCATAGTAGCAAACCAACTGTGAGGGTGGAGAAAGCCGGTTTGGGTTCCTAGTCTCCCACATCTGGCACGATGGTGCTGCGCCAAAGCCGGGGCACCCAGAGCGGTGGAGTTCATGGTTTCCCACCCATTCGCCCGACCACCCCACGGACTAAGACCTGTCCGTGGGGACCCCGGCAAGGCGAATGGATGGGGCACGGAAGCATTTGAGGGAGTTGAACCGGAGCTCAGCCTTATATACTGATAACGCCCATGAGCGAAAAGATAATTGGCTTCCTGGTTCAATTTGTAACCCACGTGATCGACATGGGCGGCTATGGCGGAATCATCGTGCTGATGGGGATTGAGTCAGCCTGCATTCCGCTGCCCTCCGAGATCATCATGCCGTTTGCCGGCTATCTGGTTTATCTGGGCCATTTCAGCCTCTTCTGGGCCGCTACGGCGGCGGCCATGGGCTGCAATCTGGGCTCAGTGGTGGCGTACTGGATCGGCGCAAAGGGCGGACGGCCGCTGGTGGAGCGCTACGGCAAGTGGGTGCTGATGAGCCACCACGACCTGGACCGGATGACCGAGTTCTTCGCGAAGTACGGTTCCATTACGGTACTGCTAGCGCGGCTGCTGCCGGTGGTGCGCACGTTCATCGCCTTCCCAGCGGGGATTGCGAAGATGCCGCAGCTTCGCTTTCACATTTACACATTTGCCGGTTCGTGGCCGTGGTGCTTTGCGCTGGCCTATGCGGGCATGAAGCTTGGCGAGGCCTGGCATACGGACCCGCGTTTCTACGCTGCATTTCATCGCTTTCACCTGGGAGTGGAACTGGTGCTGCTGGCTGGAATCGTCTGGTTTGTGTGGTCGCATCTGAAGCGCGGAGGACGAGCGGAGTCGGCGTAGGAGAAGCGTTTGAGACGAGAGGGCGCGGAGAGGGTTTACACTAGTCCATTCGCCGGAAAAGGTTCAAATCGGCTCGGGAATCCGGAGCCATTCATGCAGGTTAGGAGAAACGATGGGAACTGAAGAGCAAGGCGGCCAGAAGGCAGGCACGGTTGCGCCCGCCACGGGCAAACTTGGAGTGATGGTGGTCGGCCTGGGCGCTGTCGCCACAACGATGATCGCCGGAGTCGAAGCTGTGCGCCGCGGACTGGCCAAGCCGATCGGCTCGCTGACGCAGATGGGCACCATTCGCCTGGGCAAGCGTACCGAGAACAAGTCGCCGCGGATCAAGGACTTTGTGCCGCTGGCCGACTTGAACGATATTGTCTTCACTGGCTGGGACATCTTCGAAGACAACGTCTACGAAGCGGCGGCTCATGCCGCGGTGCTGGAGAAGGAGACGCTGGTTCAACTCAAACCCTTTCTGGAGACGATCAAGCCTCTGCCAGCGGTCTTTGACCAGTACTATGTGAAACGGCTCAACGGCACGCACGTAAAGAAGGGCAAGAATAAGCGTGACTTGGCCGAGCAGGTAAGGGCCGACATCCAGGCCTTCAAGAAGACCGTGGATCGCGTGGTGGTGATCTGGGCCGCATCGACGGAGATCTTTATCGAGCCGACGGCGGTGCATCAGAGCATCGAGTCCTTCGAAAAGGGACTGGAGACCGACGACATCGGTATTGCGCCTTCGCAGATTTATGCGTATGCGGCGCTGAGCGAGGGCGTGCCCTTTGCCAACGGAGCGCCGAACCTGACGGTGGACTTTCCGGCGATGGTCGAGCTTTCGAAGCGCAACGCCGCGCCGATCTGCGGCAAGGACTTCAAGACCGGCCAGACGCTGATGAAGACGGTGCTTGCGCCAGCCTTCAAGGCGCGCATGCTGGGCGTCTCGGGGTGGTTCTCGACCAATATTCTGGGCAACCGCGACGGCGAGGTGCTGGACGATCCGG
>CAZGHZ010000074.1:0-26304 GCA_964525655.1 uncultured Occallatibacter sp.
AGGAATGACCGCACACGACAGAATTCGGCTTACAGGTCCTTTTGCCGAATTCAGAAACCCCAGCAAACCGGGGTCCTCCACGAAGGGTCTTCTTCGTTGGGGTGACAAACAGACAGCCCCGGCCGGGAGAGCTTTCCGGCCGGGGCTGACCATTTTTGGGTTAGCGGAGTTGAAGGAAATGACGCCGCTCATCCGGTTTACGGCAAGGTGTAGCGCAGAGCAGTGAAGAACATATTCTCGATGCCCTTGGCTCCAATGCCTTCCGCTCCCGACCAACCCTCGCGAACGAGATAACCGTACTGGATTCCCTGACGCAAACGGCCGCGATCGCCCTTGTAAATGTCGTACCAGTAGCCGCCGGCGATCTCCTGCACGTCGCGGGTTTGCGCGCCGCACGAGCCTCCGGGGTAGTAGCCGGTTGAACTCCCGTTGATTCCGGGGTTAGTAGTAACGTTGCAAGCGGCGTTTGAGAGCAACTGCGAGCCATAACCAACAGCCGCGGCTGAGGGCGCAGCCCAATGACCGCCCCACAACCCGCTTGCACTCTGCGCGGCTGTGGGCGCGGCCAAAGTGAGGCCGCCTGGCGAGGGTGTACGGCTGGCATAATCGCCGCCATAGTAGGAAAAGAGAAGCAGGCGGGGCGTTGGCGTGGCTTCCGCAGTGAGCAGGCCGCTGGCGTTGTGCAGGGGTTCAAACGTTCCCGTGGAGCTTGCCGTCACGTCGGGCAGGCAGGAACCGTAGCGGCCCACGCCCGATCCATAGAGGCCCTTGGCGCCCAGGCTCAACTTGTTGGAGAGGAGCGGAATGCGCAGGCTGCCGCCGGCGCCGCCCATAACAATGCTGTCAGAGAACGCGCCGGCCGTGGTAAGTACAGGGGCGATGGGATTGCAACCCGGAGTGGACTTTGGGCAAGCGGAATCGTAAAGCCCACCATAGAGATTGCTGTTGGTGGTCTCGCCGGGATAAACCGTCTCATGGGCAAAGCGGAGGATTCCGAAGATCTCATAGTGACCGAGTCCGGGATCGAAGGCGGCCTTGAAGAGCAGGTCGGGAGCTTTGTTGAATGAGATGTTGGCCAGATTGGTGCAGGAGTTCGTCGTCTTATAGACCGGAACCGCAACATTATTGCCGTTTGAATCGAGCTCGTTGGTGTAGTTCACGATGGTGGTGGAGGGTGAGCAGGAGCTGATTGCATTGTTGAAGGCTCCCGAACTCAGACCGGCGCTGCCGAGCACGGCATAAGGAGTGTTTCCGGCCAATGTGGCGGCATAGGAGACTTGTGGATTCTCGACCGAGAATGCGAAGGCCGCCTTGTCGAAGCTCTTGACGACCCGGAAGCCGTACTGGCGAGTCCAGACGAAGCCCGTCATGTAGTTTGGATCGGCGGTCAGCGGGACTGTCACGTCGGCGGCCGCGCTGGTAATGCCTCTCTTGTCTTCTGACGCAAGGGTCCATAGTTGTCCAACGGTAAAGGATAGACGGGAGTTGGTCTCAGCCTGAATGTAGAGCAGCCGTTGACGCAAAAGGTAGCTGTTGGACTGCGTATTGCTGGTGGAAGCTCCTACGCCGATGAAATCGCCCTCGTAGTAGCCGCGGATCGTTCCCCAGTTGACTTTGCCCTCGGCAAGCAGCGAGACGCGGGATGAGCTGGCCGAGGCGTAGAACTCGGTCAGTGAATACGCGTCCGCGTGCTCATAAGGAATTGCACCGAAAGATGTGGCGATGTCACCTCCGGTGGCGTGGGAACGGAATGCCGTATCTCCTTCCAGAAAGCCGCCGGGGGTCAAATTGATGCCTTTGTAGTGCAGCGCATTGGGATTGTCGATCGCCTTCTTGATCTTGCTTGTCTCGTCGGTCAGGGTAGCAGTCAGAGCGGTCTGGCTGGCCTTTAAGCCGGTGACTGCCGACTGAAGCGTCGTGACCGCGGCGGCGTTTTCGCCGGACGCTTGCTGCTGGGTGGTGGCGGCGGCCTCAGCTCTGGCTGCCGATGACTGGGCATCGGCGGCAACCTGCGCGGCCTTCTTCAACTCGACATCCTTCTCCGCCATGCCGGTCTTGAGGCCTTCAATCTGGGTAGCCTGCTCTGCCAACTGCTTTTGCAGCGCCTGAATCTGCTCTTGAACGGTGGGCGCGGCAGGCGTCTTGGCTTTTTGTTTTGCGGTGTGCTTCGTCGCCGGCGTTTTGATAGCGGCGGTCTGTGAATAGCTTGGAACAAGGCACACCGCAAGCAGTGCCGCGGCGGCAGCATGGACGCAAGATCTCATCGGGTCTCACTTTTCTTCCCGGTTCGAATGGGATTGTGTTTACTATTATCGACGGAAAACGGGATAAATTCTGTCCAGAACCACCGGAATTCGGAAAAAGAATGCTGTTCTATCACTCATTCCGCTTTGGGCAGACCACTCCGCCGATCGCTTAGGATGGAAGAATGTTGCGAGTAAAGCTGTTGGAGGCGGGGGCGCGCGCTCCCGTGGTGGCCCATCCCGGCGAGGACCTGGGCTATGACCTGTTTGCCCTGGATGGGAGCGTAATCGCGCCGAGAGCTACGGTGAAGGTGCGGACCGGCATCGCCGTCGAGGCGCGGCACCCGGCGACTGGCGAGCCGCTGGGCCTGCTGGTCCGGGACCGCTCGTCGATGGCGGCGCGGGGGATCGCAACAACAGCCGGAGTGATCGACGCTGGCTACCGGGGAGAGATCCTTGTGCTGATGACCAACCTGGGCGAGGCTGCTGTCGAGCTGAAGGCCGGCGAGAAGATCGCGCAGATGATTCCCGTTCCGGTGCTGACCGGAGAAGTTGAAACCGTGGAGAGGCTGGAGGAGTCGGCGCGTGCGGAAAAGGGGTTTGGCAGCTCTGGGCGGTGAGTTTGCATATGTCTATTAGAAATAAATCTATCAGCAATAAGGAAAAACGAGTGCCGAAGAGAACCCGCGTCTGGCGCGATGAACTGCGCCGAACATCGGAGCTCAAACTCCCAGGGCCGTAGATAATTGTAGTTATAGGTATCCCACCTTGGGCGCAAGGACGAAGACGTGCCGATGGTGGGGCATCATGGGATCGTGAGTTCCCATATCTCGCAAAAGAAGCGCGCGAGATATGGGGATCAGTCTTGTTGGCCCGACTAGTTGTTCCCCAGGCCGTCGTTCTTGTGGTAGTTCGGGTAGGGTGGAATCGGGATCTCGGGTATCGGATGAGCCTTGAGTTCATCGAGCACAATCTGCACGCCAGTCTCGAGTTGGCGGTCGTGGCCGGCGGCTTCGTCCGCAGGCAGGTCCTCGACCATTACATCCGGAGCGACACCGTGGTTCTCGACCTCCCAGTCGCCATGGAGGCCGTAGAAGGCGTAGCGTGGGGCAGTCACGGAACCGCCGTCAAGCAGTTGCGGATAGCCGCCGATGCCCACCAGGCCGCCCCAGGTGCGCGTACCCACCAGCTTGCCGATCCCCGCGTTGCGGAAGTACCAGGGCATGGCATCGCCGCCGGAGCCTGAGTTCTGGTTGATGAGCATGACCTTGGGGCCGAAGATCGCGCCGACAGGATCGTGAATCGGCTTGCCGTCGCGTTCAATCGCGCCTGAAAGCGGAGAGCGTTTGAGCAGGTCCACAACGTAGTCGGCCCACAATCCGCCCTCGTTGTATCGCTCATCGAGCACCAAGCCCTTTTTGTCGAGCTGGGCATAAAAGTACCGATTGAAGTTGGTGTAGCCCGCGCCGCCGGTGTTCGGCATGTAGACGTAGGCCACTTTGCCACCTGAGAGTTCGTCGACCTTGCGCCGGTTGGCTTCGATCCAGTCCAGATTGCGCAGGCCGTCCTCATCGGCGATGGGCACTACAGTTACATCCCTGGCGTCCTTGCCGTCGGGGTTGTAGGCGATGTGGAGTACGGTCTGCTTGCCGGCAGTGCCGTCAAAAAACTGATAGAGATTGTCAGTGGCGTGCAACTCGCGGCCATTGACGGCCAACAGGTAAGCGCCGTTATGAACGTAGACACCGGGCAGGGTGAGCGGCGAGGCCAGGCCAGGGGCCCAGTTCTGGCCACCGAGGATTTTGGCGATGCGATAGCGGCCGTTTTGGACCTTGTAGTCCGCGCCCAGCAGGCCGGTTTTTGGCCCGTTGTCAGGCTCATTGGGCCCACCGACATAAATATGCCCGATGGTGATCTCGCCCAGCATCTCAGTGGAGAGATAGGTGAATTCTGAGCGCGAGGACAGACCGTCAAGATAGGGCTTGTACCTGGCCTCGATCTTGGGAATGCTTAGGCCGTGGGTTTTTGGATCGTAAAGAAAATCGCGTTCGATGCGCCAGGTTTCTTGGAACATTTGCCGCCACTCGGCGCGGGGATCGACAGTGGTTTCGAGATTTCCAAGGTTCAACGGCTTGCCGGGAGCCCAGTTGCCGGCTTTGAGATCGTCGGCTGAGGCAACGGTAAACCTCCCATTGCGCGAATAAAGAACCTTGGAGCCATCAAACGAAACTGTAAAGTCGTCGAGATCGGCGAGCACTGTCTCGGGCTGGCGGTTATCCGACGTGAAACGCCAGACGGCGCGAATGCCGCCTCCGCTGGTGGCATTGCCGAAGGGAGAAGTTTCTACGAGGTAGAGGACGCCGGTTTTGCCGACAGTCATTCCTTCGTAGTTGCGGGGAGGAATGGGCAAGGCCAGGATGCGGTCGCCGATCTTCTCCAGGTCGATCTTGACCTCGACAGGCTTGTCGCTGTCCTTCTTGTCCGCATCTTTCTTCTCTTGATCGTTGTCATTGCCAGAGCCGGCTTTCTTGGCTTCTTCCTTTTTGTCGGCGTCGTTCTTGTCGGCGTCCTTGTGATCCTTGTCCTTGATTTCCGGATTGGCGTCGCCTTTTTTGCCTTCGTCTTTGACCTTCTCATCATCGCTCTCGGGCGGGATGGGCGAGGAACCAAACTTGCCGAGCACCACCACATAGGCAGCGGTGGTCTGCGCGCGGTCGAGCGAAGAGAGATCGATGCCCGCCCTGGACGGACCGTCGTCGGTGGACGCGAGGAAGTATAGGAACTTGCCATTGGGGTCAAAGGCCGGGCTGAAGGCATCGCTCATGCCGTCGGTCACCTGGGTGGACTTGTGAGCCTCAAGCGAGTAAACGAAGATCGCGCGCAACTGGTTTTCGAGGTCGCGGTGGTAGGCGAGCCATTTCGAGTCGGGCGACCAGACGGCCCCGAGGTCGGGGACCGCGCTTCCGTAGGTTCCCTTGTCCACAAGCGACGGCTTGCCTGCCGGCACGTCGACGATCCAGAGGCGCATGTGCTTGTCAAGATATGCGATGTGCTTGGAGTCTGGCGACCAGGTGGGGCTGTAGAAGAAGCTGGGCTCGGGGCCGAGGTCGATGACCGTGGGAGGCTTGAATCCAGTCTGATCGTGAAGATAGAGCTGATATTCGCCAGAGGCGTCGGAGAAGTAGGCGATGGTCTTGCCGTTGGGGCTCCAGGAGGGGTCGCGCTCGGCTACGCCGGGGGTCTGGGTCAGGTTGCGGGTGTCGCCTTTTTCGGCTGGGACGGTAAAAATCTCGCCGTGGGCCTCGAAGACGGCTCGAGCGCCGGTCGGCGAGAGCTGGGCATTCTGAATCTCCTCCGGGGCCAGGTTGACGCGGTGTGGCGCAAGGCCGGCCAGCTCGCCATGAATCTGAATGGAGACGGGTGTGTCGGAGTTGGTGGCGAGTTCGAAGAGATGGATGGAACCGAATTGCTCGTAGACGATTGCGCCGGGTCCAGCCTGGAAGGACTTCAGGTCAAAGCCTGTGTTGGGGACGATCTGCCTGACTTCCTTTGCGAAGGGTTCATAGCGGAAGAGGGTGACCGGGCCGGTGCGGTCTGAAAGGAAATAAACCGCGTCCCCGACCCATACGGGGTTCGAATCGTTGGAGTTCTCACGCGGGACCTTTTGGAGATCGAGGTTCTTGAGGTTGACGATCCAGATGGGCGTGGTCTGGCCGCCGGCGTAACGCTTCCAGGCATCTTGCCACCTGGTGAAGGGCTGGTAGGCGATCGATTGGCCGTCCGGCGAGAACGATCCCTCGTAGCCGGAGGGCAACGGAAGCGGCTCGGGAATGCCGGAGCCGTCGGCGTGTACACGAAAGAGTTTCAAGTAGTGGCGGAAACTGGACTCCATGCTGGCAATCAGCACGGTTTTGCTGTCAGGGCTCCATCCGGCGACATAGCTGCCGCTAGGGTGCCATGTGACTCGCCGGGGAACTCCGCCGCTGGCTGGAATGACGTAGGTGTCTGTGTTGTTGTTCAAGTGAGCCGAGAAAGCAATCCAGGCTCCGTCGGGCGAGTAGTATGGGCCGGCGATCACCTTTCCGTCCGAGGTCAGCCGCTCGGCCTCGCCGCCTTGGCGGCTGACAGTCCAGATATCGTCGGCGTAGCGGAAGGCGATGCGGTCCTGGTTTAGAGATGGATTGCGGAGCAGAAGCGGTGGCTGAGAGGGTGAAACAGCGGAAGGAACCTGGGCAGGAGCAAGAGTTGCGAAAAGCAGGGCCATGGCAAGCAGGCCAAGGGCATGGTAGAAACGACCACGAATCATGAAGCCTCCAGGCGGATGACCGGTTGCAGATTCCAATCCGAGAGATCGCTCGAATATGCACGCAAATCCATGCTACGACGGGCAGGCGCCTCAGATTACCTGAAAATCTCTGTTTTGATAGGCTTGAGACGGGCTTTTTCGGGATCAGGAACCTGCCGGGGACACTTTACGTATCAAGCAAAGTGGAAATCTGTCGTCCTGGGCAGCTTTTCTGCCTTGGGCGGCGGCTTGATGGACCTGGGCTGCGTCCTAAGAAGAGAGTGAAGTGTTGAGTGCAGTTGAGAAACCGGGCTGAGTTCCTATTCAGCAGCGCACACAGTGGGGTTTTCCAAGGGGAGTAGGTAAGGATCGTTTCGCCAATGGACCGACCGCTAGAGCGGTTCCCGATGAGAAAGCAGGATCATGCTATTCAGTGAGGCCATAAGACTTGCGTTACAGTCCCTATGGGCCAACAAAATGCGCACTGTGCTCACGCTGATCGGCGTGGTGATGGGGGTCGCCTCGGTGATCATGGTCATCACCCTGGTTACTGGCGCGAATCGGTACGTTGCGACGAAACTCTCCGGCTACGGGGCGGATGTGTTCACCGTGAATCGGATGTCGAGCGTGATCTTCTCCGCCGACGACTACTTCAAATACCAAAAGCGCAAGATCATTCGCTTCGAGGATTACGAGGCAATCCGCGACACTTGCACAGAGTGCAAAGAGGTGGGCGCGGCTCTCTTTCGCAGCGCGAACGTGGTCACGAGCGGCCACTCGAGCAATAACTCGAGCGTGCGCGGCTACACCTGGACGATGCTCGGCCTCAACAACATCGATATTGCGCTGGGGCGCGGCTTTACGCAATCCGACGAGGACCACGGCACACACAACGCAATCGTTGGCTACGACATTGTGGACAACCTGCTTGGCGAGGGCGACCCAATCGGCAAGGAGGTACGGGTCGATGGGATACCCTACACCATCGTGGGCGTGGGCGACCGGCAGGGCAAGACGCTGGGCCAGTCGCAGGACAACTGGGTGGCCGTGCCCATCACCACCTATCAACAGACCTACGGCTACAACGACTCGGTGGACATCTATGCCCGGGCCAACGGGGATGCCGCTGTGATGGAACGGGCCAAGGACGAGGTTCGCGTGCTGATGCGCACCCGGCGCCATGACGCTCCCGATCAGACCGACGACTTCGAGATCGAGACCAATGACACCTTCCTCGACATCTGGAAGCAGATCAGCAGCATCTTCGCCACGGTTGTTCTGGGACTGGCGTCCATCTCGCTGGTTGTGGGCGGCGTAGTGATCATGAACATCATGCTGGTGAGCGTGACCGAGCGCACCCGCGAGATCGGAGTCCGCAAGGCTCTCGGAGCCCGCCAGCGCGATGTGCTGTTGCAGTTCCTGATTGAGAGCGGAACGATGGCGGTGACCGGCGGCGCGATCGGCGTGCTGTGCGGCGTGGGCGTGGGTAAGCTGATTACGTATTTTGTTGGGTTTCCGACCAGCGTACCTTTATGGGCCGTGCTTCTGGGATTGATTCTGGCCGCCAGCGTGGGCATCTTCTTCGGCGTCTATCCAGCCAGCAAGGCTGCGAAACTCGATCCGGTGGCTGCGCTACGGGCGGAGATGTGAGAACAGCTAACCGCGGACAGCTAACGGCCGGCGGCTGCCAGCCGGGAACCGGTAGCAATGTACTGTTAGCTAAAGAGATTTTGGATGTTAACGAGGTTCTTCATGTCGCAGTCGTTTCGGGACTTGCAGGTTTGGCAGCGGGCGATGCAGTTGACAATTGCGGTCTATCGCTTGACGCGAGAATTTCCGCGCGAAGAAATCTACGGGCTGACCAGTCAGATCAGGCGTGCTGCGGTTTCCGTGCCCAGCAACATCGCGGAAGGACAGGATAGGCTGAACCCTGGAGAATTCAAGCAGTTTCTCGGTATTGCGCGTGGTTCAATCTGCGAGTTGCAAACTCAGTTGGAGATTGCTCGTGCACTTCAGTTCGGGAAGCCCGAGTTGCTCAACGATGCAGAGAGCTTGTCACACGAAGTGTGAAAGAAGGTTTACTCACTTCTGGAATCGATCAAGGACCAGGTCTTAAGAAACAGAGAACTGTGAACTGTCAACTGTTAGCTGTTAGCTAGGTGCACCATGGCGCAAGGACAAACACGCGAATCGGTCAAGATGGCGCTCGATACTTTGAGGGCCAACAAGCTGCGCTCGGGATTGACGATTCTGGGCATCGTTATTGGCGTCACCACGGTGATCGCGATCTCGTCGGTGATCAACGGACTGAATAACCGCGTGTCGGACTTTGTGACTTCGATGGGATCGAACATCATCTGGGTCTTTCACATGCCCGTGATCGGCGTGCGGCCCACCACCGAGCAGCTCACCCGCAAGAAGCTCACGCTCGAAGACGTAATGGCGCTGCGTGAACTGCCTCACGTGGTCTCCGCAGACGGCGGCTATCAGCATGTGACGTCCCAATTCCGCGTAGGAGATGTTTCGGTGAAGTACAACGGCAAGAAGGTGGCCGGGACCATTCTCCAGGGTTCTACCGCCGAGGTTGGCGACGTCTATGACCTGAAGGTGATCGAAGGCCGCATCTTTACCGACGCGGAGGATGAGCGGCACGAGCATGTGATTGTGATGGGTCACGATACCTGGGAGGATCTCTTCGGCAACGAGCCCGCCGTGGGTAAAGAAGTCAACATCGAAACCGGCCTCTACACGGTGATTGGCGTGCTCGACAAGCAGAAGCAAATCTTCGGCGGTGGCAAGAACCCGCAAGACAATGAGGTTTACTTCCCGCTGGGCACCTTTCACAGCCTGCATCCGGAAGACAAGGACATGTGGGTCAGCGTGAAGTACGATGACCCGAAGAACAAGGCTCTGGTTCAGGAGGAGATTCGCGAGTTGCTGCGCGTCCGGCGCAAGGTCAAGGTGGAGGCAGACGACAACTTCGAGATCTTCGGGCCGGACTCGCTCACAAAACTCTGGGGCCAGTTGACGGGCGGCCTGGTGGCATTCATGATCGCCGTTTCCAGCGTTGGGCTGATGGTGGGCGGCGTGGGCGTGATGAACATCATGCTGGTCTCGGTGACCGAGCGGACGCGCGAGATTGGCATTCGCAAAGCCCTTGGAGCCACCAAGCAGACGATTCTGACCCAGTTCACGACTGAAGCGGTGACTCTGTGCGCGGTGGGCGGAGTGGTAGGCGTGCTGTTCGGCGCGGTGATCACGTGGATCGTCTACTTTTTGCCCATTGGATTACCGGCCACGCTTTCTTCCTTATGGGTGCTGATCGGCTTCACCGTCTCCTGTGCCATCGGCCTTCTCTTTGGCATCTATCCGGCATGGAAGGCGGCTAATCTGGACCCGATCGAGGCTCTCCGGTATGAGTGAGACTTGGAACCAGGGAAACACTTGTCAATGGTCGCGATTGAGAATTGATGGAAGCGCTGCAGGTGTGCGAGTTTGAGAGTGAGCGGTTGTAGGCCGATGAGATTCCCGCCGATCTCTGCCTTAACAGCTCGAGGTAAAGGTCGACCGGTCAGAATCCTTCCCTCAGAGGCCAAATCCATCGTTTTCTTAATCAGCCCTTTACGGCATGACTGAAGCCGTGCCCCTTCAGAATCCGACCTTCTCAAAAGACTGTTAAGATCTTCGCAGACTGGAGCTTGCCGTGAACCGGAAAATCCATAATCCCAACTTCGATCAAACTCTTGAGACATTGCGCGAGCATTCCTTCGATGTGACGCCTTCGGCCGAGGTCGCAGGCGGAGTGCTGGTGAGCAAGCACGGCGCAGGAGCGGTGCTGGTGGCTGCTGCGGACCATGAGGCTCCGGCGGTTTTTGCTGTGCGTCCGGGAGCGCTGGTTGGGAGCCAGGTGGCGCGGTTGCTGGACCGGGGATACCAGAAATTCATTAGGACCGCCAAATTTGAGCTTCCAGCGACGGCCCATCAATTGCACGCGATTCACCTGTTCACGGAAGAGCTGAAGCAGTTGGCTGGCGGAATCGACTTGTACAACGAAGCGCTGGGTACGACCAGCGATTTGTATCAGTACGACCGTTTGAAAGGCCGTGAAGCTGAGCAGCCTGTTCCTCCAAGCCCGTGGGAAGCGGCTTGAGGAGAGGTTTTCTCACGGAATTGATGCGGTGAGGTTGATGGAACCGGCAGAAAAGTCGAAGGAGCTTGCGACCGGGCCACAGAACCTCAGGGTTGTCCCCCGCTTTGAGGTGGACGCCGATGCTCTTTTATTGCTCGTCGCTCACGGCGCAACCCTTCCCTGCCGAGTCATCGATCTCAGCTTGAGTGGCTGCCGCTTGCGCACAAGGGAGCGTTTTCCGGCCGGAGCGAAGCTCCGCGTCGAACTATCCTTCAAAGTGCGAGGGCTTGCCTTCCGCTTCTGCGGCATTACTCAATGGACCGACGGCCGGAATCTGGTGGGCATCCGCTTTGTGGACCTTTCCGAGCGGCACAAGGAGGAGTTTCTCGAGGCAATCTCCGAGGTTGAAGCCGAGGATGCCGCCAAGCGTGCAGCCGAGCGCGAGGTTGCAGAGGAAGAAGCTGCGTCCATGCGAGCCGCCGAGGTGCAGGCCGCCGCACTGCTCGCCGCAGTTGAGGCCTCTCGGTTGTCGGATTGCGATCCAGGCGAGGTGCCGCCAGGACCGCTCTCCACCGATCTGGCACCTGAAAAGGCGCCTCCCGAGCAGGCTCTCCCTTGGGTGCGGACCTTGCCGGTTCGGCCTTGGACCGATGGACCGCAAAGAACCGAGCCATGGTCCTCGGGCCCGTCACTGGTCAAGTCATCACGGCGCGAACGCCGCCCGCGGTGGCGAGAGGGAGTCGATACCGCTGCTTCAATCTTCCTGATCAATGCCGCTTCCAGGCTCAACGGCCGCATTAGCGATTTGAGTTTGGGTGGCTGTCAAATCCAGACAAACGAGCGCTTTCCGGTGGGGATCTTTACGCGGGTCGAGGCTGAGTTTCGCCTCGAAGGGATACCCTTTCGGCTCGGAGGCGTCATTCAGGCCGTCCACGACCGGTATCATGTCAGCATCCGGTTCCTCGATATGAGCAGCCGCAAGCGCGAGCAACTCGAGCTGCTGATCGAAGATATCGAGGATTTAAAAAGAACCTGGGATGGGGAATAGCCACTCCGGCAGGAGACGGATCCGCCTTTACCGCCGGCGCGCGCGTTCTCTCTGCAATTCGCGATAAAGCTCGCTCTTGGACTGGCCCAGCTCTTTCGCCAGCCTTTTGAGCGCTTCCTTCTCGTCGATCTTCGCTTCTGAGCCAGCCTCGGCCTGAAGGCGAGCAAGGCGGGCGGAAATCTTTTCGGGAGCGCCGCTCTCGCCTAGTCCTTTCGCAAACGGTCTTGCCTCCACGAGCAGGGTGATTTCCCCGCGAACTCGATCGCGGCTGGACAACTCCTCGTGCACGCTCGCCACCGTGCCACGCAGAAACTCTTCGTGAATCTTGGTCAGTTCGCGCGCCATAACGACGGGCAGCTCCGGACCCCACACGCTTTCAAGATCGGAGAGAGTCTCCAGAATCCGATGCGGCGCTTCATAGAAGACCAAAGTCCGCGCGGCGCTTGTTTTTTGAGTCTCTTCGGCAAGAGCCTCGAGCCTTGTCCGCCTCGCTCCGGCCTTTTCCGGCAAAAAGCCGATGAAGTGGAATTCGCCCGCCGGCAGTCCGGAGGCCACAAGCGCACTGAGCGCCGCATTGGCTCCAGGAATGGGAACCACTGGAATGCCGGCGGCGATGGCCTCGGCAGCGAGCCAGCCCCCTGGATCGCTGATTCCGGGCATTCCGGCGTCGGAGACAACGGCGATGCGCCCGCCCTCCTTGAGAGCCTCGATCAGCATGGCAGCACGCTCATGCTCGTTGTGCTCATGGCAGCTTATCGTGGGAGTTGCGATCGCAAAGTGGTTGAGGAGCTTCTGCGTCTGGCGAGTGTCTTCGCAGGCGATGCGGTCCACCTTTCGGAGCACATCGAGGGCACGCAATGTAATATCGCTCAGATTACCGATCGGCGTACCCACCAAGTATAAGCCCGGTGCAATCGGAGATTCGGTGTCGGCGGGTTTCGACTCAGTCACGACCGTCTTCCTAGCTGGCCTCTTCGCGGGCTTCTTCGCGTTCCAGGCGCCGCTGCTCGGCCAGCAGCGACATCGAACTCATCAGGTTCTGCACGCTTACGATCCCCACGACGCGTCCGCTCTCAGTGACGGGAATCAACGAGAGTCCGCGGCCGGTCTGGATGCGGCGAATCGTGGTCCCCAGCGTGTCCTCGGGCCGCGCCACCTGGAAGGCCTTGGACATCACCGCCTGAACGTATCCGTTGCCGTCGTTCCGTAGGGCATCCACAATGCGCTGCCGCGAGATGATGCCCACCAGTTGCGGACCGCGCACCACCGGAAAATCCTCCTGCAACGAATGGACGCAGCGGACCAGTGCGTCGGCCAGCGTATCGGAGGGCGAGAGGGTAGCAAAGTCGGTCAGCATCACCTCGCGCATGTGCACGGTGTCTACGACCGACTGGAAGAAGACGCCCTGGTCCTCGATCTGCGCGCCGATCATGATGAAAAAGCCCGCGATCACCAGCCAGGGGCTATGCAGCAACATGCCGCCGACCATTGCGGCCAGTGCCAGCAACTGGCCCAGACCGGCGGCCGCGCGGCCCGAGAGAGTGAGCCCGTGCTGGTGTGCGAAACTGCCCCGGAGCAGCCTTCCAACATCCAAAGGATAAGCCGGCAGCAGGTGCAGAATGCCCAGACCGGCCTGCATCCACACCATGCTGCGCACCAACCGTGCGGCCGAGATCCACGGCTGGCTGAGCAGATTGAGATCTCCACTGGCGCCCAAAAACGCAGCGGCCAGTGCAAGCGCCGTGACCAGATTGGCTAGGGGACCGGCCAGCGCGATGGCAAACTGCCCTCCCCCACGGCTGCAGTTTTCCTGGCTCTCCGGGTCGGCGTAGGCAAACAACCCTCCGATGGGTAACACCAGAATGGCTCGCAACCGCAAGCCCAGCCAAGCCGCCACAAGAAGCCGCGCCGCCTCACGCACCATCACGGCAAATACCAGCACCAGGAAGAGTCCCAAGCCGCGCAAAATGCCGTCCTGTGCGCTGATGACCAGGCATACGATCGCCAGAAGCGGGAAAAAGGCGTGGACGCGCATCTCGACGCCCATCCAACGGCCCAGGGGGATTGACCAGCCACGCATATCTGGATTGTAGTAGGTCGGGCTCAGAATTGAATTCCGCCCGCTTCCTATATTCTGATCTGCGATGCGCATTATTGCCGGATCTCTCCGCTCACGCACGCTGGAGGCCCCGGCGGGCCTTGCCACACGACCCACCAGCGACCGGCTGCGCGAGACGCTATTCAACGTACTTGCACCACGTATTCAAGACGCAGTCTTTGTTGACCTGTATGCCGGTTCGGGCGCGGTGGGCATCGAGGCGCTTAGTCGCGGCGCAGCGCGGATCGAGTTCGTCGAGCGGGCTCCGGCGGCGCTCAAGGTGTTGCGCGGCAATCTGGATCGACTGGGCCTGACAGCGGGATTCCGCATCCACGCGGCAGCCGTGGGGGGGTTTCTGCGCCGCTCAGGCCCGGCAGGCCGAAGACCAGACGGTTACGATCTGGTCTTTCTCGATCCGCCCTACGATGCGGCATCGGAGTACGCGGCCACGCTGGGCCTGCTCGGCGGTTCCCTGATTGGCAGTTCCGGGGCCGGGCTGCTCGCCCCCAACGCGCTGGTAATCGCCGAGCACCGCCGCAAAGAGCGGCTCGAAGACAACTACGGCTCGCTTGCTCGCAAGCGCCTGCTCGAACAGGGCGATGCGGCGTTGAGCTTCTATGCTATCCATTCAAGTGCCCAACTGGATTGATAGGGCGCGTCCGGAGATAGTTCGAGAACCATTATTCGCTTGCTAGGTGCTTTCTCATGAACATCGTTCAAAGCACATCAAGCGTTCGTCAGGGCTAGAGCCCGCGGCATTTTTGAGCGTTCTTGCGGCACGGCTAAGGCCGAGCCCTTTCAAGACCGGTTTATGAGGCAATTTCTAGAGATAAACCCACAGGAACAGAACCAGCGCGAGAATCATCAGCTCCGAATAAAGGAGAAGAAGCACACCGGCGTGATAAAGGCTCCATTTGCGGCCGAGGCAGCGCGCCGTCTCCACCATTCCCCAGAAGACGATGAGCGCAACCGGAAACTGCCAGACCGAGGCATGAGGCGCTCCTGCCAGGGGAAGGCCGGCCAGGCACAAGCTGACTGCAAGTGCGCCAAGGCAGAGCAGAAGACCGCGGGCAAGCGTCCGCTGGCGCAAACGGAAGAGGATCAGGCGTGGAGTCTCCACCCTTCAATTTAACGCGAAACGGAGATTGATTCGCGGAAACCGGAGTGAACGCTTAGCCGCGACCGGGACGCAGGCCATCCAGATGAGTCGTATCGATCGGGTCGCGGTCCTCATAGACGGGCAACACCGGCAGCCCTTGACGCAGCCCAGACCACTCTTCGGCGACGACAATACTGTTTTGAGGCTTGCCCGGCAGGTAGCGCGCGGAACAGGGAAAGCCTGCACGCACTTGCGACGCATCTACCACATCGTGCATGTCGGTGATGTCCTGCGAGGCCTCATAGTCGACGCCGCCGATGCGATAACTGTAGAGCAGCATGGTGAGAGTGCGGGGCAGCTCGTTCTTTGATCTGGCCGGAGCCTCGACCTCGCAGATGTCCAGCAACATGCCGTCCACCAGTCGCCCTGTGTGGGCCAAGAGCCCGCGGCGAGCGCGCTCAATTTCTTCCGGCGTGGGGCGCTTGCGCAGCAACATCCACAAACTCACCGCTAGGAGCGCGGTGGCGAAGATCAAAGTGGCTGCAATCTCCCAGGCGTGTGCGTTGAAATGGATCATCGGAGGCGGGACTCTTCCCCAGAGGTCCCAACTAGAGAATACCGCAATTGGACTCAGGCCTGGCTTGATGGACGGCGCAAAGAGCGCCGGATTTGCTGCGCTTCATTCGCCCTGCATTGTCGCTGCGATATACTCGTGACTGCATCTGAAGGAGTTCCGGCCTGCCGGACCCTGTTTCCGGAGGTTCTTTTGGTCTTGAGCAAAGGTAACTTCGCGACATTGAAATCCCGGACTCGCGGCCGGATACGTTCCACGACCGTCATCTGCGTCCGACGCAACGGCAAGGTGGTGATGGCCGCCGATGGGCAGGTTACCTTGGGCGACCATGTGCTGAAACACTCGGCAAAGAAGATTCGCCGGCTCTATCAAGAGAAGATCCTGGCCGGATTTGCCGGTTCAACAGCCGACGCATTCAGCTTGTTTGCCCGATTCGAAACCAAGCTCGAGCAGTATGCCGGCAACCTCAACCGCGCGGCTGTCGAGCTCGCCAAGGACTGGCGCACCGACAAGATGCTGCGCAATCTGGAGGCGTTGCTGGTGGTGGCCGATCAGGCCCAGACCTTCTTGATCTCCGGCTCGGGCGATGTTATCGATCCCGACGAGCCGCTGGCCGCCATTGGCTCGGGCGGGAGCTACGCAACAGCCGCCGCGCGCGCGCTGATGGAAAACACAGATCTGAGCGCCCGCGAAATCGCCGAAAAGGCCATGAAGATCGCCGGCGAGATCTGCATCTACACCAACGACCACGTTACGATTGAGGAGTTGTAGAGCTTAGAACTGGCGCAGGCTCGGATGGAAGACCATGGCAGGATACTCGGGCACACCGCTATTGAAGAAACTCGGAATCAAGGATGGTTACCGTGTCCTTTTTCGTAATGCTCCTTCAAACCTGCCGGGAGAGTTACAGGGATATGCAAGGACAAAGCTCGAAAAGGATCTCGATGTCGTACTGCTCTTTGCCGATTCTGTCGCGGCATTCAAGGCGGAATTCGGGGCCCTGACAGCGACCATCCGGCCCGAGGGAATGATTTGGGTCGCGTGGCCTAAGAAGGCTTCAGGAGTTCGCACCGATTTGACTGAGAACGTGATTCGCGACTACGTGCTTAAGACTCCCTTCGTCGACGTGAAGGTCTGCGCGATTGACGATACCTGGTCGGGATTGAAATTCGTAATTCGCAAGGAACTCCGTGGATACTGGGCCACTGGAACATACTAAGAAATCAGAACTGGAAACGCATGGCAATTTATCTACCCGCATCCGCCGAAGAACAAGACGTCTCGCTCGACGAGCTGACGCCGCGCGAGATTGTTACCGAACTGGACAAACACGTCGTCGGCCAAAAGGCCGCCAAGCGCGCCGTCGCCATCGCGCTGCGCAATCGCCAGCGCCGGCAGAAGCTGCCCCCGGAGATCGCCGACGACATCATGCCCAAGAACATCATCATGATCGGACCGACGGGCGTGGGCAAGACCGAAATCGCGCGGCGACTAGCGAAGCTTACTAACTCGCCATTTCTGAAAGTCGAAGCCTCGAAGTTTACCGAGGTAGGCTACGTAGGCCGCGATGTCGAGTCGATGATTCGCGATCTGGTCGAGATCGCCATCGACATGGTGCGCGAAGAGCGCCTCGAAGAGGTGGAAGACCGCGCGGAAATGAACGCCGAGGAGCGCCTGCTCGATGTGTTGCTGCCGCCGCCGCCGCCGATGCCGCCCGCCCAGGAGGGCCAACTCACGCTGCCCGGCGCAGACAGTTATCAGCGCTCGCGCGAAAAGCTCCGCCAGCAATTTCGCGAAGGCAAACTCGACGACCGCATGGTCGAGCTCGATGTCCGCGAGCGCGGCACGCCGCAGTTTGGAATTATCTCAAACCAGAATCTCGAAGACATGGAGATGAGCCTCAAGGACATGCTTCCGAATATCTTTGGCGGCGGATCGAAGAAGCGCAAGATGAAGGCAGCCGACGCCTTCGACTATCTGGTGGATGAGGAAGAGGGCCGGCTGATCGACATGGATTCGGTGAATCGTGCAGCCGTCGAACGGGTCGAGTCAAGCGGCATCATCTTTCTCGATGAAATCGACAAAATTGCCGGGCGCGAAGGCGGCCATGGGCCGGATGTTTCGCGCGAGGGTGTGCAGCGCGACATTTTACCGATCGTCGAGGGAACGACGGTCAATACTCGCTACGGCATGGTGCGCACGGACCACATTCTTTTCATCGCGGCGGGCGCATTCCACGTATCCAAGCCCAGCGATCTTATCCCCGAGTTACAAGGGCGTTTTCCGATTCGGGTGGAATTGAAGTCGCTGACTGTCGATGATTTTCTGCGCATTCTCACCGAGCCCAAGGCGTCGCTCACAAAACAATACTCGGCACTATTGGAAACCGAAGGCGTGAAACTGGAGTTTTCGCCCGAAGCCCTGCGCGAGATGGCAGAGTTTTCCTTCAAGGTGAATGAGCAAACGGAGAACATCGGCGCGCGCCGCCTGCACACCATCATGGAGCGGGTGCTTGAGGATGTGAGCTTCCTGGCTCCCGACGTAGCCCGCCGCGCACCGGACGAGACTGCCGCTGCCGCTCTTAAGGAGGCCATCAAGAGCGAATCCTCCACTCCGCTTCCCTATGAAGAACGCGTCACCGCATCCGGCCCGGAGAAGGTCTTTCTTATCGATGCGGAGTACGTCAAAAGTATGGTTGCGTCCATCGTGAAGGATCAAGATCTTTCGCGATATATCCTCTGAACCAATTGCAAGTTACTACGCCGGCTTACGACTCATAACTTCCCCATGAGGTCTTTCAAGATCACTGTGCCCTCTCTGAAGTTGATACTGACTGCGGTCTGTCTTTTGCAAGCAGCCGGCGCACGCCG
The DNA here is from genome assembly GCA_964525655.1 of uncultured Occallatibacter sp. Classification (GTDB taxonomy): domain Bacteria; phylum Acidobacteriota; class Terriglobia; order Terriglobales; family Acidobacteriaceae; genus Telmatobacter. The sequence continues at coordinate 18,347 of CAZGHZ010000074.1, forward strand.
GGCGTTCGCTCAGGCGCCCCCTCCGTCACAGCCTGCGCCGCTTCCTCATCCCTCCGAGACGATGGTGGTGCTCGGTTCGCCGGTTCCTGTACCTCTGGCGGAGTCTTCCGCGTCTGTTGTTGTGTTGCCGGTGAAGGATAACGTGCTCCTGATGGAGTCGCCGCAGGATCTGCTACGTCAGGACTCATCGGTCTTTCTCGAAGAGCGCGGAGCGGGCGGCGGACAGGCGGATCTGGTTCTGCGCGGAGGGACCTTTGAACAGGCACTGGTGCTGTTGAATGGCTTTCGCATCAACGATAGTCAGACCGCGCATCACAACCTCGACCTGCCCGTTCCTCTCGACGCGATGGACTCGATCGAGGTGCTGCACGGCGCTGGATCGACCCTTCACGGCGCTGACGCGTTGAGCGGTGTTGCAGACTTTCTCACCGCCGCGCCCTCTACAACTTCATTGCACCTGCGTTCGGGATATGGGAGCTTCGGTTCGAATGAGGAGTCGCTTCTGGGAGCCATGGCGCGCAAGCGATGGAGCGGCCGGTTGACCGCGAATCGCAATCTCTCTACCGGTTTCATGGCTGATCGCGATTATCGCAACGAGGATGCTTCATCTGAAAGCTGGGTTAGTTCGCCTCTTGGCGTCTCCGACCTACTTTTTGCAGCCAGCGATCGATCCTTCGGCGCAAATCAGTTTTACGGTCCCTATAACTCCTGGGAAAGGACCAAAGGATGGTTTGCCTCAGGCCGGCAGGAGTTAGGCAGTCGAACGGTGGCAGCATTCGGCTATCGCCGCCACACGGACGAGTTTGTTCTGTTGCGCAACGACCCTTCCGTTTACGAAAACAACCACATCGACGGCTCCTGGCAGGCCTCTTTGCGCCACACGTTTCCCATTGCGACTAACTCCGTTCTCCTGCTCGGGCTGGAGTCTGATGGAGACAGCATTCGCAGCAACAATCTCGGCCACCATGCGGAGAATCGTGGTGCGGGCTATATGGACCTGGACCTTAGGCCTGCCAAGAGCCGCTGGAACTTATCCGCAGGCGGGCGCGAGGAGTTACTTTCCGGCGGACCACAATCAGTTTTTTCTCCGCACCTGGCGGGAAGCCTGAGGCTAACCGGGCAGTTGAAGCTGCGAGTGAGCGGAGGTTATGGATATAGAATCGCAACTTATACCGACCGCTATTACTTCGATCCGGTAACTCACGGAAACCCCGGCCTCAAGCCTGAGTCAGTCTGGTCAGGGGAGGGGGGAGCCGATTGGGTTCCATCCGGCCGCATTTCGATTTCCGCCACAGGGTTCTATAACCGCCAGCACGACACCATCGATTACGTGCGCGCTGCGGCCCTTCCTAACCCCCTTCTTCCCGCATGGTGCCCGGTCGACATTTGGTGCGCGGTCAACCTCAGCGGCTTGCGTTTTGCGGGAGTCGAGTCCTCCGCGACATGGGCCCCGGCAAAGGGACAAAGAGTGCAGATCGCATGGACTCAACTCTTCGGAGCGCAGCCGCCCTTGAACGGTCTGGAATCGGAATATGCGCTGAACTACCCGATCGAGAATATTCATGCAACGTGGACCGCTGCCCTCTGGCACGATCTCACCGTGACCAATTCAGTAGCTATAGCAATGCCCTATCAGCAACTGAGCAACCCGCCCTGGAATGATACCGCCTATCCGGTGTGGAACGCTGCGCTGACTCAAACCTCATGGAAGCTGCGGCCCTATCTCCGCCTTGGAAATCTCAGCAATACTGGTTATCAGGAGATTCGCGGCATCGCGATGCCCGGACGGTCCATCACTGGCGGCGTCTCCCTCTGGCTTGGACACTGATTCTTGCTGAAGATCAATGCATCTGGCGGAAGATTCTGTTAGCCTGTCCTCGTACCTCGCGAGCTCGCGTTCTCGAACGATTTAGCGGGCTCTACCTGCACTCTCCGGCTCTTGAGGGAATGTGGATGGGGGCGTTTCGGGAGCACACCGGGATGGGTGTGCCAGCGCCTCGAACCGCGCCACCTTTCCCTCGAATTGACGCAGTACAACGCAAAGGAGAGAAGCCATGAGCAATCCCGCACAGCACCACAAGATCAATTACATTGAATTCACCACCACAGACATCGAGCGCACAAAGATGTTCTACTCAGCGGTCTTCGGTTGGAGCTTCAAGGACTGGGGTCCGGATTACATCGATTGCAACCCTGCAGTTTCCGGAGTCGCCATCGGCTTTGCTAAAGGCGCGGCCCCGCAAGAGAATCCTAAATCAGCGCCGCTGGTTGTGCTTTACTCCGCGGACTTGAAGGCTACCGAAGCTGCCATCGTGGCCAATGGCGGCAGTATCACTATCCCCATTTTTGAGTTTCCCGGCGGACGGCGTTTCCACTTCGCAGACGGAGCGGGCAATCAGCTTGGCGTCTGGTCGGAATAGAAACAGGCCTTGTCATCCATCCATACGCTGGAAGCTAACGCATGGATGGATGACTCACCAATGTGTGTTGTTGCTTAATTCACCGGCGGCGGAAGCATGAGGGATTTGCGCAATCCTAGTTCGTCGCGGATCAGAGTCAGGCCGAGGATGCAGCGTTCAAATGAGTCGGAAAGGCGGGCAAAAAGAGGCGCTTCCTTCTCATATTCGAAGAGATTGAACTGGCTCACGATGTAATAACTCTCTTTGCCGGCGTGAATCAGATCGGCGAGGCTTGGCTGCTTACGACGGCGGCGTTCCGGCTCAGTCGCCTCGGGAAACATGCCCGCAACAAAAAGCGCATAGTCGCCGATATGCTTGCGCACTGCGCGCTCAGCGTCGAAGGATGACGCATCTCCGTTGACCGGGTCGGAAGCGAGAATCATCGCATCCAGCTCTTCAACGGGGTGGCCGTTGGCATCGCGAACACTGAAGAGATGGTCGGCCTCGGAGAAATCGCAGAGCAGGTGGGCCACATAACCAGTTACGTCCGGATCGCGCAGGCCTAGCTTACCTTCGTAGCTGTTGCGAACAGCCTGGCGGAAGAAGGGTTCGAGCGGATGAGCCTGAGTCTGCATACATGCCTCCCGTTTTCCCAATTCGTGCGGTCCGGCCGCTGCCATACCTGGCAACGGCATTGAGTAACATCTATTAAGGACCACAATGGATGGCAGCACATTGACCTATGACAAGGGCCGCCGCCATTGCCTCGCTTGCTAGATTTGACACTGATGCTATCGGAGAAGTTTCTCTATTTGTTCAACACCGAGCGACTTTATTAGCAATGTGGAGCTGTAATTGCAAAAGATGCCTCGGGACGTATCAAAGCGGAAAACAACGGAACGTCGCCTGGTTGTCCCGATTGAGCGGCAATTTAGACGGCTGCCGTTGCGGCCGATTCAAGTTCGGCCAGACGCTTGCTCAGCATCGATTCCAGCTTGACCAGCGCGGCTGAGAAGCCTTCAATACCTTCCTTCAGCTTATCGGTAGCCATGCGATTCTGTGCGTGCATACGGTCAAAGGCAGCCTTATCCACAACGATCCTCTCCAGAGGCAGCGCTCCAGCGGCCTCAGGGGAAAGCTTGCGCGGCAGATCGGCTTCAGTTGACTCGAGCTCAGCCAGCAGTTGTGGCGAGATGGTGAGCAGGTCGCAGCCTGCAAGCTCGCGGATCTCACCGATGTTGCGGAAACTCGCGCCCATCACTTGTGTCTTATAACCAAAATTCTTGTAGTAATTATAGACATGCGTAACTGAGATGACGCCGGGGTCGTCGGCGCCCTGATAGTCCTTGCCGGTCTCTTTCTTGTACCAGTCGAGAATGCGTCCGACGAAGGGCGAGACCAGCGTGACTCCGGCATCAGCCGCCGCTATGGCCTGATGTAGACCGAAGAGCAGCGTGAGATTGCAGTGGATGCCTTCCTTCTCAAGTACTTCAGCAGCGCGAATACCCTCCCAGGTTGAGGCAATCTTCACGAGAACGCGTTCGCGGCCAATACCGTCGGCGTCGTATTGCGCAACGATGCTGCGAGCCTGCGCGATGGTTGCCGCAGTGTCATAGGAAAGGCGCGCGTCCACCTCGGTCGAGACCCGGCCCGGCACGATCGCCAGAATCTTCTTGCCGAAAGCGATGGCCAGCCGCTGAAAGGCGAGGTTGGCAATCGCCGCATCGGTAGCCTCCGCGCCCAGTTGCTTGCGGGCAGCGAGGAGCACTTCGTCGACGATCGGCTGGTATTGCGGCAACTGCGACGCGGCTGTAATGAGCGAGGGATTGGTGGTTGCATCCTGCGGGCGAAACTTCTCCATCGCATCGAAGTCGCCAGTATCGGCAACGACCACGGTGTATTTGCGCAACTTCTCCAGCAGATTTTGCGGCATTTGACCTCACGCATTGCGCCTTGGGGATTCAGGCGCTTTGGGCTCAAGTGTACAAATTTATAGACTCATCGGGACCCTCAAGGTTGCAGACAAAAGAATCACCTGACACGGTGAACATTCATCCTTAACGATCAGTGCTACAACCGCCTTACTTGGCGCGCTCGAAGGTGAGCGAACCGGAATTGATGCAATAGCGCAGCCCGGTCGGACGGGGTCCGTCGGGAAAAACGTGGCCCAGGTGCCCGCCGCAACGGGCGCAGGTCACCTCCACTCGCCTCATTCCAAAGCTCATATCTTCGTGCTCGGCAATGGCTTTTGAATCAGCGGGAATCATGAAGCTGGGCCAGCCGCAGCCGGAGTCGAACTTCGCCCCGCTGGCGAACAGCAGAGCTCCGCAGCCGGCGCAGTGATAATCGCCCGTCTCGTGGTTCTGGGTCAATGCGCCGGTAAATGCTCGCTCGGTGCCCTTTTCGCGCAGAATCCGGTATTGCTCCGGAGTCAGCAGCGCACGCCACTCGGCCTCTGTACGTTCGATTTTCTCCGGTGTCCCGGTCGATCCAGTCGCTTCGCTCATCACGTGCCTCCTTGGCGGGATCGCCCCGTCTACAGAGCGACGGGAACGTAGAATGAAGAGGAATGCATCTCGGAAGCAGGAGATTGTACCTCGGCAATCAGCTCAATCTCAACCAGCACGTCTTTGGGCAGCCGGGCGACCTCGACTGTACTGCGCGCAGGAAGTGATGGCCCTGCACCCAGGAAATACGCTCCATAGACCGCATTCATGGCGGCAAAATCATTCATGTCCTTGAGGAAGACGGTGGTCTTTACTACTTGAGACAAGCTTGATCCAGCCTCAGCAAGAATGGCCATCAGATTTTCCATCGCCCGCGTCGTCTGCTCGGTGATTCCACCCGCTACGACCTGCTGCGTTGCCGGATCGACTCCGACCTGCCCGGCTGTAAAGATGAGGTTTCCCACGCGAACACCCTGCGAATAGGGCCCAATCGCAGCAGGAGCTTTGTCGGTTGCAATCGCTTCTTTACTCATGCCCTGATTTTACTCAATGCCACGCCGCAAGCAGCCCTCCCGAGACGACCAGGACCGCCAGCCAGTAGCCACCATTGATCGCGAAGAGCGCATACGGACGCTGCTCATAGATCGTTTCGGCGAAGAGCGGCGCGACGATAAAGCCCAGCCAACAGATGAATCCGACGAAGGCGCCCCCGCCAATCTCCGCCGCGCCCGACCAAATCACAACATGCGCCAGTACAAACGAGAAGATCAGAGCGCCGATGGCGGATGACAGCATGGCCACCGCGATACCCTTGGGTTTTTCGCCTTTCGTGTGACCGGTTAAGGCCATCCAGGGCTTGACAAAGAAGAGCGAATACCAAAGCGCCCCCAGGAAGAACTGAATCAGGGCCGCAACCAGAATCGCCGCGTGATTGAAGTGAAGATGATGCATCGAAACCTCGCTACGGGGAGAGAATTGCCCTTCCATGGGGTCGAGAATCAGAGACTTTGGGGGAAAACCGGCGTTCGACCCAGAAAGAGTCGTATGCTGACTCTGCCTCAGCGGGGATTTCGCTGTCAAGCGGCTTAGCGCCGCGCCGGTCTCTCCAGATCATCTCCGCTTCAAGTTCTCCAACTCCTCCAGCGTCCGAGGCCAGTCCGCCCCCAATGGCCGCGAGAGCCCACGGTCGGCCAGCACCTTCCCGCCCGTCTGGCACTTCGCGCAGTAGTTGGTCTCGTTGTCCGCGTAGCGAATCCGCTGCACCTTTTCGCCGCAGCGTGGGCACGGCAGACCGAATCGACCATGAACCGCCATCTCCGGCCTGAAGGCTGTCACCTTTTCCGGGAAGGCTCCCTCCGCCTCTACTCGCAACCGGTTGATCCATGTCGTGAGCGTGGAGCGCGTCGCTGCGAAGAGCCGTTCCCACTCCTCCGGCTTCAACTTGTGCGTCTGCGCGATCGGCGAAAGCTGCGCAGCATGAAGAATCTCATCGGAATACGCGTTGCCCACGCCGCTGATTAGCCGCGGATCGGTCAATGCCCGCTTGAGCGTTCGGTTCTCCGCAGTCAGCGCGGAGCGAAATCCGTCAAGATCGGTCGAGAAGACCTCGACCCCGCCAGGATCGACAGATCGCAATCCCACCTCTCCCGCCAGAACATGGAGCGATGCGCGCCGCTTGCTCCCGGCCTCGGTCAGCAATAGCGATCCTGAGGCGAAATCGAAGGCCGCCAGCGCGTTCTTCCCGGCCAGCTTGGCCTGCGGCGGCCGCCAATGGAGCCGCCCGGCAATCATCAGGTGGATCACCATCCAAATGTCGCCTTCCACGCCGACAGCGATCCGTTTGCCGATCCGCCGAATCTCCTGCACCCGGCGCCCTTCGACGCTGGCCAACGGCGGCTCCACGGTCCGCAGCAGGAAGACCGAGCTCAGCCGCACGCGCTCCAGTTGCTGGCCGAGGATGCGCGCCTCAAGCGCCGAGATGTAAGCGGAAATGTCAGGAAGCTCCGGCATTCTTAACAGCTTGCAGCGAAGATGGCAGGTTGTGCAATGGCAATTTGGCATGAATCCAGTCGATCTTTGCTGAGATGCGCTTCACGGTATCTGTGATTTACAATGCGTCATGCGATTTTTCCACTTGGCGCTGGTGTGTAGCCTTTGCGCATCGTTTTGTCACGCACAGGCAGCAACCGATGATGCGAAGTTCCTGAAGCAAGCCCGGGCGAAATACGACGCTCCCTTTGGGAGGAATCTCCAATCCTTCAGCTGCGCGGTAGAGTTCAATTGGAAGCAGCACTTTACCGAGGCCGTACGCGTCGGCGACGAAGGTACGGACGAGGAGATCGCCAAACTCATTCAGCCGATTCGCACTCACGTCACGGTCAGCCGCCAGGACGCTACAGTGTCTTCCGGGATGACCGACGATGAAGAAAGGCGGCTTCCGCATGGTGGAATGGCTGAAGGTCTCCTCAAACACGCTGTCCAATTCAGTTTGAATAGCTGGTTAGTTGCCAGTAATAACGCAATGCTTCCGTCGGAAGGCACGCCCGTTCTTGTCGAACCGTCCGCGTCAGGTTACAAGCTTGAATTCAAGATCCAGACCTTCGATGTTGAGATGTCGCTCGCGCGCGACATGAGTCTCCAGAGCGAAGGGGAAAAGGGATCTGCCTCTGATCGCCGGGAAACAGACTTCCGTCCTGGCCCCCAGGGCTTCCTTTTGACCTCCTACAGGCTGGGCGAGGATGGGGATTTCAGGCCGGGCAATCGAATCATCCTCACCTACACCTATCAAAACGTTGGCGGTTTTCAATTACCGGAGCAGGTTGCGATCAACCGGGAGAGCCATCACGAAGTCTGGCACTACAAATTAACCGACTGCACCATGCAAGCGACTAAGTGATTCGGTACTGGTGAGCCGGCTTGTCGGAGGCAGTTTGTTCTTGGCGTTTCAATTGGCAGGATCAGCCCGTTTCACTTATCGAACACGCCAGCTTTTCGTTTCCAATGCCCCTGAGCGATGAAAGTGCTCCAAGGGATGGCGCACGATCCGCCCCCGGCCCGGCGTTAAGCAATCACCGTGTTATCGATCAGCCGCGTTGCCCCCACCCAGGCGGCA
>CAZGHZ010000075.1:0-26161 GCA_964525655.1 uncultured Occallatibacter sp.
GAGGAGATCGGCAAGGTGGTCAACGTCATTCAGGAGATCAGCGAGCAGACCAACCTGCTGGCATTGAACGCCGCCATCGAGGCTGCGCGCGCCGGGGAGCATGGCCGCGGATTCGCTGTCGTTGCGGGTGAGGTTCGCCGTCTCGCCGAGCGCACCAAGAGCGCGACAGAAGAGATCGCCGGCACCATCCGCAGCATCCAGGAAGAGACGCGCGAGACACTTCAGGTGATGCAGGAGAGCCGCGCGGCCGTCGAAACCGGCATGGGAGAGACCTCGCACGCACGGCAGAGCCTGGAGGCAATCATTGAATCCTCCAAACAGGTGGAGCACCAGATTCACCTGATCGCAACCGCCGCCACCGAGCAGACCTCGGCCTCCGGCGAGATCTCAGAGTCCGCAGGCCAGATCTCCCAACTGTCGGTCGAGAATGCGCAGGGCGCCGAGGAGGCCGTCGAAGCCCTCAAGAACCTGGCCTCGCTGGCCAGCGATCTGGATGGCATGATCCGCCAGTTCCGCCTGGAGAGCGACCACCAGGACTGGGGAAGATTCACAGGCCAGGGCCAGATGGCCACCCGGCCGTCCTTGCGCCCTCTGCACACCTAGACTGGCTTTGATTTGGCGGCAGCCGCTTCTTGGATCCTCGTTCCCAGAGATCGGCCTCGATGGCTGGGGACGTGGCTGCCGCCCTTCTTTCCCGGATTCCACTCGCCGGGATTTGAAAGCTCTTATCTTGCATATTCCTTTTTGGCAGGCCATCTGCATAATCGTTAATCGTCACGGTCCGGGAGCATCGGAAGCAACCCATAACAGACTCAACGAATGTGGGCTGGTCCGCCTGACTTAGCCCGAAGTCAACCGATGGGCCGGCGCAAGGTCTCGCGTCAGGCGCGGAGGCCGCAAGATGCCTGCAAGGGAAGTGCAAGGAGAGAAGATGAAGGTAATCCTGAAGGTCGAACTCTTAACCGCCTTATTGCTCGTGTGTTTATTGGGAGCAAATGCAGACACAATCACCCTCAGCAGCGGCGCTGGCGCATCCGGCAGCCATGCAGACGGCGGGTTGGAGTACCTCGGATATAGCGCGCTGAGTTTGCCTTTGTCGGCCCCAACTACCCCCTTCAGCAAGAGCACTTCAAATACCGCGTACGCCATTGCCGCCGGGAGCTGGTCCACCGCGATCGCCGGAACAAGCTGGGTCTCCAACGCACCCGCAGCCGGCACCGGTTGCTCTGGAAGCCAATGCGACGCAAACGGCTTCTACTACTACCAGACGGTTTTCAGCGCCGTTGGCGGGCATTACGATGGAAGCGTCAGCGTGATGGCAGACGACACGGCTGAGGTCATCCTCGATGAGGGGACGCCCGAACAGTCGATCCTGGTGCAATTTGGCATCGTCGGCAGTGACGGCCATTGCGCGGATGGGATGCCCAACTGTACAGCTGTGGATACAGTTTTCTTCCCCAATCTCTCCTTGCTTGCTGGAACAAACACCCTGACCATCATCGACGCGCAGACCGGCCTCCATGGCGCGGGAGTCGACTTCGAGGCCAATTTCAATGCAACGCCGGAGCCCTCTTCGCTGCTGTTGCTGGGCACGGGCCTTCTGGGCCTGGCATTCGCAATCTTTCGCAAGAGAAAGGCGTCTAGAGCATTTTTGGGAATTGTGTAGACCGAAATTTTGTAGATTTCCCACCCATTCCGCAGAAAAACGCGGAATGGATGGGGCACGGAAGTCTACAGTAAATCCGAAAATCCTCTAGACTGGTCTCGAGCTCCTGGTAACTTCGTTTCGATTCATACTGCGGAAGAAGGGGAGGGCAGAAACGCGGCCTTTCTCGTTGGTCAGAGCATCTTCGATGAGTTGTCTGGGCCGGGTTCTTTGATCATCTCAATTCTCGCGCAGATAGGTCCTCGATAGCCGGTCGTGCCAGCTCAGGTGGTCGTCGTCAAAGAGCGACCAGGCAATGCCCAGCCCCACCGGAACCAGAGAGAGCAGCAGCGCGCCCAGCCGGCTGCGCAACTGCGCCCGGGTAGGGATCTGGCCATCGAAGGTGCACAGCGATATGCCCGCCAGCTTCATCCCCGCGGTAGCCCCGGCAAGCAAGAGTGAGAGCGCAAAGTAAAGCATCCCTGCGACTATCAATGCCACGGCCGCACCGATCCCCAGTATCTTTGCCGGGTACGAATGACCGAGCCTGCCCGCGGCTGCCAAGGCCGGGCCGAGGACTATGCCTGCGATGAGCGCGCCATCGGCGAGGGCCGCAACCATCCGCCTGCCCATGGGCGCCAGTTGCAGCTCCGGCAGCGCGGCCGGCGTCTCTTGCGGCTCTGTTTCTTCACGGACTTGAGGCTCCAGTTCGATCTCCGCCCAGGCAGTCTGCGGCCAGGCTGCCAGAGCCGCTGCGCCGGTGTGCTCAGGACAGGTAGAGACAGCTCTGGGATCCACCTCGAAGATACTCAACTGTGCCTCCGGCTTGGACACCGCGAATGGCCCCTCGGCCCGACGGGGACGCATCCTGCGGGTGGCGACCAATTCGCGCGGAAACTCGATGAGGTTGGCTGGAATGGGCAAATCAGGCTCGACCGGCTTGATCTCCTCACTGTTTGGGAAGTCTCTGGCCAACTCCGGCCACTCCCACCTGCCTTTCTCCAGACTGTCGAGAGCTGAAGCTGCGCGCTCATCTACCGGGTGTGGCGCGGTGTCTGCCTCTGGAATTTCAATTGCGGACGCCTCCAGTGTTGAAACAGACGCTGGAAACTGGGCTGGAAGCGCTTCCACCGGGCGCAAGCGAAGATCCGGCTCCCAGCGATTGTGGGCGCACTCGCTCTCCCAATCCTCAAGCGATGAAGGCGCGGCAGAGTGGAGCGGGGGGAGAGCCGGCTCCCAATCCGGATCGGAGCTTCGCGCAGAAGCCGCTGTCGGCGGCGCTTCGGCTTCCCAAAAGCGCGGGCCCGTGACGGCGGCAAACCCGTCGGAGTTCGGCGCGGACGCAACCTCGCCGGCGTTTGTCGCGGCGAAAGCGTCTACCGACAGCATCTGGCTGTAGCTGGGAGCTTTGGCATAGCGCGCAGCCACGCGGGCGGCTGCTTCGGCGGCGCGGCTGCTGGCAGCGTTCGCAACCGGCGTGGGTACCGCCGTTTGTGCGGCGGCGCAGCCTCTCCGGCTCTTGTGTGCAGCAATGCGCAGGCTTATCTCCTGCTTCCAGGAGGAGGTGGACTCGGTTTGGACTTCAGCTGTGCTCAAGACTGCTCGCGTCCCTTCTGACGCGCTGCCGGACCGGATTCCAAGGTCCTGCGGCGACTGTATCGGCCCTTGAACTCCAGTGCATGAGGAGCTCTCGGGCGTTGCCCCAATAGAAGAAGGGAGTTCGCGTGGGAAGGGGCAGGCAAACCCTCGATCACCAGTCCGGGATACCGGACCGGGCGCGGGAAACGATGCGAACTGTGCCTGCTGCCAGAGCCGCGAGGTGCATGACCCATCCAAGGCAGCCTGTTTTGCTATGCTGACCTTGGTCCCTGGGATGCGTCCTCGCACTATAGTGTTTATCACGATGCTGGCCCTCTGTCACCTGCAAATCCAGGGGCAGGCGTTGACCAATGCGGCACCTCCGGCGTCTGAGAGCCCCGACGGCGCCAAGCCTTCAACCGACATTCATGCATCGGATTTGCCGGACGACCCCAGTCAGGAGACCATGCCCGTGGCTCAGCCTGAGCCGGAGCCCGCCAGCGGCGAACCCGTTGAGTGGGAAGCTGAAAACCAGAGCCGCGTGGGCGACATCTGGACCCTCGACGGCGACGTGGTGGTTCACTATCGCGACTACACTCTGCGCGCTGACAAGGTCGTCTATCACCAGTCCACTACGGAACTGCAGGCGGATGGCAATCTGCAGGTTGCGGGTGGCCCCAACGATGTGCTGATCTACGCCTCAAGCGGCGACATGCGGCTTAATATGCACACCGCCCGGTATTTCAACGTGCATGGCTCGCAGGGCATCCGCACGCTTGGCCGCACGATGGTCTATTCCACAACCAATCCTTTCCTCTTCACTGGCAGGGTTCTGCTGCAGACCGGCGAGGGCCGCTACCAAATCGTCGATGGCACGATGACGAACTGCCTGCTGCCCCGGCCAGACTGGCAGTTAATCTCCCGCTCAATCAAGCTGGAGAACGGCCAGGCTTCGTCTGCCAATATGCTCTTCAAGTTTCTCAGTATCCCCGTTTTCTACCTGCCCTACGTTCATCACCCGACCAGCGAAACGGGCCGCGAAAGCGGATTTCTCTTCCCCATCCTGCCCAGCAACTACTCGTCGATCCGGGGCTACACGCTCGGCGAGCAGGTCTATTGGGTTATCAACCGCAGTATGGACATGGTCGTTGGTTCGGACTATTACAGCAAGCGCGGCTGGGCGCCCAATGGCGACTTCCGCTACAAGGGCCCAGGGCTCGACCACCTGACGGCTCGATGGGTCGCACTGGTGGATCGCGGATTTGTACCGGCGCCCGCCAGCACCCCAACTGCTAATTGCCTTCCTGCCCCGGCAAGCACCGGGCGTGTCAACCAGGGGGGCGTGGACGTGAATGCCGAAGGCCGCAAAGATCTCACCACCGAGCTGCGCCTGGCCGGCAACGTGGAATACCTGTCGTGCTACGTCTACCGGCTGGTCTTCAACGACACCTACTCCCAGGCAGTCAACTCCGAGGTACAGAGCAATGTCGCGCTCACCCACGCGCATGACGGTTTCGTGGCCTCAGCCTCGCTGGAGCGCTTTCAGACTTTTGCCAGCACGACCGACGGCGACGAGGCGCGAATACTCCACCTGCCCAACCTGCGCTTTGACGTGCTTGACAGGCCGCTTGGCGCTTCAACGGTCTATTGGGGTGGAGGATCGTCGCTCGCGTATCTGACCCGCTCGGAACCCGCCAGCATCTCAAACGGAACCAGCTTCCACGCCCGCAACGTCGGCCGCTATGACTTCTATCCGCATCTGGCCCTGCCGCTGTCGGCGGGCGGCTGGAGCCTGCTGGCCGAGGCCGCGCTGCGCGAGACCGCCTATACCATCAGCCAGAACCCCGACCTGACTGGATCCAACGGAGGCACACCCACCATCAGTCACGATTCGCTCTCCCGCAGCGACGTTGAAGCCTCGGTCGACCTGCGTCTGCCGGTCCTTGAGCGGGACTTCTCACTCCCCGGTTGGAATCGCGTACTGCGCCACGTCATCGAGCCCGAGATCACCTACCGGTATGTCACCGGCATCGGAGCTCAGGCGCGCAACGTGCTGCTGATCGATACCGCCGATATCGCCACAAACACTAACGAAGTGGGTTTCTCGCTCACTCAGAGATTCTATCTGCGGCCGGCCGGCGGGCAGCCCTGCGCGCCGGAGAATACCGCCTGCCAGGAGAAACCCCGCGAGTGGGCTAGTTGGCAGATCGCGCAAAAACTCTTCATTGATCCCAACTTCGGCGGAGCGTTGATCTCGGGCCGGCGGAATGTCTTTGACTCGGCTTTGAACCTCAGCGCCATCGCCTTCCTTACCGACTCGCGCAATCTCTCGCCCGTTACATCGAGGCTGCGCTTCGAGGCGATCAACAATCTGCGCATCGAATGGGATCTGGACTACGACCCCAAGGCCGGGCGGCTGGGCGCCGATAACCTGTTTGCAGGCTACAGTTGGGGGAACACGACTGTCGGCGTGGGCCATGCGCTGCTCAACGCGGTCGACGATCAAGGCACCTCGGCCTCGATCACTCAAAGCCTGCAGGTGCAGCCGTTTCTCTCCATCGGCAGAGTCGGCACAAACGGCCTGCCCACAAGCGCCGGATTCAGCTTTGCCGCGAATGGCGGCTACGACTTTGCCCTCGGCCAGTTGCAGTATGCCGGCGCGCAGGCCACCTACAACTGGAACTGCTGTGGCCTTACTTTCGGCTACCGTCGCCTCAATCTTGGGTCGGTTCGCGGCAACGACACGCAATATCTCTGGGGCTTTACACTGGCCAGCTTTGGCACCATAGGCGACATTCGCCGGACAAACTCCGCCTTCCGCGACCCGACGCTCCCGCCCGCCTATTAGTCGAGAGTTTCTTGCCACGATTTCATCGCACCAGATGTTGGATGCTCCGAAGCTTGAGGTCCTGTAAGCGCCGGCCACCCCACTGCAGGCGGCTGGAGTATCCTTTTTGAGAGAGGGTATGCCTTTGTCGCGAATTCAGTTTCTGGCCGGGCTGCTTGTTATTGGCCTGGCAGTGGGCTGCAAGGCCCAAACTCCCCCGCCGGGGGCGCCGGACCCGGTGATGAGCCGTCACATCGAGGTCATGATCCGCTCCCAGTTCAGCGTGCCGCAGGACTATGACGTGATCCTCGGCGCACGCAAGCCAAGCCAGATCGCCGGCTTTGACACGCTGCCTGTAACGTTCTCGCACGGGACCAATCATTCGGCGAAGGAGTTTCTTATCTCGACCGACGGCAAGACGCTGGCGCGCCTGGAGAAGTTCGATCTGGTCAACGACCCGATCTTTTCAATCAACGTGGCCGGCCGGCCCATCCGCGGCAATCCGGCGGCCAAAGTCACGGTGATCAACTTTGACGATCTGGAGTGCGGCTACTGCGCCCGCCTCCACCAGGAACTCTTTCCGGCGACCCTCAACCACTACGGCGACAAGGTGCGCTTCATCTACAAGGACTACCCGCTCAGCGAGATCCACCCCTGGGCCATGCATGCCGCGGTGGACGCCAACTGTCTGGCCGACCAGAGCAGCGATGTCTACTGGGTGTATGTGGACTACCTGCACTCCCACGGCGGAGAGGTCAGCGGCGACAATCGGGACATGTCCCGGAGCTTTGCCACCCTGGATCGCATCGCCCGGCAAGAGGCAACCCTGGGAAGGCTCGACTCCGTCAAACTGGACGCCTGTCTGGCCAAGCAGGACCAGAGCGCAGTGCAAGCCTCGACTCAAGAGGCTCAGTCGCTGGGAGTTGAATCGACCCCCCAGGTCTTCGTCAATGGCGAGCGATTCGACGGCGCGCTGCCCCAAGAACAGGTGTGGATGGTGATCGACCGCGCCCTGCGCGCCGCAGGAGTGGAGGTGCCGTCGGCACAGGCGCCGTTTGCCGTTTCGGGCAGGTAAGGGCCGGGTTCCGTTTTCGCGCCTGCACCACCCGGAAAGCTGCCGCGGCCGTAAACAGCGGCTGCGTTATAAATTGCCTATCGCCATGGCGCCTTTGGGATTTATCCTTGATTGCCGGGGACCATTGCGTTCTTGAGGGGGATACCAGGTTGCAGATCGATGCTTTCTTCCGCTCGTCTTTTCGTTTGGCTGTGCCCGTTCTTTGCTGTGGTGCCCTGCTGACTGTCCTCGGCGGTTGTCACCATTCGGTCTCTCCAGACGTGATGGCGACCGTGAACGGCAAGGAAATCTTGCGTTCCGATCTGGAGAAGTATTACAAGGCCAATCTGAACGACAACACCCCAAAGCCTTCCGCCGAGCAGGCAGATATAGTGCGCCTCAACATCCTCGGCAAGTTGATCGATGAGGAAATCCTCTGGCAGCGTGCGGCCAAGCTCAACCTGGCTGCGAGCGATGAGGACGTAAACGCCAAGCTGACCGAGATGAAGACTCCTCTCACACAGGAAGAGTTTGACAAGCAGCTCCAGACGCGCAACATCACGCTGGACGATCTGAAGCGCGAGATTCGCCGCTCGCTGACCCAGACCAAGCTTCTGAACAAGGAGATCGAGTCCAAGATCACCATCACCGACGCGGAGATCAGCGGCTACTATGCGGCACACAAGGCCGAATTCAACCTGATCGAGCCGCAGTATCACCTGGCACAGATCGCGGTCACCAACGTGCCCTCGCAGCAGTCTGGGAACCTGCAAAACAACAAGGCCGCAAGCGATGCCGACGCGAAGAAGAAGATCCAGGATCTGCGGGCGAAGCTGATTGGGGGAGGCGACTTTGCCAACCTGGCGATGAACTACTCGGAGAACCCGAGCACCGCCTCGAATGGCGGCGACATGGGTTTTTGGCCTGAGACGCAACTGCGTGCCGAACAGGACGTTTATAACGCCGTTACCAAGCTGAAGCCGGGAGAGATCACTGACGTTCTTCCCGTCTACGCCCCCCCGCCCGGCCACACGGTGATGGGCTACGCGATCTATAAGCTGATCGCGCGCGAGCCGGCCGGCCAGCGCGAGTTGAACGACCCGCGCGTCCAGCAGGTGATCCGCCAGGGGCTTCGTGAGAACCACGCACAACTGCTGCAGAACGCCTACTTCGAAGTGCTGCACAATGACGCCAAGGTTCACAACTACCTTGCCGAGCAGATTCTCAAGCAGGGCGCGCAGTAAGAGGCACTCTCGCTCCTGCAGGGAGCAGCCGAAGGCGGCTCCGGATAAGGCGCAGCGGAATCCGGGGATTGCAGACCAGTGGCCTGAGGGGCACCGTGCGGCGCTGCGAATCTGCCCCATCAATCGCGGTTGAATCTCCTAAAGGCATCTCCGAGGAAGGCAGGGCTTGGACCCCCGCCACGCGGTTTTTACGTGATGGGGCGGGCAGGACAAGCGATGAGCAGCCAAGGGATTCGAATCGCAAGATGCCACTCCACTCCGTAGAACCGGAACGAAACCCCAAAAAATCAAACGGCCTCCACTCTTCGTAGAGGCCGTTTGATTTTTCGTTGCAGCGTGCTACTTCAGGTTGCCGCTGGAATCCATAGTGATGCCGCCGGGGCCCGCGTTCTTCTTCTCTTCATTCGCCTTGCGGGTGCCCATCGCCTTGGTGCGCCATTCCTCGGCCTTGGCTACATCATCTTTGCGGGCCGCCTCATTGCCCCAATCCACATCGGCCTTGCGCCGATAGATCAGGTTCAGGTAGGCCATGGCATCGTCGTAGTTGGGCCGATTTTCCACCGCCTGGTTGAGATACTGCAAGGCCTCGTCGACTAGCGGGCCATTCTTGGCCTTGAGCGGCTCCATGACGTTCTTGGGAGCCTTGACATTCCCCTCGCCGTCGTCGTTTACGCCCGCGGGCAACAGCGCCGTCAGAGTATTCTGGTGCGCCTGCATCCAGTCGATCACGCCCACCGTGTAAGCGGCCTCGGGATCTTTCGGGTCCTCGGCCAGCACCTTCTTTTGCCAATCCTTGGCGTCGTCGAGCTTCTTGATGCTGAAGTCGATGCCCGCGATCTGCTTCATGCTATTGATATCGTGTGGGTTGTTCGTAAGAACATCCTGAAAGATATCAATGGCCTGCTGCGCGTTCTTCAGGTTGTCGGGTGTATCGAGCCCCGGCACTACGTTCTGGGCCAGCGCGGTGGCCAGGTAGCTCTTCGCCATAGGAAGGGTTGGATCGAGTTCCGTGGCTTTCTGGAAGTGCCCGATCGCCTCTTCATAGTGCGCGCCCTTGTAAGCTTCCACTCCCTTGTTCAACTGGTCACGGGCCGCGAGGCGGTCGCACCCGCTCATGGAAAGCACCATGCCGGCTAAAGCAATCGCGAGCGCCGTAATTCGTGCGGGTCCATTCATCTTCTTATCCTTCTCCTTCAAGCGAGCGCCTATCTGCCGCAGGCCTGGAATCTATTTGTCAGCTGGCCGCAAGCGGGAAGCGCCCGGACCAGGACGAAAAAATTGTACTCCCCGTCCCAGGCGAATGAACTGCCTCGGGACGGTGCTGGCCGAATCCGAGCTCCGCGCATTTCCCGCGAAGGAAGCTGGCGCGCGTTGCCTGCTATTCGCCGGCCATGATCTTGGGCGTCATCAAACCGATGTGGTCCACGTTTGCCGCGCGGCCAATATCGATGACCTCCGCGATGTAGTGGAAGTCCAGATTGTCGTCGCCCTTGACGAACATGATGCGCTCGGCGCGATTGGCGTAGATCTCGGTCAAGCGTGCCTGCAGCTCTTTCTGTGCCGCCACGCCGCCGACTCCGTTATACACGACGGTGTCGTTGATCTTGTACGAGGGGATCTTGCCCGCATCGTGCAACACCTGCACCACGATCGTGCGATCGGTGGGGTTTTGCTGCTGCGGGTTCTTGGGCGGTTGAGGCACCATCGCCTCCAGGCCCTTGGGCGTAACCGGTACGATGACCATGAAGATGATCAGCAGCACCAGAAGAATGTCGATCATCGGGGTTACGTTGATGTCGGACGAGTAGCCCCCCGCATTCCCAGTTGTCATTGACATTGCTAAAAACTCCTCGTTATCTCAAATTCCAAATCGGGCGGCGCAAAAGCTATTCTACTCGCCGGCCATGATCCTTGGTGTCATCAGGCCTATGTGATCCACGTTCGCGGCGCGGCCAATATCGATGACTTCGGCCACATAGCGGAACTCGATGCCATCGTCTGCCTTGACGAACATGACGCGCTCGGCGCGGTTGGCGTAGACGGCAGTCAACTTTGGCAGAAGATCGGACTTTGCGTAAGCTGTTTCGTTGATCTTGTAGGCCGGAACCTGGCCAGGACTGTGAAGCAGTTGCACCACGATGGCGCGCGGATCGCGCGGCGCGTCTCCCTTGGCCGGATGCGGCGCCAAAGCCGCCAGGCCCCTGGGAGTAACTGGCACGATGACCATGAAGATGATCAACAGCACCAGAAGAATATCGATCATCGGAGTTACATTGATCTCCGCTGAATAGCCTCTCCCGCTCCCAGTTGTCATTGACATGGCTTAACTCCTTATCCTTGCAAGATCGCTAACGGGGCAGCGCAAGTAAGAGCTACTCGCCACCCGCCAGGTTGCCTTCGCGCTTCTGCGTCAGCAAGCCTACATCCTCCACGCCGGCTGTGCGCACTGCGTCGATGGCGTCTTCCACTGCCCGATACTGCGCGCGTGAATCGGCGCGAACGTAGATCGTCTTGCCGGGCTTGTCGGCCAGCTTCTCGCGGACCTGGACGCCAAGCTCACTGATCGACGTACGGTTTTGTCCCAGGAAGACATCGCCGCTCCGGGTGATGGCCACGACAATGGCGTCTTCCTTGTCGGCATCCGGCATGGCGGTTGGGTTGTCGACCTTGGCCATCTCGACCTGCACCTTGCTCTGGAGCATGGGGGTGATGACCATGAAGATGATCAACAGCACCAGCATCACATCCACCATAGGGGTGACGTTGATATTCGAGTTGACCTTGCTGCCTTCGTTGCGTACCGCGATTGACATGGTGAAAGCTCCGTTGCCTGAAAGTTATGATTCCGGGCGGCCTCCGGGCATTGCCAGCGACCCGCCGATGGCGCGCTTGGAACCGGCCGGCGGGAGAGAGTATTCGCTCTCCCTCCGGCCTCAGCTTCCCGCTCTCGCCGCGCGGCGCCTCGCCTAGCGCCTGTGGCTCTGCTTGATGAAGTAGTCGACCAGCTCGCTGGAGGAGTTGTCCATCTCCACGTCAAACGACTCGACGCGTCCGGTGAAATAGTTGAATGCCATCACGGCCGGGATCGCAACGAGCAAACCGAAGGCCGTGGTGACCAGGGCCTCGGAGATGCCGCCCGCGACCGCGCCGATGCCCGAGGTTTTCTGCGTGGCGATCTGCTGGAAGGCGTGCAGAATTCCGATGACGGTGCCCAGCAGCCCGACGAAGGGAGCTGTGGCGCCGATGGTGGCCAGAACGGCAAGGCCCCTCTTCAGCTTGGCGTGAACGATGGCCTCGGCACGTTCCAGTGCGCGGCCCGAACTGGCGATCGTCTCGTCGGTGGCGAGGCCGCCAGAGGAGCGGAACTCCTGCAGGCCGGCGGTCACAACCTCAGCCAGATGGGACTTCTTGTTGCGATCGGCGATCTTGATCGCTTCCTCGAGCTTGCTGTCCTTCAGCGCGCCGGCAACCTTGGGCGCAAACTCGCGCGACTGCTTGCGGGCGGCGGAGAAGTACAGGTAGCGGTCGATCATCACGGCCAGAGACCAGATTGACTCGACGAAAAGGGTGATGGCGATGGCGCGAACCGGCCACCCCATGTGCTGCCAGAGTTCCATGGGGCTGAAGCCGACGGCCTGCTCATCGTCGAAGATGAATGCCAGATTGGCGGCCGTGTGCGAAGCGAAGTGTGTGAGCTGAGCGAGAATCACTGAATCGTTCCTCCTAAGGAGTTTCCTTGTGGACTGCAGTTGCTTTTACAGTTGCTGGGAATGCGGCTCCTTTGGGGACTCGCATTCAGGTCAATAGAGATGTCCTTTCCCCGGCATGGCGGAAAGAACCCGAAACGTTCCTCATCCACCCAGGGTGAAGATCACGTTGACTGTGGTCTCCACTTCCACCGGCTCGTTGTTGAGCAGGTAGGGCCTGTAGCGCCAGGACTTGACGGCATCCAGGGCGGCCTGTTGCAACATGGCCGGCCCGCTGATGACATGCAGATCCTCGATGGAACCGGTCTTTGAGATCTTGGCTTGAAGCACCACCGTACCCTGCACGCGTGCGGCCTTGGCGATCGGCGGGTAGACGGGCTGGGTCTTCTGCAGCAGCATGCCTTGGGCCACACCGCTGGAGATGTTGATCTTCTTGGGAACCTCGGCTTTCACCTTGGGACCCGTCTCACCGCTGAAGATGCTGCCCATGACTCCGCTTGAACTGCCGAAATCCGATCCCGAGACGCCGCTAAACGAAGCCATCGGCGCTTCCCTCTGGGCAACCATCTTGATGTCATGCGGAATACGGGTCGGCGCGGTGAGCTGATTGTTCATCATCTCCGACTGCACATGGACCACATGCACGGCCTCGGGTGGAGGCGGCGGAGGTGGTGGAGGTGGTGGAGGTGGCGGAGCTACCAGCGCCATCTGCATGGCCGCCTTGGGCAGCGCCTCGGGATAGATCAGCGGCAGGAGGATCATAAGGATCAGGATGAGGGCCTCGCCGATAAACATCAGGATCATCCAGGGTCCGCTCTTGCTCTTGATCCTGCCCGCGGATTCAAATGTGGAATCTTCAAACATGGCCAGCCTCGAATCGAGTGTTTGCTTACCTCTAGTTAGACACCGGGTATAGCGAAAATGTTCCCGGCATTGAAACCATATCACAGAAGCGCGGCACCCTTTGTCATCCCTGCGCTTCCCCTCAAAAACATGCGTAAAACTGCGGTCTTTGCGCCCCTAAACTCTGGCTCGCTTTGCCGCCGGAAGCGTTGCTGTCTTGCCTCGTCGTGCCCGCCACTCCTGCCATGCGACCAACATGGGTGCCGCGACCGCAATCGACGAATACGTCCCGATAAGGATACCCACCACAAGCGCAAATGAAAAGCCCCTCAGAACCTGTCCGCCGAAGATGTAAAGCGAGAGAACGGTCAAAAATGTCAGCCCCGAAGTCAGCACCGTCCGGCTCAATGTCTGGTTGATGCTGCGGTTGACCACGTCGGGCAGGGATTCGCGCCGGCTGAGGCGGAGGTTCTCGCGAATGCGGTCGAAGACGACAATGGTGTCGTTCATCGAGTAGCCAACCAGCGTAAGAATGGCCGCGATGACCGTTAGGCTGATCTCCTGGTTGGTCAGCGCGAAGGCGCCGACCGTAATCAGCGTGTCATGAAAACAGGCCACCACCGCCGCCACGCCATAGATCAACTGGAAACGGAACCAGAGATAGACCAGCATGCCGGCCATCGAGTAGAGCGTAGCCAGCGCTGCTTTGGTCTCAAGCTGGCGGCCTACCGTGGGACCCACAACCGACACATTGCTCTCAGTAAAAGGATTGTTGTAGTGAGCCTGCAGTGCATCGACGATCTGCTTGCGTCCGGCGTCGAGCGAGGTCTCATCTTGTTGCACGGGCAGGCTGATCAGCACCTCATTGCCGGAGGTGCTGATCTCACTCTGAATACTCTGGATCGTCGCATCTTGGACGCCGGCCGCCGCGACCGCCTGGCGAATCCGGTTGATATCCGGAGTTTGCTCGAACTTCACCTGCACCTGCGTGCCGCCCTTGAAGTCCACGCCGAGCGGAACCGGGCTGTGGATCTGTGTCATGTTGACGCCCATTTTGACTAACCCGGCCACGCTGAAGATCATAGAAAAGGCGAGGAAATACCACTTCAGCCTCAGCCAATCCACGTTTACGCCGCGAAACAATTCCACTGATTCTCTCCGCTTCCTGGAGGCTGGAACCGTTCTTGGGCTCCAGCGCTTAACCTTATTCCTAATCCCTAAATCGACACCGCTTCACCCGGCTTCATCCTGTTCAAATGGGCGTCGAAGATGACCCGCGAGACATAGACCGCGGTAAAGAGGTTGGCCAGCAGGCCGATGGTCAAGGTCACCGCAAAGCCCTTCACCGGGCCGGTGCCGAACATGAATAGAATGGCCGCCGAGACAATGGTGGTCACGTGGGTATCGACGATGGTGATCCAGGCGTGTGCGAAACCCTGGTCAACAGCCGCCGAAGGCGCCTTACCGGCTCGCACCTCTTCGCGGATACGCTCGAAGATCAGCACATTCGAATCCACACCCATGCCGATGGTCAGAATGACTCCGGCGATGCCGGGCAGTGTCAGGGTCAACGCATTGGCGCCGCCCGAAAGGGCGCTTGAAAGCCCCAGAATGCCCAGCAAAATAATCAGGTTCAAAAGCAACGCCAAATCCGCGTTGACACCCGAACCGCGGTAATAGAAAAGCATGAAGGCCATCACAACCAGGACGCCGAAGACGGCCGCCTTCACACCCGCTCTAATTGAGTCGGCGCCCAGCGATGCGCCCACAAAGCGCTTCTCCAGTTGCGTCAGAGAGGCAGGCAGCGCGCCGGTGCTCAGCAGCTTGGAGAGCGCTACAACCTCATCCTGGGAGAAGCTGCCGGAGATCTCGCCGGTGTCGTGAATCGGCTCCTTGATGCTGGCAACCTCGCGGACCTGGTCATTCATGACCACCGCCATGCTCTGGCCCACGTTTTTGCTGGTGTAGTCGTAGAACCGCTCACCGGCTTCGTTGGTCAGAGTAAAGCGAACCTCTCTCTGCCCGGTGTTCTGATTCGTGCTCGGATCGGCGGAGCGGAAGTCGGTTCCGGCCACCACCGAAACGCGTTCCAGCCTGTAGATGCTCTGCGAGTCGGAGCCGCTGTTAACGACCCCTAGGAAGCTCTTCAGCTCCTGATCCGCAGGCAGGGCGCCACCGACGCTGGCCAATGCTTCCTGCTCATCCTTGTAAGGACCACCGGCCACTGCGTGAATCTCCAACCGGTTGGTGCCCTGGATGATCTTCTCGATGTCGCTCTCGTTTTCCACGCCGGGCAACTCGACCAGGATCTGATCCGCTCCCAGGCCATAGGCCTGAATTACCGGCTCACTGATACCCAGCGCATTCACCCGGTCGCTGAGGGCCTCGATGGCCTGCTGGTCTGTTTTGGACTTCAGCGCCGTCAGGACCATCGGCTTCATCGTCAGCGTCCAGGTGTTGTCGTTGACGCTCTTCAGTTCGAATTCGTTGGAATACTTGGTGCTGCCCAGAAGCGTTTCGATGGCGCTCGAACTCTCCGGCGTGGTGCCTTCGATGCGAATCGCTTCCGGCTTGTCGGCATCGGGTACGTAGACCTGGGAGAAGCTCAGGCTGGCCTTCTTCAGCTCCTGCTGCACCTGCGCGGCAACGTTGCTCGTTTCCGCGTAGACCGCCTCGTTGACCTTGACCTGCAAGATCAGGTGAGCGCCACCGCGAAGATCGAGGCCGTAATGGATGCGCTTTTGCAGGCCTTCGGAAAGGTCCTTGCCGCTGAGCCCCTTCGACGCCCCGAAGATGCCCCAGAGGCACACCACCAGGACCGCAACAATCAGAGCGATTTTACCGTTGAGATTCTTCTTCATCGTCCCGCTTCTCGATCAGTGAATCAGTGAGTTAGTGAATCAGCAAAGCAGAAAACTTGATGTTTGCGCTGTTCACGTTTCCTTGTTCACTGTCTCTGTTCACTGATTCACTATTTCACTGTCTCTGTTCACTATTCACTGTCGGTCGTCACCGAGGCAATCGCGTTCTTGGCCACTTCCATCTTGATGCCGTCCGGCGCAACCTTGATCACAATCGCATCGTCCTTGATCGTAAGAATGATGCCGCGAATGCCGCCCGCCGTCGTTACGCGGTCACCGGTCTTGATCGAGGCCAGCATCTCCTGCCATTGCTTTTGCTTCTTCTGCTGTGGGCGCATCACGAAAAAGTACATGACCGGAATGATCAGCAGCAGTGGAAGCATCGTGAGGCCGCCCGAGCCTGCGGGCGCCTGCATAAAAACCATCAATCCAAGACTCGCTGACCCACTCATCCCCACACTCGTCTCTTGCCCGCCCCACCGCGCTCGCCGCGCCTCAGCAGGGCAAAGGCCTTTCCGGCTATCTGCCGGATGCCTGAAAAATTTTGTCTCCGGGAACATCCAGACTGATCCGGGCCGCCGATTGGTTCCGGCCCAGCCGCTCAAAAGGAGGGTCCGTCTGGCGCTAACCGGGGACTGAGCTTCAATCCCGCGCCCAACTTCGACCCAACTGCCGTCTGCTTCCTGTTCGACACAGCCTTCCTCTCAAAGCCCATCCCAAAACCGCGCCGGACTCGGCGCACACGTCCCTTTTGGACTCCGAAAAGAGTGCCTCAATAGATAAGATACGCGCTGGCCGGGGTGTGTCAAGGAGCGCCCCGCTCTCGTCTCCCAAAAACTGGGACCGACCGGCCTTCGGGACCGCCGCCTACCTTTATAAACCCCTTACAAATCGCTTATGCCCATCTTTGCGCTTCGGATGTCTGCTGATTGAATAAGACGCTGATCTCCGGTTGGGCCTGGCCTTGCAACCTATAGGCGCAGCCGGCGCGAATCAGCCAAAGGAGACCCGCCATGCCGGCTCTCGATCTTCGCATCCTGGTTGTCACGCCCTATGCTCTGGCTGTGGCTGTCCTGCTCTGGATTTTACGGAATTTAATGCAGGAAAGCCTCAAGAAGAAGTGCCATACCCCAACGAGGCTCTTGAATATCTCCCAGGCGCAGGCGCCGGGCGCCGTCCGGGTTTACAACTTTCCGGAGTCCGGCGGTGCAGTTCCCACGGCGCGCAATTCAGAACCTGGGACGAGCACTCGGCCTCAACCAAGCGGCCAGGCTTCACTTGTTCCTCAACGGCTCACCAGCTTGCCGACACGCTGACGCGCTACCTCGCCGGGTGCCCCCACCTTCGGTTGACTGCCCGATCCATTCGCCTCCTTTCTGGCGAATGGGTGGGAAGACATGAACCCCCACCCGTCGCACTCCGTCGCGACTCCGTTACTTGGCTTCCGCAACAGGAGTCTCCGCTTCGTCGCCTGCATCTTCCACCAACACTGCCGAGCCCGGCACGACGTCAAAGCTTACCGCATCCTTGCCGGTGGGATGGAAGGTGATCCGCAGCGGCTCGCGCTGCCACTCTGCCGCTCCGCAGACCTGCTCAGGATGGCTCTCCGCATCGAAGGCCGTCAGCTTTCTGGCCAGAACGGCCTTGCGCGCCGCCACCTGCGCCACCACGGCATAGAGACTCTTGCCGCTTGCGGTCACTCCGCAATAAGCGCCGTAATCGCGAAACCAGCTTACCTGGCTCACGCCGGGATCGTAGTCGGGCAGCTTGAGAGCAACGACATGGCCGGTGACGCGATCCACCAGCAGCCACGGCCCGCGCTGCCAGACCCATCGGTTGGCAGCCGGAGCGGGTTTTTCGTTTGGCTTATTGCCGGCTACAGACTTGTCGGTCTTGTCGGAGGGCAGTGCGTCGTTGAGCTTGATCGCGCGCCGCACCACAAAGCTGCGGTCGGTCACATCGTGGCTCTCGCCGGTGGTCCACTCCTTCGCGACGCTGTCAACGATCAGGGCGCGAATCTTCAACTCGGAATCGCCCGGAGCCGCGCCGGCCGGGTCGCCAGCCTTCGAGTAAGCCACCTTCCGCGCCGCGCCCAGAACCACGACATGTGGCTTGCGCGGAGCAGCGTAGAGCGGAACCGCGGCAAGCATCGCCACCAAGGCTACAATCCTCAATTTTGCGTTCTTCCTCATACAGTCTGTTCCTCAAAATCCGCCATCAAGGCACATCTACAGCAATTCCAGGAACTCATCGACTGTGAGGCCGGCAGCTCGAATCAATTTCCGCAACGTGCCTACAGAGAGCTCTTTGTGCTGTGGAATGGAGAGGTTGGCGCGCTCGCCGGCTTTGGTCATCATCAAATGGCTGCCGACTTGCCCACGCACAGACCATCCTGCCTTTTCAAACGCCTTGACTGCTACCTTGCCTGCAATGTTGCCGAGTTGCCCCATCGCCTCTCTCCTCCATTTAGATTTGTGCGTCGGAGGGGCCGATAGGCAATTCCCGAAGGCTGCGTCAGTAACCCTGTACGGCAATCAAAGCACTTCGGTTTTGTCACGTCAACGGCTTTTTGACCGGTTTGAGTAGCAGAGTTTGGGATTTTGGAAGAAATATTTTCATCGCACTCTCCATCCGACGCGAACTCGATAGACCCGTTAGGTCCAGCCGAGCATGACGATCAGACGGCAACAACGATCGGAGTTTGGTGAGAAGGTATTGAGCCGACGGCCTTCTGATCTTCGGCCCACATCCAGGCGGTAATGGCCTCCCGAATGTTTTCCAAAGCTTCTTTTTCGTCGTGGCCTTGCGAAACGCATCCCGGCAGGGCGGGACATTCGGCCACGATCCAGCCGTCTTCCGCTTGTTCCAGCGTTACGTGAAACATCATGCCGAGACCTCCTGTGCTTCGATTGTATCCGCTCCGCTACAATCCCGCCGCCTCTACCGCCCGCGCGACGCGGAAGGCTGTGCCTTCATTCAAATGGGCTGCCAGCACCTGCATCCCCACCGGCAGACCGGACTTAGTCGCGCCGCAGGGAACGTTGACGCAGCAGATTCCTGCAAGACTCGCCGTTACTGTGTAGATGTCGGCGAGATACATGGCCAGCGGGTCGCCGGTCTTTTCGCCTAACTTGAATGCCGGCACAGGCGAGGTGGGAGTTACGATTACATCCACATCACAGAAGGCGCGCAGATACTCTTCGGCCAGGATGCGACGGACCTGCTGGGCCTTCAAATAATAAGCATCGTAGTAACCCGCGCTCAGCGCATAAGTGCCGAGCAGGATGCGCCGCTTGACCTCTGCTCCAAAGCCCTCATCGCGCGAGTGCCGGTACATATCGGCCAGCGTTTCGGAGTCCTTGGAGCGCGGCCCGTAGCGCACGCCGTCAAAGCGTGCGAGGTTGGCGCTGGCCTCGGCTGTGGCGATCAGATAGTAAGTCGGAACAGCGTAACGTGTATTCGGCATCGAGACCGTCTTGATCTCGCAGCCCGTGGCCTTCAATGCTGCGATGCCCGCCTCGACGGCTGTTCGCACCTCGGGGTCGAGACCCTCGGCAAAGTACTCGGCGGGCACGCCGACGCGCAGCCCCGCCACAGGCTTATCGCTTTCGGCGGCATAGTCGGGCACCGGAGCCGGAGAGCTGGTAGCGTCCTGGGGATCGTGACCGGCAATCACAGACAGCAGCGTCGCGGCATCGCGGACATTCGAAGCAAAGGGCCCCACGCGGTCAAGCGAAGAGGCATAGGCGATCAGTCCGTAGCGCGAGACGCGGCCATAGGTCGGCAGCACGCCCACCACTCCGCAAAAGCTGGCCGGCTGGCGAATCGAGCCGCCAGTGTCGGAGCCCAGCGTTGCCACGGCCATGTTGGCCGCCACAGCCGCCGCCGAGCCGCCGCTCGAGCCGCCCGGAACCCGCTCCGTGTCGACGGGATTGCGCACCGGCCCATAGGCCGAGTTTTCATTCGACGAGCCCATTGCGAACTCGTCGCAGTTCAGCTTGCCGAGCAGCACAGCCCCCGCCGCTTCGAGCTTTGAAACCGCCGTCGCGTCGTAAGGAGGATGGTAGCCTTTCAGAATCTTGGACCCCGCCGTCGACGGGGCGCCTTGCACGACCAGCACGTCCTTGATGCCCACCGGAATGCCGGCCAGGGCGGGCAAAGGATCGCCCTTGGCGGCTAGTTCGTCGATGCGCGCGGCCTGCGCCTGCGCGCGCTCCTTGGTCAGGCTCAGATAGACATTGAGGCGCGGATTGACCTGCGCGATGCGCTCATAGTAGCTGGTGGCAAGATCTGCGGCCTTCGTGCGCCCTTCGGCGATCTCCGCGCGCAAGGCGGCCAGAGTCTTCGGCTTTTCGACAAATGCTTGGACTGGTTTCGCTTCGTTGGACAAGTGAATCTTCCTTCCCGTGGCGTCTTCTGGCTCTGCTACGGCCTTAATCTTCGTTTCCCACCCTAGCCGCAAAACCAGAATCGCGGCGAGGGTGGGGCACCCACATTTCAGCGGCGCAAAATGCTCTACCGCTCAATCACCTTCGGCACCTTGAAGAAGGCCCCGTCTGTCTCCGGCGCCTGGCTCATCACCACCGCGCGATCGAGCGAGGGCAGCAGCAGATCGTCGCGCAGCACGCTCTCGCCCGCGGCATTCTTCAGTTCGCTCACCTGCGCCAGCGGCGTCACCCCGGTTGTGTCGAGCTCGTTCAACTCGGCCACATAGTCGAGAATGGCGTTCAAGTCGTTGAGCATGCCAGGAGTCTCCTCCGGCGTCAGCTCGAGGTGGGCCAGTTCGGCCACCCTCTCCACTTCGTCAACAGTTACTTTGATGGTCATTGCTCTTCCTTAAGTTGCGGTCTGTTCGCGTGCGCTACTGAATTGATTGCTGATGGAAGTCCGAAGATCGAGTATAGCTTTTCGGCTCCCCGCCTCGCACCCGCGCGGTCTCAATCCACAGTGAGCGTCAATGTAACCTGATGCTGAATGCCGCCCGAACTCACCGTGACGGGGATCGAGTATGTTCCTGCCGGAGTCAGGCCGGAGTGAGGAGGCGGCGTGACCAGTCCTCCGCCCGACGAGGTGCAACTGGAAACGCCGCCCGCAACGGCTGTCAACAGCACAACCAACAGAAGCGCCCTCAGCCGCCTCCGGAGCGCCAGCGGCACTAGCACCAGACCGCATGCCAGTGGAAGCGCCGGCCACAGAGCCGGCCGCGTGAGCCGCGACGAGGAGGAAACCCCGGTTGCGATCTCAACCAACTCCTTGCCGGTCGTGTTGGCGGTGAGGCTCTCGCCTGGTGGATTGAAAGTGCAGGAGGAATACGACGGCAATGAGCCGCACTGGAGCGTGAATGAGCCCTGCGAGCCGCCGAGCGGCGTGATCGCCAGTTGGTAACTGGCAGTCTGGCCGCTGGCGACGGTCTCGCTCGATGCACCTGAAGAGGCAACCGTGAAGTCGAAGCCCATGCCCGACAGGGGCACCGACGCCGACGCCAGCACGCTGTTGCCGATGGTCAGGCTTCCGGTCTGCGTTCCGGCGCTCGACGGCGCAAACTCCGCCCCCACGGTGCAACTGGCCCCGGCCGCGAGCGTCAAGGGACAAGTACTGCTGACGACTTTGAAGCCTGCTGTGGCCGCCACGGTAAAATTCGCGACGCTGACATCCCCCACAGGATTGGTGAGAGTGATCGTCGCGGGAGCGCTGGTGATGCCAACACTCGTCTGCGGAAAAACGATCTGGCTGGGCTGGGCTTCGACTGCGCCCGGCGTTCCGCCCGTACCGCTCAGGGGAACGCTGGCCAGCACCTGCGAACCCGACGCGATGGTCAGCGTTCCTCCGACTGCCCCGGCCAGCGCGGGCGAGAAAAACACACCCGTCGAGCAGCTTGCCGCCGCGGCCAGACTCGTGCCGCAGGTATTCTGCACCAGGCTGAAGGGAGGCGTGGCCGTGAGGGCGAGCGAGTTGGTCGCCAAGCCGCTAGTGTTGGTGATCGTCACCGTCTGAGACGCGCTGCTCTGTCCCGGCGGAGTCATGAAAAAGACAAGCTGCGACGGGTTGACATTGATCCCTGAAGCTGTCTGCCCCGCGCCAGTCAGAGGAACATCTACCGGAGCAACACCGGGGGTGGATGAGGAAACGGCAAGCGAGGCCGTTGCTCCGCCCGACGCGAGCGGCGCGAAAATCACCTGCACCGTGCAATTGCTGCCGCTGGCCAGTGTGGCGCCGCACGTGGTTGAGCCCGTAGAAAAGCTCGCGGCTGAGAGCCCGGTGATCTGGAATCCCACATTGGCCATCGGCGACCCGCCGGTATTGCTCACCGTCAGCGTCTGCGGCGCGCTGGCCATGCCCACCTGCTGCGCTGTAAACGTGAGGCTGGCCGGGCTCACTGCGATCACCGCCGCGGTAATGCCCGTTCCGCTTAAAGGCACGGTTTGCATGCGCAACTCATCGGTGATGGTCAGCGTGCCGCTCTGGCTGCCTGCCTGGGTAGGTGCATAAACCACCCTGATTGCACAGTTGGACGCCGCCGCAAGATTGCCCGAGCAGGCATCTGTCTCCTGGAACGGCCCGCTTACCGAAATGACGATTGAAGTCAGCGGCACGCCGCCGTTGTTGCTCAGCGTCACCGTCTGTGCCGGTGAAAGCTGCCCAACAACCGTGCCTGCGAAGGTGAGCGAAGCGGGCGATAGAATGTCGGTGGGCGGAGCCAATCCGGACCCGCTCAGCGCCACCGACTGTGTTCCACCTGAGTCGGTGAAGGTCAGCGTTCCAGAGGCTGCTCCGGTTTGAACCGGCGTGAAAGTCAAGGTCAGATTGCAGCCGCCGCTTGCCGGGATCGAAGTCCCGCAACTATTGCTGGCGATCGCAAAGGGGCCGGTGATATTGCTGGCAAACGAAACCGCCTGCGCACTGCTGTTGTCGACCGTCACCTGCAAGGTGGTCGAGGTCGTTCCCACCTCCCAGCCGCCAAATGGAACGCTGGCCGGACTCAAAGTAACCGCGCCGGATAGAGCGCCGGTTCCGCTGAGCGCAACCGTCAATTCTCCGCTGGGGACGTTCGCGGCGATGGTCAAATTTCCCGTGCGGCTGCCGGTTTGCGTCGGCGTAAACACGACCTGAATCGTGCAACTGGCTCCGGCCGCGACGCTCCCATTCAGGCAGTCGTCGGTTTCGCTGAAGTCTCCACTGGCTGCAAGCGAAGTCGGCGTCAGAGGGGCGCTTCCCGTGTTCTTGACCGTCACCGTCTGGGCGGCGCTGGAGCTTCCGATCATCTGGCTTGTGAAGGTCAATGAGGTTGGCTTGGGGGTGGCCGTGGTCAGCACCATCCCAGCCGTCCACAACGGAGCCATCCAGATGCCGCGACCGTAAGTGGCTGCCACCAGATTCTGCACCGTCGCCGACACGGGGGCAGCGCTGAGCGCGACCACCGGCGCCCCCGGCAGCCCGCTTCCAAAGGGCGACCAGCAATCGGAAGAGAGATCGAGGCAGCTTGCGATCCGGCGCGTCGAATAGACCCCGGCATCCGTACCGACATAGACCGTGTTGGCGTCCTGCGGGTCAACCACCACGCTATTGGCAGGAGCCGTGACCAGATTGGATGTCAAAGCGTTCCAGTGCGCCCCGCCGTCGGTCGAGCCGTACACAAGCTGCACATTCTCCGACTCGTTCCGAATCCCCGCCACGGTCAGGTAAACCGTCTTTCCAGAGCTGTCGTGGGGATCGATGAAGATGCTGGAAATCTCAGACCCGTAATAGTTCATCGGGTTGGCGTCATTGGTCACCGGATCGAGCGTCAGGTCGGTCCAGGCGGGCGCCGCGCCGCTCGCGGGATCGAAGATCGCTGACAGAAGATGGCCGGGCAGTGTCGCGCCTCCATCCGCCGAGCCATGCATCCCCACATAGACCACTTCCGCGCCCGAGGGCAATGCCATCGCGGCCATCGAACGAATCAGGGCGTCTCCGTTGCAGTAGGGACTCTTCGCCCCGTCAAGCATCGGGCTGATGGCGTTCGCCGCCGTCCAGGTCGCGCCGTTCGTGCCACCGCGCCACACCCGGCAGGTCCCGATCAGCAATTGCGAGCTGTCGAGCGGGTCCACCAGAAACGGCGCAGGCTCGACCATCGTCAGCCCGTCCCCGCCAACATCCGCATCATCGACCACCGGCGACGAACCGAAGTCTGCCGGAGTGCACGCGCTCTGCTGCGAGCATCGGTGGATCGAGACTCCCGCCTGGTTATTCACATACCAGTTGGAGTTGTTGCTGGGATCGATCGCAACCGGCCCGCCCTCGCCACCCAAAATCTCTGGCCACTGTGCCGCCGGTCCGGTGGTGCTCTTGACCCCGGCGGTACCGATGGCCCCCAGGCCAGCCATCAGCGTGTAGGGCGTCGCACCTACCTGCGAGAGGCTGACCACCCCCGCCAGCGATCCGAGGCCCCCGTTCAGATTCTGGAAATGGGTGTCGTCGCTCGCCGAGCAAACCTGCCCCGTCTCGCCGATGGCGTCGGTCGAGCGCCAAAGCCCGCTATCGTTGCCCACCAGGATCTCCAGAGGATTGGCAGCGTTCCAGGCCAGGACGTGCTGGTACTCGCCCACCTGCGCGCAGAAGCCGACCTTCGAGTTGGTGGTGTTGCGCCACCCGCAGCCCTGCGAATAAGGGCAATCGGTCTTCCACAGGTCGTTGGCCCCGGCCAGCAGGATGGTGCCGTATTGCGCTCCGATTCCGGCAGGAACTGCAGCCAGCGCCAGGTTGTAGTCGCCGTTTTCGATCGTGGCCGGCCCCTCGATCGTGTCCGTCTCGAGCGCCGTCGTTTCCCATTGCTGAGTCTGCAAGGCCGTCCAGACCGTCGGGCTGGCGCAGGCACCGGCGCTGACCGCGCACGCGTCCTGCCAAAGTCCCTGGTCCTGATTGGCGATGTCCACGGTCCAGGCAAAGGTGTCGCCGGTCTGGGGATTCACCGCCAGCGTGCCGCGAAAGATGGGGCAGCCTGTCGAGCCCGTGCCGCCGCTATTGGCCGGGCAGAGCTGACTCAATAGCCCCCCGCCGGGCTGCTGGGCCATCCGCGTCCATGTGAAGCCATCCGCGGACTGATAGTAGCCGTGGTAGCGCACCGCCGCCAGGAACAGTTGCCGCACCGGGTTCCACACCACCGAAGTGGCCGCATTGCCGTCGGGATTCGCAAAGACGTCGTTCGGCCCCTGGATGTCTTCGCCGGGCCCATCCGTGATCGTCGCCAGCGACCAGTTGGCCCCGCCGTCCAAGGAGTAGTAGAGGCCCTCGTAACTGGCGCCGGAATTCAGCGCGTTGACAAGCGTGCCTTCCAGGGCCTGAGAGACCGCTGCCACCACCAGTTGCTGGTTCACCGTGCTCCATGCAAAGCCTGCGAAGCCCTCGCCGGTAAAGCTGTACAGACGATCCGAGGTGGTGGGAATTGCGCTCCATGTGGCGCCGTCGTCGGTCGAGCGCAGGATTCCCGCTCCGTAGTACGAGTCGAGGGCGTCATTGGGGTCGCCAGTGCCTGCGAGAATCACTCCCGTGCCGCCTGGTTGCACGGTGAGCGCGCCAATGCTGATCGATACTTCCGTAAGGTGGTTTAAAGCGGGCAGATTGTCAGTAAGAGCGACAAAGCTGACATTAGCGGCTTCGGAGGTATTCGCATTCTGCGAGCGCCAAACTCCTCCGCCGGTGGTTCCCACGTAAAGAGTGTTGCCGGATACATCCGACGGGTCCAGGGCCACTGCGGAGACACGCCCCGAGACCAGGCCGAAGTTCTGCGATTGCACGGCGGCCGGCCCCAGGGGCGCCCAATTTGCGCTTCCCTGCGTCTGGGCCTGGGCTTGGGCAGCAGGTGTCTTCGCCAGCCGGCGCAGACGAGGCGCCGCGCCATTCGGCAAGCCGCGCCGCGCCAGGAAGCGTTGTGCTTCAATCACGCGCGAAGGCAGTGCCTGATTTGTCGGGCTCCTTCTTTCATCAAGAGTGGAGCGACGCGAAGTCGAAGGATCTGCTTCAGGACACTTTGAGGGAAGGGTGGGGGAATGTGAACGTCGTCCGGAAGCAGCCTCGGTGCTCTGCGCCAGCGCGGACGCGGCTGTCGCGGCCATCAATACCGCAACCGAAATGACAGCCAGAGCCATCCATCCGCGGAGGCGCTCGAAAGGCCCGCCGCCAGAGACAGATCTCCATTGAAGCCGCTGAAAAGCCCAAATGCTCACACGTGCCCTGACGACGATTCCAAAGTGAGATTCCTGGATTAGGTTTTCCCCTTATCCCCTCTGTGGTATCGGCTTCATCCGAGGAGGACTTGATGGAAATCCAATAGGTTGGAACGTGAGAAACAAGCAGCGGGCTGGATTGGAATTTGATTGAATTATAGACCAGAACCGGGACAGCCGGCTTTTCTGCGAACCTGCGG